>CALKLQ010000012.1 GCA_937992055.1 uncultured Clostridia bacterium | reverse complement strand
TATAATATATTTGTTATAAAAGGATTTACAAATGAAAAGCATCTACACTTATTACAAAGAAAGATTAATTGAAATCAGTGGAAAAAATAGAAGTTTATATCTTAAAAATTTCACCAAAAAAAATGGTTATGACTTAGGTAAAATTCTCTATGAAAATCAAGAACTGGCTTCTGATTTTTTAGATTTACTATGGAATGGAAAAACTCTACCTTTTACAGTTGTTGGAAAGGAAACAAAACAAGAAATTTTAAAAGCTAATAAAATTGAGGAAAGGTTTTGCAAAACCCAGTTTGCTGACAATAAAGAAAAACTCAAATTTGAACGCCAAAAACGTGAAGCATCAAAAAAAGCGGTTGAACAAGAAGTTAAAAGTTTAACCTCTTTAAAACGTGAGATTGAAGATATTGAAAAGGAAACCGGAAGATATGAACTTTATTTATGCTATCCTTTTGTTTATGGAAGCATTCAACGATACACCTTTAAAGCCCCTCTTTTAATGTTCCCTATTGAAATTGATATTTTAGATGATAACAACATTAATATTAGGCTAAAACATGGTGAAAATGTTCAACTTAACAAGGCACTTTTATTTGCTTTTGCTGATAATTTCAGGCTTAATTTAGAAGAACTTGAAATGGAATTTGATTGTTTAAAAAGCAGGTTCCCTTCCCTTCAAAATCTTCTTGAATATCTTCGTTCTTTTGGTATTAAAATTGCGAATTCTGAACGTAAAAACATCTTTCCATTTACTAGATATGCAGAACCTAGCACCTCAGATTCTCCAGAAATTAAACATGTCTGCCTGCTCGCAAGATGTTCTTTGGCGAATTCAATTTATTCCGATTATTCTGCCCTTGAAAAAAGGCATTTAACGAATGAACCAATCAACGAACTATTGAACACTAAAAAATTAAAACACAAAGAGGAAAAGGTACAAAATTTATATCTTATCAACAATGTAGATTTTGCTCAAGAACAAGTTGTTAAAAAGGTTAACGAAAGTGGAAACATGGTCATATACGGGCCTCCAGGCACTGGCAAATCTCAAACCATTGTCAATGTGATTGCAGATGCTCTTTGTAAAAATAAAAAGGTGCTTGTTGTATCCCAAAAAAAAGCAGCACTAGAGGTGGTTTTTAATAGATTAGGCTCTTTAAATGAAAAAGCCATGTTTATTACTGACGCTGAAAAAGAAAAACGCATGTTTTATGAAAGATGCTTAAATGCACATAATTCTATAAACAATTCTCCTTTTTATTTTGACCTTCAAAAAAAGTTTGAAGACACTAAAAAAACTTTAAATAACGAAATTGATAAGTTAGAAACCATTTCCAAATGCTTGAATGAAACTACTGACTTTGGTTTGTCGCTTCAACAAATGTATTATAATTCATATAAAATTGGAAAACAATCTGTAGAATATATGATTTACAAACAAATGCTTAGTAGTAAAAAATTATTAGATATGAATTACACGCAGCTCAGTGAAGCCCTTAGCATTCTAAACGAAAAAAACAAGGTTCAACTTTACTATGATTTTGTTGAAAGCAAAAAGAAAAATCCGTTTATTGACCACTTACAAGAAAATATTGGAGTTCATAAACTTGCTGAAACCCAATCTAAATTAAATGAACTAGCTAAATCACGTCAAGAACTTTTTGATTTGGCAAAATATAAATATAGCAGGCAGGTGCTGACATATTTAACAGAGGTCAAGTCTGGACAAAACATAAAACCACTTATAAAAATGACAACTAAGTTGGAATTTCAAAAGGCGGACAATCTTTTAAGAACTAGTTATTTCCTTTTCCCTATGTATCCTTTTGCAAAAGCAAATTTTGTTAAAAAAGAAAAAGAGGTCGCCAAAGATTTTGAAGTTACCCTTCAAGCAATTGCTGAATACATACAAGACTACGAATTTTTAAAAGACGTTTTATCTTCTAATGGATATTTAATGGCAATAGATGGTATATTGAATGGAAATACAACAGTCATTAAAAATTTGAGCAATGCAGTAGATAATTATATTGAATTGCGGGACATCAATTTAACTTTGAAGAACTTAACTGATGACCAAAAATATGTTTTAAACTTTGCCTACAAAAATGCCACAACTTATCCAAAATATATTGAAATTTTAAATAAAATATTACCTCTTAGAATTTATCATGAAATTTTAGGCTATGAAAAGCAAAATAAAAACATTCTTTCTTCAATTGTCGACTTTGAGAACATCAGAACTAAAATAGTGGCGTTAAAAAATGAACTAAGTGAAATTAGCTCTAAAATAGCTAGACAAAGTTTTGTCTTAGAATATCAAAAAATGTTCAATGGAAATGCACAAAGTAAGGACTTTTTATATCAAATTTCTAAAAAACAAAATTTTTGGCCAATTAGAAAGACCATGGATATTTATGGCAATTATATGTTTAAGCTCTTCCCTTGTTGGCTACTTTCTCCTGAAAATGTTTCCACAATTTTACCACTAGTTAGAAACATGTTTGACATAGTTTTATTTGATGAGGCCTCCCAAGTATTCATTGAAAACACCATACCTTCTATATATCGTGGAAATAGAGTTGTTGTTGCTGGTGATGCAAAACAATTAAGACCAACAACCACATTTATGAAAAGATATATGGGCAGTAACATTGACGAGGAATTAGATTATTCCACTCAAGCTGCTTTGGAAGTTGAAAGTCTCTTGGATCTTGCTGTGGCACGTTTCAATAGTGCAAATATCACCTATCATTATAGAAGCAAAAATGAGGAATTAATCGATTTTTCAAACAAAGCTTTTTATAATGGAAAATTGCAAATTGCTCCAAACAATTCGAAAAACATTAGGCACAAACCAATAGAAAGAATTTTGGTAGAAGGAAAATGGGAAGACCGAAAAAACATTATTGAGGCAAAAAAAGTTGTTGAACTTACTAAAAACATTTTAAAAACTAGAAAAAATAATGAAACTATAGGAATTATCACCTTCAACATCGAACAAGAAATGTTGATTGAAGATTTATTAGATAAAGAATGTTTTAACGATGAAAACTTTAGAGTTCAATTTATAAAAGAATCTAACAGAATTGAAAATGGCGAAGATGTAAGTCTGTTTGTTAAAAACTTGGAAAATGTGCAAGGTGACGAACGTGACATAATAATTTTTTCCATTGGTTATGCTCAAAATGAATTTGGAAAAGTCAATGCAATTTTTGGCTCCCTTTCAAACGAAGGTGGCGAAAATAGGTTGAATGTTGCTATTACACGTGCAAAACAAAAAGTTTATGTTGTGACAAGCATAGAACCAGAAGAACTTAAGGTTGATAATTCAAAATTTATGGGTCCTAAATTATTAAAAAGTTATCTAACTTATGTTAGAGCAGTTTCTAAAGGCAACACTAATGAGGTGAAGACAATTTTAGAAAGTTTTAATGAAACTCCTTACATAAATGAAAAAAGCATTGGTGTTTTGCCAATAGAACAACAAATCCAACACAAACTTTTAAAACTTGGTTACAATGCAGAAATAAATTTAGGTAATTCTGTAAAAATGTCCATAGCTGTTTATAACAAACAAAAAGACAAATATATCCTTGGTATCGAAACCGATCAGGCAGCAAGTCAAAGTTCCTCCTCCACTCTTGAAAGAGACGTATATAGAAATGAATTTTTAAAATCAAGAGGATGGAAAACTTTAAGAATTTGGAGTCGTGATTGGTGGCATAATAGTGCCAGCGTAATGAAAACCATTTTAAAAGAAATTGAAAAACAGACAAAATTATTAGAAGATAGTACAAAGAAAAATAAATAAGCAAAAATTGAATATTTTAAACTGTTTTTCACATCCTAAAATTAAAAACGGAGTTAGTTATGGAAATTAACCTTTTAATTTTAGGATGCCTTTTTATTTTGACACTTTTTGGAGTTGGAGAAAGTGTTTTGAAATTTTTTCATTTAAATAAAATATTCGTTTTAATTTCCTTGGCGCTATTGATTAGTGGCCTTTTTGCACCAAACCTTAACATAGACAAATTCTCAGTTAACATTGGATATGTTTTACTTCCTGCTATTTTTTCAATAATAATGTTATTCAAACTAAAAAAACCTTCTAAATTTTTAGTAGCTTTCTTCCTTGTTGTATTACTTACATTAGCTTATTCTCTTATTCCTATGGATGAAGTTTTGATGCTTAGCTACATTCCTACTCTATTTTTTGGGTTAATAAATGGAATTTTACTAGCTTTACTATCTAATAATTTTTCAACATGTGCGATTTCATGTTTTATAGGAATGAATGTTGGAGATATGGTTTTTCATCTTACGAGATTTGAAAATTTTTCATTACTTGGCAATGAATTTATATTTACAAGTGCTCTTATAGGAATTATCACTTTTTTAATTATTTCCTTCGTTTTATATAAAATTGGCTATTACAATAAAAAAGTTAAAATTATAGCTCAAACCCAATCTGTTTAAAAAAAGTTAATTATAAGGCGAGAGAGGAGCTGCTATCGCAGCTAACAATCTTCGATTGTTGAAACTTCGTTTCCCTCTCTCGCCTTTTTAGCCTGCGAAGTTTCTCCGCAAATGGTTCAAAAATTTTTTTATAAAATTCATTCAAAAGCATTTTAACAAAAAATTTAAATCTACATTAGATTAACGACTAAATTACCTATGGACCAAGCAATTATTAATCATTGTAATAAAAAAAGTTGTTATTAAAAAAGCTATTTCTATGTAAGACATAAAAATATGTAACATAGTATTTATAATTTTCATAATATATCCACAGGAGCAAATATGTATAATTTTTTAAATACTAAAACAACTAACTTTCAAGAAAAAAATAATAATTTTTATAATGTTTTAACAGATATTATGGGTGAATTTGATGCTATAAGAGGATATGATAAACATGCAAAAGAAAGTAATGACCCGCTTGTAAAACAGACACTTAACTCAATAAAACAAGAGGAAATGGTTCATGTTGGAGAATTACTTTCACTGTTGTTTGTATTAGAACCAGAAATGGAAAATTTTGTAAAACAAGGAATGCAAGAATTTAATGAGCGAAGAGAAAAAATGAAAATTTAATGTTCTTAAAAAGCTTTAACTTTTTGATTTAGTACATAACTCTTCCAAGCTCACATAACTTTTAAAGAACTATTGTACTAAATGAAGAAAACTTTTAAATTTAAAAGTGAACACTATGGTTCACTTTAGTGTGTAGACAAATTAATCAGACTGAAGAGAAACGAGAGAGACAAGGCTCGAAAAATGCTCTAAGGCAGGAGTTTACTAACGTAAATGACTGTCTTAGGGCGTTTTTCAGTTAACGCAGTAAGTAAAATTTTTTTAATATTTTACGGTCTTGACGTTTATCTTCAGTCTGAAGCGAATACTATGATTCACTTTTCTTTAATTGCCTTATAATTTTGCTAATATCATTTAACAATCATATTAATTTATATAGAAATTTCAACAATATTCACATGCTTAATATTTATATCTTTTTCTATTAGTGATTAAAAATATAGTACAAATTAAAAGAGCCAACCCTTCTGCCAAAATAATTGAAGACCAAACACCATTCAGTCCAAAAATTAGTGGCATTAATAATACTGCGCCTATTTGGAAAACAAGGGTACGCAAGGTGGAAACAATGGCAGAAATCAAACCATTATTTAATGCGGTAAAAAATGAAGAGGTAAATATGTTTAAACCAGAAAATATAAATGAAAAAGAATAGATTCTCATTCCCAATATAGTCATATTTAAAAGAGTTTCATCGTAACTTACAAAAATACTGCTCAGTGGCCTTGCAAGCAAAATAGAAAGCAAAGTCATAATTAAGCCAAAAGTTAAATTTATTACAATACTTTTTTTAAGTACATTTTTAAGTTCATAATCATTTTCCGCACCATAGTTATAGCCAACAATTGGTGCGGTACCAATAGCATAACCTATGAAAACAGCAGCAAAAATAAAGCCAGCATACATTATCACTCCATAAGCAGCAACTCCATTTTCACCCGCGAATTTTAAAAGTTGAATATTGTAAACAATACTTACTATAGATGCAGAAATATTGCTCAAAAGCTCACTTGAGCCATTTGTACATGACTTTAAAATAACTTTAAAATTTAAACCTGCCTTTGTCAATTTTAACAAACTTTTATTTTTTTTGTTAGCAAAATAAATAAATGGCACTATCGCTCCAACAATTTGGGCGGCTATTGTTGCAACAGCGGCTCCAACCACTCCCCATTTAAAAACTAGTATAAAAAGGGCATCAAGAGCCATATTTATCAATCCTGCCAAAACAGACATCAAAAAACCAAGCATAGGCTTTTCCGCCACAATAAAAAAGTTTTGAAACAGATTTTGTAACATAAAAGCAATTTCCGCGCCTATAATAATTTTTCCATACACAACACAGTATGGAAGCATTTGCGGTGTTGCATCTAAAAGTTTACAAATAGGCTCAACGAAAAAAAATACAGCCAATGAAACAACCAAACCCAAAATAATAGTAAAATAAACTACTGAAGAAAAAATTTTATTTGCTTTTTTATTGTCGCCCTCGCCTAATGTTTTTGCAACTAATGCTGAACCTCCTGCACCCATCATAAATCCCAATGCACCTATAATCATTGAAATCGGCCAAAATAGATTTACCGCAGAAAATGCAACAGTGCCAACTATGTTAGAAACAAAAAGTCCATCCACTATGCTATAAAGTGAGGTAAAAACCATCATAAGAATGGAGGGCAAAGTTGCCTTTAAAAGCTTTTTGTATGTAAAATGTTCAGATAAATGTACTGCCATTATTCACCTAAATACCTTTTAGTTAATTCTGCTAGTTGAGGAACAACATCCTTTATTTCAACATTTGTTGTGTTTATACAAATGTCATAGTTTTCTTTTTCTCCCCAAGAATCTAGCCCTAATAAGAGATAAAATTTTTTTCTTTGTTTATCTACAAGTTTGATTTTCTTAATTAATTCCTTCTCGTTCAAATTTTCATTTGCAGATGCCTTTTCTTTACATCTTTTCAATTTAGAATTTAAATTCGAATAAACAAAAATATTTACCGTGTTAAATTCTCTCAAAATAACATCAGCACCTCTTCCTACTATAACACAATTGCCTTGTTTAGCGATTTCTTGAATTATTTTTCTTTCTGTGACAAGCATATTTGTAAAATATTTTTGAGGAGCAGAATATAAGGTAAAAGATTTTCCTATAGTATAAGGAAATTCATTATTCTTGGTTGTGACGCATTCAAGATAATCTTCACTAAGATTACTTTTTTTTGCAACCATAGAAATTATCTCTTTATCAAAATATGCAAAGCCCAACATATCAGCCAATCTTTTGGCAAGTTCTCTTCCTCCACTTCCAAATTCACGATTGATTGTTATAATACACATTTATTTCTCCTTTATTAAAACAAATTTATTATATTTTTCTAGTAAGATTTACATATTATAAAACTATTTTTTTTCTTGTACAATAACTATAAAAAACGCTCGATTAGAAACTAATCGAGCAGAAAATAAAATGTTTGTCCTTTATATAACGCCCTAAATTCATGTTTTTATTATATATCATTTAATAAAAAAAGTCAAATATCATATAAATGGCATCATATTTTAATATATATATTGCAAACAAAAAAATTTATTACATTATTTTCTTTTAATTTTATGTTTAACAATTTTTAATTATATTCAAAATTAAACTTAAAATTATCACAACAATTAGAAACCAAATAACACAAAAATTTTATGAAACTTTATTTGGTACTAAAAGTTATTATATTTTTTTTGTTTAGTTTTTTTTACTAAAAAGTTGTAATTAAATAAAAAAAACTGAAGTAATTTTTTTACTTCAGCAAAATTTTATTTCTTTTTTGTTTTATTTTGTTTAGTTTCATTAGTTGTCATTTCAGTATTTTGCTTTTCGTCAGAATTTTCTTCAACAATATCGCTTTTTTCAATTTCAGTAGTAGTAAGAGCTTCTGTTGTCTCTTGAATTGGAGTGTCGTTAATAACGTTATATATCGCTAAAACATCTACACTAACATATCCCTTATGATTTTCGTCACCTGTTTCTAATGTAACAATTTTTCCCTCATTTTTAACATCAATGGAAATGATTGTTCCATACACGCCAGCGCCTGTAACTACCTTATCTCCTACTTTTAAGCTGTCGTTCAAAGCTTGAAATTTTTCCCTGTCTTTTTTGTTTCTAATATAAACAAAAATAGGATAAAGAATAATTAAAACCACAATGATTGCAAGTAAAATCCATTGAGTTGGCTGAATATCTGCCAAAATTTGATTCATAAAACCTCCTAATTTAAAACATAGACACCAATTAGCACTAAAATTAACAAAATGCATATTGGAAATACTATTTGAGAAAATGTAGCTAAAAGTATCATTTGTTTATCCTATTAGTTAATATATCACAAGATTTTATTTTTAACAAACTTTTTAAATAAAAATTTGATCGAAAAGATTGTTTATTTGTAAAATTATTTTTCAAGCAAGGTAAAGTTCTTCAAATATTCATTTTTAAAATCTAAAAGGCAATCATCATATATAGCTTGTTTAATCTGTTTTGTCAAATTAATTAAATAGTGCAAATTATGAATGCTCAAAAGCTCAGCACCTAACATCTCTCCGCAATTAACTAGATGTCTAAGATAAGCTCTAGTGTAATTTTTACAAGTATAGCAATCGCAGCCTTGTTCTAATGGTGTGAAATCATTTTTATATTTTGCGTTTCTGACTACAAGTTTACCCTCTTTAACAAATGCAGTTCCATTTCTTGCCACTCTAGTTGGAAGCACGCAGTCCATCATGTCTATTCCTCTAGAAAATCCTTCAAGCAAACAGTCAGCGCTACCAACACCCATTAAATATCTCGGCATATTTTTAGGAATATGAGGCATTATAAAATCTAACATTTCATTCATAACCTCTTTAGGTTCTCCAACTGACAAGCCACCTATAGCAATGCCACATCGTGCATAAGGGGTAACATTTTCAATACTTCTCAACCTTAAATCTTTATAAAAATTGCCTTGAACAATTGGAAAAAGCATTTGATTGTCAAAATCTTTTGCAACTTCATAACATCTTTTTAACCATCTTGCGGTTCGTTGTTCTGCCTCATCCGCCTGTTTATAAGTAGCTTTATAAGGTGTGCATTCATCAAACGCCATGATAATGTCAGAACCTAAAGAATGTTGAATTTGCATACATTTTTCAGGAGATATAAAATGTCTTTCACCTGAAAGATGAGAAGAAAACTCAACCCCTTCCTCCTTTATTTTTCTTAGAGAGGAAAGCGAAAATACTTGAAACCCACCACTATCAGTTAAAATTGGTCTTTCCCAATTCATAAACTTATGGAGTCCACCAGCCTGTTCAACAATTTTTTCACCTGGCCTTAAAAACAAATGATAGGTATTTGACAAAATTATTTGAGCATTTAAGTCAATCAAATCTTCTCGTCTAAGACCTTTAACGGTTGCACAAGTGCCTACAGGCATAAAAACAGGAGTTTCTATCTCGCCGTGAGGAGTTTTTAAAACGCCTATTCTTGCACCTGATTGCTTGCATATTTTTTTTATTTCATAGCTGAAATTCATATTCTGTCCTTTTAAATTTAAATCTTGATTATAACTAAAATTTAAATTAATATATTAATTTAGTTTAATATTTTTTATTTTTGATTTTAAATTAAAATAATTTTAATTTTTTAAACAATATTTAATTAAAAATATAGATTAATTGATATTAAAGCGAATATAATACATTTTCATTTTTCAAATCAATTTTATTAAATTTAAAATTATCTTATTTTTTTTAGATTTTATTTATAAAATTAAATTTGCATCGCCAAAGCTAAAAAATCTATATTTTTCATCAACTGCATGTTTATAAACTCTCATGGTTTCTTCAAGAGATGAAAAGGCAGAAACTAGCATAATTAAGGTGCTTTTAGGGAGATGAAAATTTGTTATTAATCCGTCTACTATTTTAAATTTATAAGGCGGATAAATAAAAATAGACGTTTCACCACTTTTTGCAATAACTCTACCATTTTCATTAGCACAGCTTTCCAGCACCCTTACTGAAGTAGTTCCAACAGCAATGACCCTTCTTCCCTCTTGTTTTGCCTGATTAATAGTTTTTGCATTTTCCTCACTTAAAACAAAATATTCAGAATGCATTTTGTGATTTTTTATATTGTCATCTTTAACCGGTCTAAAAGTCCCTAGACCAACATGCAACATTACCTCGACGATTATAACACCTTTTTGTTTTATTTTTGTTAAAAGTTCTTCGGTAAAATGTAAACCTGCTGTAGGAGCTGCGCTTGAACCTAGTTGCTTACTATAAACTGTTTGATATCTTTGAAAATCTTGTAGTTTACTATGGATATAATGAGGCAGTGGCATTTCGCCTATTTTTGAAATAATTTCCTCAAATATTCCTTCAAATTCAAATTTGATTTTACAAATTCCATCTTCACATTTTTCTATTATTGTTCCAAAAAGCTCATTTGAAAAATCAATTATAGTTCCAACCTTCACGCGTTTGAAAGGCTTCAAAATAATTTCCCAAGATTTTTCATCTAATCTTTTATGAAGCAAAATCTCAATTTTAGCTTTTGTTTCCCTTTTAACTCCATAAATTCTTGCCGGCAAAACTTTAGAGGTATTAATAACTAAAACATCGCCACTTTTTAAAAAATCTAATATGTTATAAAAATGTTTGTCTAAAATCTGTTTGTTTTTTCTATCATATACTAAAAGCCTAGAGTTATCTCTTTTCTCTAAAGGAGATTGAGCAATAAGATTTTGAGGCAAATCGTAATCATAAGTTGAAAGGCTTTCGTAGTCAATCATTTTGCACCTCATACGTTTTTAACATTAAAGCCTTGTCTTCATCCAAATACTTGCCAAGATGTTTATAGGCGGCAGGCATAGCCACCCTTCCTCTAGGAGTTCTTGCAATAAATCCCAGTTGAAGCAAATAAGGCTCATACACATCTTCAATAGTCACAGACTCCTCTCCAGTTGTTGCCGACAAGGTGTCTAGTCCAACTGGACCGCCGCCAAATTTATCAATCATACTCGATAAAATTCTTCTATCGATTTGGTCTAAGCCAAGTTCATCTACTTCCAACATGGAAAGAGCTTTATTTGCCATTTCAATTGTAATAATACCTTTTCCCATAACTTGAGAGTAATCTCTAATTCTTTTCAAAAATCTATTTGCAATTCTTGGCGTGCCTCTACTTCTCTTGGCAATTTCAATCGCCGCTTCTCTTTCAATTTGTATATTTAAAATTTTGGCAGAACGAACTAAAATATCAGTCAAATCTTCAGTTGAATATAATTCCAGCCTACAAATAACACCAAACCTGTCTCTTAAAGGGCCTGTTAACATTCCCGCTCTAGTTGTGGCACCAATAAGCGTAAAAGGTTTAATTTTAAGACGCATATTTCTTGCAGATGGACCCTTTCCAACGATAAAATCAAGTGCAAAATCTTCCATAGCAGGATATAAAATTTCCTCAACTGATTTGTTAAGTCTATGAATTTCGTCAATAAACAAAACATCATTTTTATTTAAATTAGTTAAAATTGCTGCCAAATCTGCCGCATGTTCAATGGCTGGTCCTGAAGTAATTTTTATCTGGGAACCAAGTTCACTTGCAATAATGTGCGACAAAGTAGTTTTTCCTAACCCGGGCGGACCATATAAAAGGACATGGTCAAGAGCATCACCTCTAGCCTTTGCCGCTTTAATGTAAATTTCTAAATTCTCTTTAACCTTACTTTGACCAACATATTCACCCATTGAAATAGGTCTTAGCGAGGTTTCAATTTCTGCATCTTGTGGATTTTTTGTGCTGGTTATAAATCTATTATCCATTTTTATCTCCCCATGTTAACAAACACCTTGGTTACCAAGTTTTCAACAGTATCACCCTCTTCATAGCATTTAGATGCATAACTATTTGCGTCTTGTCTAGTCATACCTAAACTTAAAAGTGCCTCAACAGCGTCCATAATAACATTATTATTTGTTTGCAATGAATCTGTTATGCCTGAAACGAAACCTATTTTATCTTTAAGTTCCAAACACACCCTCTCCGCAGTTTTTTTACCTAGGCCCTTAATTTTTGTCAATGAATTGACATCTTGATTTGAAATTGCTATGAGAAGGTCGGTTATAGGCATCCCAGAAAGCATTGCTAAAGCGCCTTTTGGTCCTATACCAGAAACTTCAATAAGTTTCATAAAAAGCGACTTTTCTTCCGCATCTAAAAAGCCAAAAAGAGACATCTCGTCCTCTTTGACATTCAAATAGGTGTAAACCTTGCAAGTTTCATTTTGAAGTGGCAAACTAGAAAGAGTGTTGTTAGAAACAAAAATTTCAAATCCAATACCTCCACACTCAATGACTATTTTACCTTCTTGTTTATATACTAATTTTCCCTCTATAAAAGCGAGCATAATTTTGTCCTTTTAAATTTTATTTTCGTTTAATGCTGGATTGATCTGGCTATGGCAAATAGCTACGGCTAGTGCATCAGCAGCATCATCTGGTTTTGGAATTGATGACAAATTCAATATTGTCTTTGTCATAAACTGAACTTGAGCTTTCTCTGCACGCCCCACACCAGTCAAAGCTTGTTTGATTTGAAGCGGGGTATATTCAAAAATGTTCTTGCAACGACTAAAACAGGTTTGAATAATCACACCTCTTGCTTCAGCAACCTGAATTATGGTTTTTTGATTTTTAAAGTAAAACAATTCTTCTACAGCAACAACTTCTGGTGAGTATTCATCGAAAAGCTCAATTAAAGCTTTTTCAATAATATTAAGCCTTTGTGGCAGGGTCAAACTTTTATCGGTTTCAATAACTCCATAATCTACGACGCAAATTTCACCCATATTGCTATCTATAATGCCAAAGCCTACGATTCCGTACCCCGGGTCTATTCCTAAAATTCTCATATTAGTTCCTTTTCTTCTGCAACCTCAAATATTGTAGCATAAATTTAAATTTTATTTAAACTAATTTAAAGATTATAACTTGAATGAATTTTATTTATAACGTAACTGATTTTTAAGCTTTTAAAATAATTATTTCATTATTCTCGAATTAAAATATTTCCGTTTTTCAATTTGCCAGTTATAAATTCACCTTCACAGCATGGTTGTTTAACTTTACAATAAATGTAATTCTCAGTATAACCACAACCTTCACCATTTACAATTTCTTCTACTAAAACGGTATGAGTTTGATCTAAATTATTCAAATAAAATTGATTCACTAAATCAAGTTTTAAATTTTCTAATTTTTTAACTCTATTTTTAACTATATCGCCACCAACAAAGCTATTAAATCTCAATGCATTTGTCCCCTCTCTTTTAGAATAAGGGAAAATATGTATATCAGCAAACTCAATTTTTTTAGCAAAGTTAAATGTTTGTTCAAATTCCTCATCAGTTTCCATAGGAAAGCCAACAATGATATCTGTAGTAATGGATGAGTTTGGAAAGTATTGTCTAATAAGTTTAACAGCTTGTTCGAATTCTTTAGTTGTGTAATGTCTATTCATTCTTTTAAGAACAGAATCACTTCCGCTTTGCAATGACAAATGAAAATGTGGGCAAAAGTTTTCGCATTTTTTTAAACGTGATAAAAATTCTTCATTAACAATTCCAACTTCCAAAGAGCCCAACCTAATTCTACCCTTAAAAAAGCCAAGTCGTTCAACAAGTTCAGCAAGAGCACGTGTTTGCTCAATCTTAAAATCAGAAAGGTCGATGCCAGTCAAAACAATTTCTTTTTGTTCTTTTAGGGAGAGAACTTCATCTATAATCTCATTAATATCTCTGCTTGTACTTCTTCCTCGTAAATAAGGAATAAGGCAATAAGAGCAAAAATTATTGCAACCATCTTGCACTTTGACAAACTTTCTAACACCGGAAATAACTGGTTTCATTATTTTGCTCTGATTTTCAAAATGCTTTAAAATCTCAAATTTGTCTTGGCATCCATAAACCTGTATTACATTTTTATGTTCAAATTGTAATTTGTTATTCTGGGAAGCGCAACCCAAAACAAATACTTTAGCATCTGGATTAAATTTTAAAACTCTTGAAATAGCCTGTCTAGACTTTCTCTCTGCCTCATTAGTAACAGCGCAAGTATTGATTATATAGCAATCTGCCCACTGCAAATTTTCACTTGTTTCATATCCCAACTTGTTTAAATGTTCAATTATATATTCACTCTCATATTTATTCACCTTACAGCCCAAAGTAAAAACTACAATCATCTCCATTCTCCCATTTTTTCCATAACAACACTAGCTAATGCAATACTGGCAGTTTCACTTCTTAAAATCCTTTTACCCAATGAAACACAGGTAATATTATTTAAAGAGAGCAAACTTTTATATTCATCTTGAGAAAAACCGCCTTCACTTCCAATTACAATAGCAACTTTTCCTTGTAAATCTGGAAAGGCAACACCTTCTTGTCTTTCATAAGCAAAAATAACTCTATCAAAGGCTTTTAGCTTTTCAAGTAAATTTTTAAAAGTTAAAATTCCAAAAATTTGCATAGTGTCACTTCTTCCACATTGTTTTGATGCTTCAATGCTATTTATCTTTAATTTATCTGTTTTGCATTCACCCATCTTTCGTGAAGTGAAATCACTTTTAAAAAAGAAAACCTCGCTTACGCCAAGTTCGGTCATTTTCTGAACAATTAAATCTAACTTATCACCCTTTGTAATGCCTT
The DNA here is from genome assembly GCA_937992055.1 of uncultured Clostridia bacterium. Lineage (GTDB taxonomy): Bacteria > Bacillota > Clostridia > Christensenellales > UBA1242 > CAJKWP01. The sequence goes on along the minus strand of CALKLQ010000012.1, from coordinate 27,721 downwards.
GAAACAATGTAACTTTTGCTTTTGGAGTTTTTTCACTTAAAATCTTGTTTAAAAGTTCACATTTTGCAAATTTTTTATTCATTTCAATTATTTTACAAAAATAATCAAAACCATCACCACAAAAACAAACAATTTCATCTCCGCATCCAAGCCTTAAAACATTAGAAAGATGCAAATAATCTTTGTCACATACAAAAACAAAATCATTAGTTATATTTTCTTTTTTAACAAAAAATCTTCTCATAGACAAGATTATATCAAAATTCAATATAAAATAAAAGATATTTTATCAACAAACTTATTGTAAATTAATTTTATTATATAAGGCATCAATCTTTTCACAAACGTCATGCTTTAATGTTTTAAGTTCATGATTTAAAAATTCTTTAGTTTTCTCTTCTAAAACAAAAGAAGTAGCAGGTTTTCTTCCCTTAGATGAAACATTTTCAAATGGTTTTAATTCCCCGCAAGAAATAAGATTTATTTCTTCTATTAATTGCGCTCTAACTTTAGTTGTAGGTGCTTTAACACCAATTAGCCTCGCATAATCTCTTAGTTCATAAATTCTTAAGTTAGAAACATCAATCATAAAATCCACCTCAATTAAGAAAATATTTAATTAAACGTATAAAATATTAAAAACTGTAGATAATAGTCTGTGTAAGACTATTTTACAAAATAAGTCTTAAAAAGACTAATATTAAAATATGAGAATAAATCAAATCATAAAAGAATTAAGAAAAGAAAATAATTTAAATCAAAATGAGCTTGCGAAACTATGTAATGTTCAGCAATCTTGCATAAGCAAATGGGAACGCGGAATAACCTCACCATCCACTGACATGATAGTTTGTCTTGCTAAAATTTTTGATGTTTCTTGTGATTATCTCCTTGGCAAGGATGAGATTTAACTTTTCCTTATATTTTTTTACAATTATATAGTCTTTTTAAGACTAAGTCAAGCATTTTAGTCTTTTTAAGACTAAAATATATATGTGGAAAATACTATAAGCAAAAGACTAAAAGAGCTACGTTTAGAACATGATTTAAGCCAAGAAAAGTTAGCAAAGATATGCAATGTCAAACAATCATGTGTGAGCAAATGGGAACGAGGCGTCACTTATCCCTCCTTGGATATCATTATAATTCTTGTAAAAATTTATAAAGTCACAAGCGACTATATTCTTGGAATTGAAAATTAAAGTGAAAGCTTTCGTTCATTTTTTGATATCCACATTATCCGTATTTTACGGAAGTATAAGATATTTTTAATCAAATGTAGTATGGTAAAATTGGAAGGATGCAAATGCTTGCATTTTGTTAAAATTATGAAAGGTTTAGGAAAAAAGTTAAAAGAGTTAAGATTGGAAAGAAATTTATCTCAAGTTGAACTAGCAAAAAATCTCAATTTTTCTAACCGCACTATTTCTGATTGGGAAGCAGATAAAATAGAACCAAATCTTACTACTATCATAAAAATTTGCAAATTTTATAAAATTTCTGTTGATGAACTTTTAGAAAACTAATTTAATAGTCATCATCTTTTTTTTCTATAACATTTTCTAACTTTGGGTTTTCAATTTTAATGTTATAAAAATTGGCCAAGTCATCCCCTTTTTTCAAAAATTTTTTACAAACCATGCACATGGTCTGAAAAAAGGTTACATCAGGCAAGAAGCTAAAGGCTTTAAATGGTGCAAGTTCAAAAGAATCTCCGTTTAGAATGTTTTGAGTGGTTTTTAATGCAAATAAAATAATGTAATAGTTTCTTGTGCAATTGAGATTTTCATCAACAAACGATTTAAAAGGTTTATCCATATTTTTTTCTATTAAATTTTTAGATAAAAGTTCAATTTCTTTTTTATAACTAAGCTTATTATCCTCAAAATCGTCATCAAATATTTTAAAATTCATATAAATTAGTTTAACAAAATATAAATTTTATGTCAATTAACAATATTTAAAATAATAAAGCCAATAATTAGTATCTTAATTCAATTGTTTTCTAATCTTTTGTCACATTTTTTTTTGCAAAATCTACAACTACTACACTTTCTTTTGGAAACAACATAAAACACACAAAATAACACAAATAGTACCGCACAAACAATTAAAACGGTTTGAAATATTCCAACTTTTTCAATTAGTGAACAAATTTGAAATACTATAAAAGCAGTTGAATAAGCAATTAATAGTTGTAACACTACTGAAAACCACATTAATTTTGCACCGATTTCCTTTTTTAAAACTCCCAAAGTCGCCACGCATGGAGTGTAGAGTAAACAAAACGTCATATAAGCCAAGGCAGATGCTGGAGTAAAAAACACAACTGAACTAGGTGAAATTAAACTTTTAGAAATTTGATTATCTCCACCACTTACTCCATTAAAAATAGCAATTGATGAAACTACAACCTCTTTTGCAACAAGCCCAGCGATAAGAGCCGAAGTTGCACCCCAATTTCCAAACCCCAAAGGTTTGAAAATAAAGCAAAGAAGCTCTCCTAAAACTTGCAACATGCTTTTTTCTCCTGTAAACTGCACATAGCTAAATCTAAAACTAAATGATGATAAAAGCCAAATAATTACATTGACACAAACTAATAAACTACCTATTCTAATTAAAAATTGTTTTAGATTGTCATAAATAATAGCTAGAATTCTTTTAGGCTTTACAAAACGAAGATGCGCAAACTCTAAAATGAAGGTTTGTTGTTTGCTTTTAAAATTAGTTTTTTCTAAGATATAACACAAAGTTAATCCCAAAACCACTCCAAGCAAATAGAGTCCAAAAACAATAATAATATTCCCCGCACCAAAAAATGCACCACCTAAAACCGCATAAATGGGAAGTTTTGCGCTACAACTCATAAACGGCGTCATAAGCGCCGTCTTTATTTTGGCGTTTTTATCTTCCATATTCCTAGAAGTTAAAATTGCACTGGCACTACAACCAAAACCCATAAGCAAGGTATAAACACCCTTCCCAGAAAGTCCAACTTTTGAAAAAATGTCCTCAAACATAAAAGCAACTCTTGACAAATATCCACTATCTTCCAAAAGAGCTAAAAAAAAGAACAAAAGTGTTACTTGGGGTAAAAAAGACAAAATGCTTCCTATTCCACCTATTATTGCCACATCAAAAAGATCAATTATCCACTGCGTTTTAATAAAAGAGGAAATAAAAGGAATAAACCAACCACCAAATAAATCTTGAATAAGATACTGAAAAAAGTCGCTTATGTAGGCGCCTAACGAAAAAAAAGTCAGATAGAAAACAGCTAATAAAATACATATAAAAATAGGAAGAGCCAAAAATTTATTCAAAAGTATCTTATCTAAAGCACTATGCCCATATACTTTTTTGTCTATATGGTTTATGCTTTTTAGCGAAGAAATAAATGAATATCTCTTTTTAGCAAAACTTTCAGACATATCCGGAATTTTTATGTCTTTTCTTAAAAATTTTTCAATTAAATATTCATCATTTTCATAAAATTTAATTGCTAAATAATTTCTGTTTATTTTTTCATTTTGTACTTTATAATTAAAATCATCTTTAATATCTCCAATATAATTTTTAGTTTTTGCAAACTTAAAATCATTTAACCTAGAAAGGTCACTTTTTAACTTTTCAACCTGTTTTTTATTACCCGCGTTCAATAAAAAAACAGGACAACCCAATTCTTGTTCTAACAACTTTATATCGACCTTATTAAAAGGCTTCTTGTCCATTTGATTTATAACTAAAAAAACTTTCATACCCAGTTCAATTAGTTCAAGCGTCAAAAATAAGTTCCGTTGAATATTATTCAAATCACAAATGTTTATTACCGGGCAATCTAAATGCGAGTAAATATAATCTGTAGCCACCTTTTCCTCAAAACTAAGAGGGGTCATTGAATAAATTCCTGGAAGATCAACTACCTCGTAAATTTGCTTTTCAAATTTATATTTAGCAACTTTTTCTTCATTTGTCACCCCATGCCAGTTTCCCGTGTGCTCATTGCTTTTTGATAAACTATTGAAAAGAGTTGTTTTACCAGTATTTGCATTTCCAACAAGCAAAAATTTAGGCATATTTCACCTCTATCATTGAGGCAATATCATATCTTAAAGAAAGCCTGTAATAATTAACTTCAATTAGAATAACTTTTTTTAAAATAGATTTTTGCACAAAAATAATTTCTGTGCCAGAAAAAATACTAAGTTGACACAACCTTTTTCTTATTTTTTGTGGCAAATCTTTTCTAAAACCAACAACTTGGACTTTTTCACCAGCCAAACAATTAGACAAATATTGCATACTAAAATGTATTCTTTTTGCATTACTTTTATGATTAAAAGTAAACCGTTATACTTTGTATAACGTAAATTTCTGATTAACTAATTAGGAATGATTAAAATTATTATAAGTTTGAAAATATAAAAAACCTACTATAAAGTTTAAGTCGTTTGAAACTAGCGAAAAAATGTAAAAAGCCAAGAATAATATTTCTTGGCTTTTTATATTGATAAACTTTTTTGCACACTATCAACTGAAGATGGCCATTGATAATAAGGGTTTTATTGCATCATTAGGAACACTAATTGCTTGACAAAACCCTAAAATGTATTTGCTCTTTCCACCTAAATTATGTCCGCCTGGAACGACTAAACTCACAGTATTGTTCATTCCTAATTTTTGCATTATTTGAGAAATCATTCTTTGTCTTTCTTGGATTGTAACATCTCCATAAACTTGAATAAATTTATCTTGGATGTTTTTATCATGCAATCTTGGATTTTTTGCGATATTATATCTTTTATTATCTTCTTCATTGCCAACAAAGAACATTTGTCGCGCTTTCTTATACTCTTCCATATTGAAAGGCTTACCAAACATATTCTCATAATCTGCTGTTCCTAATGGATATGGCAATTTAACACCATCTAATTCATCAACCGGTAGTGGTTGGACTGCATTTGAGCACATTGATAAGCAAACATCGAAACTTTCAGGCTCTGCAAATAACATTCTACTTGCAAAAACTCCAGATGTTGAAAATCCACATAAACCAGATTTTTTATCAATATTAATCGCATTATTTTTGGCTAGACAAACTTTTTTGGCCTCTTCAACCACTGCAACAACCTGCTGGCTTAAATTAGCAAATTTGCTTGTTTTATCCATTACAACATTTCTTCCAAGCATTTGAGTATAGTACTCTCCTGTATATTCAGATTCGCACCTCTCAATAATTGGTATTACAAGAGGTTGCTTTAATTTCTGATACATATATCCTAAATTAAAATGCTTGCCATCTTCTTGTTTGCAAATTTGTTGAGCATACGCAATGGCATCTCGTTTTTGTTCTTCAAATGTTTGATAACCTAGCACATTGCCATCTTTATCTCTTTTGATGTAGTCTAACGAATTATTCCCTTCAACAAATATCTTGACATTTCCTTGTATTTGCTCTGGAAATATTAATATAAATGGAAAATTATATCCTTTGCTTGAATCTGCTTCATGCATCTCATATTTAAGCATAATTTCCTCTTTAATATTGTTTTAATTATAACATATTTTTCTTAAAATTATATTGTTAGTCTAAATTAACAAGTTCATATTTTCTTGAACCAATACCCAATTTTTCGGCGCATTCGATGGTATAAAGACCATTTCTAGAATTGATTCTTTCTAAAAGATGTTCCTTACCTGGGTCATTTGAACTCACAACCAAATCCACACAAGCTTGGTCTAACGCGACTGGGTCAAGCGAAGACAAAATTCCAATATCTGACATACAAGGGTCTTCTGCAACCGCACAACAGTCGCAATCGACACTCATATTGCACATTACATTCACGTAGGCAATTTTACCATCAAAATATTTGTGGACCGCACTTGCAGAATCTGCCATTGCTTCTAAAAATAAGTTTTGCTCAGTATCCCATAATTTTTCAGGATTGCCAGCGCCATGGATATAAGCTTTTCCGTATGACGACGCCACACCAATGCTAAGTTGTTTTAACGCTCCACCGTAACCACCCATAGGATGACCTTTAAAGTGAGATATCACAAGCATTGAATCATAATTTTTTAAATTCTTACCTACATAATCTTTTTTAATTATTTTACCATTAGGAATATCCAGAATCATGTCAGGACCTTCTTCATCTAAAATATCCACGTTAAACATAGTCCAACCATGTTCTGAAATAAGTTTTTTATGTTTTGTGGATGTGTTCCTTTCTCCATCATACGCCGTGTTGCATTCTACAACAGTTCCACCAACAAAATCTATTAATGGTTTCATAAATTCTGGTTTTAAATAATTTTGATTACCCTTTTCACCTGAATGAACTTTAACGGCAACTTTTCCCTTTAGTTCAAAATTTAAAGCTTTAAACATATCACATAAATTTTCACTCGTGAGCGTTTTTGAAAAAAATACTTTAGCCATATTACCTCTCCTATTCATAAATAATTTTAATCTTTTTTACAAATAATTTCAAGCTCTTATAATTTTTAAAAATATTATTGAAAAAATAAACTTCACCAATCTTCTTTTATATATTTAAATGGTTGTTTTACATCATCATAAAAGTCAGTGTACTTTTCCTTTAAAGATTGTTCTTGCTCAAATTCTTCTGGCCAAATGGCCTCGCAATCTTGATTTTCAGCAATTTTGAGCATTTTTAATTTATCCATAGAACAATTGTAACAAAATAAATGATTTTAGCAAAATATTTATCAAAAACATTTGCATTAAAATTTTATTTTGCTACATACATTTTAAGAATAACAACAAAACACTTGTAAAATCAAAAAAAATATGCTATGCTCTAAAAGCATTTGGAAAGGTGTCAGAGAGGTCTAATGTGCACGCTTGGAAAGCGTGTGTGGTGAAAGCCACCGCAGGTTCAAATCCTGTCCTTTCCGCCATTAATTCTTTTAACATACCAATTTTTGTGTAGTTTTTGAATAAGGTAAAGTTATGTTAAACATTAAGTTTCAAACAAATGAAGATATCATGGCGAGAATAATGATATCAAAAAGCAGAATTCCAACTGATTTTGCAAACTATTTGTGGAACAAATACAGAATAACATACACTCTTTTGCAAAAAGATTTTAAAATAAAAGAAATTGACAATAATATAATTTTAGAATTGAAACAACAAAAATTTTTTAAAACTTATTGTAATGGAGCCATTAAAAATTTAGAAAGAATAAAAAATAATTGGGAAAAATATAAAAGAAAAATAAATTTATTTTTAGATGAAATTTTTAAAAAATCTTTTATCTTGAATACAACTGCTATTATTGTTGACCCAGATTTGTTTTGTGGGATGAATATTGGAAATAATCAATTCATTTGGGGACATATCAACGGTTTACAAGATGAAAATTATGATTTGGTATACCTTATTCATGAGTCTTTGCATTCTTATTTTAGCAAAAACGATATAACACATACTATAATAGAAAACATATCTGATTTAGAATTAGCTAAGTTCTTAAACAATACTGAAAAAGGTTATTCTTGCCATGAAGAATTGAAATATATGCATATTAACATATTACCTTTTTGGAATATATATTTAAACAAAACGCAACAAGAGATTGAAAGAAATAACAAAATCAATAACATATTTTATAATCTAAATGACTTTGTTAAATGGAAAACTAAAGTAAAAAATATGAATATAGATGATTTTGTTAAATTTTTAGAGCAATTGAATTTTGAAAATTTATTGGACGTAAAGCACACATATTCAATCAATATTAAAAATATTTAAAATACGGTTCTACACTCTAGCACTCCACCAAGTAAAACTGATAAGCAAAACATATGTTCTTGTCAGTTTTTCAAAATAATTAACAACCAAGAATTATATTATATCTATAGACAAATAAATCATCTAATTTTTTTATAGACAACCACTTTCCCGCCAAGCAAATTTTTAAAATAAAACCCAAAAAATAATTTTGGGTTTTATTTTTATACTTAAATTTAATTGAAAAATTTACTGGACAAAAAGCAAAATGTATTTGTATTTTAATTATACTTTGCCATTGCAAAGCTAAAACGAAAGTATTTGCTTATTGTTTCATAAATTTGATTAAAATATTAATTTTATTTAATTATTTACATTTAGATAATTTAGTTGCTTTGCAGGAACAAATTTTAAAACATAACTCTATTATTGTTTTTCATTTTCCAACTCTTTTCTGATTTTTGCTCGCACCATTTCTTCAAGTTTTATTTTATCATAAATTTCCTGTTCCTTAATTTCACTTGCGGTCTTACCTTGAAAAGCCATTATTATACCCTTTAACCCACCATTTTTTTTAAAGCTTTTGACAAGTTCAATCTCAGAAAAAAGGCTAACAAAAATTGATGCGAAACCTTTTAAATGCTTAAAAGACTTTTTTTTATTATATTTTTTCATAATTTACCTATTTTTAATTAAATTTAAACCAAACTCAAATGAAGACTGAAAAGATCAACATTTGTAGCAACAATAATATTAAATTTATTTTTTATTGTATTTTTCTTCAACCTCTTTTTGAATTTTTTGTCTAGCGGTTTCTTCTTTTTGTATTCTCTTATAGATTTCTTGTTGTTCGATTTCTTTAGCGCTCATACCTTTAAAAGCCATTTGCATGCTTTTAAAGCCACCTTTTCCACCTCTAATAAATCCGCCTTTAACTTCATCTAAATAAATTGAACCATAAGAATTAACGTTTTTAACTCCCGGAATATTTGATATGGCATTGGCAATTTTTGCTGTTCTTTCTGTTTTAGCTTTATTTAATTCTTGGTCAACAAAAGATTTTGCTTGATTATTAAATGCGTCTAATCCTGCACCTGTGCTTGCATTACTGAAATCATTAAAAGTCTGAAGAGGATTGGATGCCCTAGAGGTCATATTATTTGCAACTTCTTCCTTAGCTTTGTAACCTTCTGCCGTTTTATACCAATCGTCGTAACTTTGAGATTTATCGGTTCTATTAGCATATCTTTGAGACATTTCATTTTTGAATTCTTGATCGTTATTCAAATATTCATCATAAGCTTGTTCTGCTCCGCCTTTTTCCCAATTGTCCTGAGCATTGCGTTTTCCCACTGTTTCTGCTTTTTTATTAGATTTGGCATAAATTGCCTTTGCTCCAGCATTTCCCACTTTTTTAACAACTGCTCCAGTTGCAGCTCTATATGGAGCTGTCGCTAGTCCTGCCGCCGCACCAGTAAATTTAGCAGATTTTGCCAGGGTAGCTCCTATAGATTCTGCAATATCCGCTCCTGTTTTAGCAGCATCTCCAGCCCCTATTAGTCCACTTAGAAGACCAATAAAGCCTTCAACACTCATAAGTCCAACCAAAATAAACAAGGAAGAAATAATCAGATTTAGAATATGAACTGCTCCATTTACAGGAGGGAAAAAATCTATCCTGTTTAGGTATGGCAAAATCAAAAAGAATAAATTCATTCCAATAATTGCGCCATAAGCTGTAAGTGCTTTAGATAAAAAGTTTTTTCGCCATTCATTAAAAGACTTTCCTCCATCCAGTGGCATAACTGCAATTATTGGAGGTGAAATTATGAACAAAGCGGTCATCTCGACTATTCTTTTCATAAGCCCCAAAATGATATTGACAAAAAGCTTTAATGAAACAATCAAAAAGGCAAAACCTATAATAAAGTTAAATTCCCATAAATCATAATAATACCACACAAGACCTACATTGTATTTTGAAAAGGCTGAAATCTTCTTGCTATTTGAAACTCCAAAAATGTCCAAAGCATTCACATCATTCATAGGTCCATCATCAATAATTAATGAATCTGGAGTTTTTAAGACCACACAATTTGCAAAAGCCTCATCTAGAATTTGTGCACATTCTTCTTGAGAATTGCCCTGATTGAATATTCCAAAATTTGAAAGCTCATTTTGTCTAATATATTCATAATAGCCTTTACTTTGACCGCTATACTTGATAGTTTCGTTTTTTCTTATTCGATTACATGTATAAGCCGCTGTTTTAAACATAACTCCGGAAAAAGTTGTGGTATTAGATGCAATTTTCCCACCAAACAAATCATAATTTGTATACGAGTAATTCCCAGAACCCGCATATGTTTCATGAGATTCTAATTTATTTACAATCTGTTCTGATGAAAATAATTCACCACCATAATTACTTTTTGTAACATTATCCAAAGCTGCCAAAATGATGTCACTTAGCATTAGCCCAAATACACATGAAAGCGGAACTATGAAGAAAAGGAATAGGCTTTTAATGCTTTTAGAAATTATTATAAGTTTGTTATTTGATGGTTTTTCTTTTAAAGAATCACCATCTGGCATATATTCTTGTCTAACAACAGCTATTATTGTTGCCACTATCAAAAGTATCACACCAAAAATTACAAGAGCCCAAAATGCATTTTTTATTGCCGGATATTTGGAATTTGCTTCAAAAATGCTTTGGATAAAGCTAAGTCCAATATCACCCGTTTTGGATGCACCATCAACATAGTATGAGTCTAACCCTGCTAGTTTTCTTAATGCTAATTGCATTGCATCCAAAAGCGACATTGCACTTACGCAAATAAAATATAAAAACTTTGGTATAAGATTAAACCATGCAACAATCCAATCCCAAAAATTTACATCTAATAAAAGTGACATCTGTTCTCCTTTTCCCCAAGTTAAAATTTTTAAATAACTCTTTATTTTTTATTCGCAGCATCGATTCTAGCTTTTTGTCTTTGTTCTTCCTCTTTCTTAAGTTTCTTCTCAATTGCAGCTTCCTCAATTTCTTTATTGGTTTTTCCACTAAAGGCCATAACCATACTCTTAAGTCCACCTTTGCCACTTGCAACCATAGAGTCTTTCACCTCATCTAGGTATAATGCACCCAAAGTCAGAGTTTGATTCATTCCAGTTGTTTTCAAAACAGCCCCGGTTTTACTTGCAATATTTTTCTTTCTTGTGCTTTGATATTGCAACCTGTTTGCTTTTGCTTGTCTATCTATGTAATCGCTTCTTTCCTGACTATTTTTTAAAAAGTCAGCTCTAGTTGTTCCAGTTTTTTTCGCATAATCATTTTCAGCTTTATTCAGTGCTTTTTTACCACTCTCGCTTTTTAACCAATCATCTTTGGACATCTTGCTTTTCCAGTGCTTGCGATACTTATCCCAAGAATCATCCAAACTTTGTTGATAATCACTATCTGACTTCATCTTTTCATCGTATTGCCTGTCCCCTTCGCCATGTTCCCAAGTCTCTTGAGCATCTGACTCAGCTTTAGCTTTTTCTTTGTTTGAAACAAACATATTAGATTTTAAATTAGACATTTTATTAACAACACTTTTCCCTGCATTTGAGTTTGCAAATTTATTAAAAGCTAATTTTCCAGCAAAAGCCGGACCTGCAACTGCAACACCTACCGCAGCAGCAGTCAATTTTCCAGCTTTAGCAGTTGCTTCGCCAATCTTTTTGCTCATTTCAGAGCCAGATTTATAAACATCATCTGCTCCAACCATTTTAGACATAAGCCCAATAAAACCCTCAACTGTCATTAAACCAACTATGATAAACAAGGAAGATATCAACAGATTTAAAATTTCAAGGTAGCTTTCATTGAAAAAATGAATTTGATTAAGATATGGCAAAATTAAAAATATTAAATTCATTCCTATAATTGCACCATAAGCAGCAAGCGCCTTACTTAAAAAAGACTCTCTCCACTTATTAAAGGCCTTACCATCATCAAGTGGCATGGTGGCAATTAAAGGAGGAGAAATGATGAACAATGCCGTCATTTCAACAATTCTTTTCATAAGGCCCAAAACTATGTTAAACATTAATTTAAGACCTACAATTATAAACGCAAAACCTATTAGATAATTAAATCTCCACAAATCATAAAAATACCAAACAAGTGAAACTCTAAACTTTGACAAATGCACAACTTCAGTCCCGTCATTTAATGACCATAAACCTGAACCTGCCGTACTTTCCATCTCACCCATTACAATCTTGTTATTATTAGAATTTAATTTTACACAATTTGCAAAGGCATCGTCTATCATTTGAGCACATTCCTCATCTGAAGTGGCCAAATTAAAAATACCAAAATTTGAAAGAGAACCATTTCTAACTCTTTGGACAAAAGTTTGCCCATTAAAGTCTTTGTCTAGCCTAGCTCTGTTAGCCTCAAAAGCTGCGGTTTTGAACATTACACCTGAAAAGGTGGTCGTGGTCGTCACGTTTCCAAAGCCAAAGACATCGAAATATGTATAAGAAACTTCACCAGAAAGGGTTTGTTCCCCAACAAGATTCGACTTGGCGCCCTCTGCTGAAAACAAGGTCGAACCAACTTGTCCACCCGTTGTCACATTGTCCAGTGTTTTTAAAATAATATCACTGAGCATCAAGCCAAAAATACATGATACTGGAACAATGAGGAATAAAAACAAGCTTTTTATACTTTGACCTATTATGGTTAGTTTATTATTGTCTGCCTTGCCCTTTGTGTATTCTTGACGAATAATGGAAACTATGGTGACTACAACAAGAAGCAAAACCGCCAAAATAACCAAAGACCAAAAGGCATTTTTAATTGCTGGAAATCTAGGATTAGATTCAAAAAGTGATTTTATAAAACTTAAAGCAATATCCCCTGTTTCTGCGTTTCCGTCAACATAGTAAACATCTAGACCAGCCACCTTTCTTAAAAGTAATTGAAATGCATCTAGCAAGGAACACAAAGAGGTGCAAACTAAATATAAAAACTTGGGTATAACACATATCCAAGAATAAAACCAACCTTTTACATCTAAAATTAAAGACATAGCTTTCCCTTTAGTTTATTTTTAGCTATTATAACAAAAAAATAACTAAAAGAAAAGACATTTTTTTAAATTTATTATATATATTATATAATTTAAAAACTTTATCCTTGAAAAAAGGTAAATAAATAAAGCTTTTAAAATTTATTTTAAAAAAAATATTTATATTTTTATAAAAAACGCACTATTTTAAAATAATTAAAACAGTCTAAAATTTAAAATGAATAGTATAAAGCAAAATCATTATTTTTTTAAAGTTACAATCAATATTTTGCACTTAAGAAACAAATAAATTTTTTTATATCAAAAACTTTGAAAGTTTCATTTTCATCACAAAAAATTTAAAGCATACTACAATTTTACAGTCAAAAAAAATACATACTCCCAGAAAAAACTATTTGGAATAAAAAAACTTAAAAGAATTTTTTTAAAAGCAAGACAAATACAAAACAACGCATTAAAATACTAGAAGATTTTTTAAAAAATTTAAGCAAATTAAATGAGATTTAAAAAAATCCGAAGTTAGAATTTACTTTAGCAAATGACTTCGGATTATTTAATTAAAAAACTATTTGTTTGCTTAAATTAGAGATTAAAACTAGTAAAACAAGGCAAGAAAATTTTTTACTATATTTTACTGATTTTTAGAAAAAACTCAAACAAAAATACACTGGGCTATAAATTTCATTTTAATTATTTCAGAGAAAAAGTTTAGTGCAAAACAAATTTCTATAATTAAAAATCGAAATCATCAAAGCCGCCTTTAAAGCTACTTCCTCTTAATTTCCTGTTTCTTTCCGCGATGTCGTAGTATATGCTTTCCTCATCTAAGAATTTGCTTTGAACGTATTTTTCAACCGCCTTTCTTTTGTCAAACTGAGGTGTATTATACCATGGTGTTAGCTGGGTTTTAATAGGATTTACCTGAAAAATTTTAACTATTGCGGTTCCATTAGGAAGTTGCCCCAATTCATAAGGATAGATAAGTGGTCTATTAATAACTCTTTTATTAGTTGTCCTATTAGCATCAGAACCACTTTTATCTGAAACACTTACAGATTTGTCTTCCATTTCAACAGAAACTTCACCACACATTTTGGAATATTCTTCTTTTGTCTTTTGGTCCTCTGTTCCAAGATAAATTTGAATATTACAGTTGCCTCTAATTGTTTCAGCAACTTCTTTCCCATATTTGTTCTCTAATTGTGAATAAGATTGCACAACCAATTCAAAAAAAATCTTTCTTGAACGAGCAACCGTGATAATGCTATCCATTTTAGGAATTTTAGGAAGATTGGCAAACTCATCAAGTAAAAAATATACCGGTTTTGAAAGAGATAAAGACTCTCTTTGACTTGCAGTTTCAATCAACTTTTTATATATTTGAGAGATACACATTGTAGCGATACAGTGTCTGCTTTCCTTTTCATCAGGTACCTTGATAAAAAGAACGGTAGGCTTTTCTGTAAAATCATCAAAAAACATGTCGTTCCCACTTGTTGCATAACAGATACCAGCATCTTGAAATATGGAAATTCTAGATTGTAGCACTCCCAAATAGCTTCGTGTTGTATTTGGTGCATTGTTTATTACAGTAGAAGTTAGCGACTGAACTTTTGAAAGCTTATTTCTTCCAATATCACAATAATTTCTAAGAGTACCAAACATATTATCAGGGTCAGGATCACGATAGTTAGCTATCTTTGCCAAGTTATAAAAATTAAATCTATCCCTTGTCATTCCCAAATTTGGATCAAGACTATCTTCTAGCATAGCAATCATAAGACCATATAAAAAGTCTTGCGCACCACGTTCCCAAGATGAATCTGTTTTACTTTCTATAGGAACTATGGTAGAAGCAATTTCTCTAAGCTCATTTTCAGCCATATCTATTAATTCTTGTTTTTTTGCCAACAAATCGCTTTGCATTGCCTCTTTTGTTGGATAGGCAATTTTGTTATATTCATACCATTCTGGACCATAGCTATTTGATATTATTTTTAAACCGCTATTTTTAGCCGGTGGAGCACCTTTGTGAACCTTAATTTCTTTTTCTAGATTGTGCGCTCTATGAAACATCATGAAAGAATTGTCCATAGGATTCCATCTTGTAGATGCATAAGGATTACGCAAATCAAGTGTCATAATTCTATATCCATTTTCTTCAAGTTGAATAGAGTGATTGTTAAAAAGCTCACCTTTTGGGTCAGTGATAACCAAACAAGGCTTTTCCCCAGTTTTAGATAAGATTCTAATTGTAGGCTCGATTAAAAGTGTTGTCTTACCAGAACCTGTTGTTCCAATCACTAAGGTGTGAATAGGGTTATACATGTTAACCAAAAGTTTGCCGTTAGACTCCAAATTTCTTATAACTATTCCACTCTTTTTAACACTTGGCAAATTATTATAAGTTGTTGGCATAAATTTAGGATCGGAAGCGAGTTCCTGCAAACTTATCCAACGTGAATCAAAATATTGGCTTATTTTGCCACCATCATTTGTTTTACCTTCACCAAATCTATTATTTGACTTTTTATTACCAGAAAAAACCCATAAAAGCGAAAGCATAAAACCAATTATAGTAACAGTTAAAGTTGTAGGAGTTGTAAAGAGTTCACCAAAATTTGAAAAACCTGCATCACGAGTTATTCCCGCAAAGATAATGCCTACAACATAAGACAATGCGGTAACAATTAAGATTTTTTTGATTGCATCTTTCATTTCAAACTCCTTGACATTAAAATAAATATTTTTAACAAAAAATAATACTTTTCTTTTCTATTTCTGATTTATCTAAATTAATTAATAGTTTATTTCTAATTTTTTTCACAACTTACAAACTATCAAAAAAAAATTTCAAGTTTGTCCTAATTTAATTTAGACAAAAGTATGTCTTTAGTACTATGTTATTATATTACATTTTCCTAGATATCTTGTCAATTAATTGAGCAAATCATTCTAATTTTAATTTATTACAAATTTATAATATTTTTTTAAAATTTATTTAAAAATGTTTTGAAATATATTTTTTTTATGATACTATTAATTCGTAAATTAAATTGCATTGCATAAATGCAATTAAATTGCGAAAAATAACATAAACGATTTTTGGAGGTTTTTATGTATAATTTGGTTGCTATTGCAAATGCAATAATGGGCGTTGGTCTTTTGGGGGCTCCCGACCTTTCTGGAAAATTGCCAGCAGGTTTTGAATGGGTTCAAAATATCGTGAATGCCATTTACACTGTTCTTTGGCCAGTTTTAATTGTAGTTGGCGCAGCTGGAACAATTTATGCCATTGTTTTAGGTGTTAATATGGCAAGAGCTGATTCCACAGAAAAAAGAGAGGAAGCTAAAAAAAGACTTATAAATGTAATTGTAGGAATTGTTATAATTGTTGCACTAATTCTATTCTTCCAACTTCTTCTTACAACTATTCTTCCTGCCCTTCTTCCAGATGTAGCTGGTGGACAAGCATAATCATTTCGCAATTTAATATACCCGCTTTTAGCGGGTTTTTTTATTGCTATAAAAATTTTATAGCAATAAAATTAGTTTTATAATTTAATAGAATTTTGCCAAAGTCAAAGTTTCAAAACAAAAAATATCTTTAAATTTTTGAGCAAATTTATCTGTTAGTAAAAAAACGTTAATTCATAAAGTATTTTTAATTGTCTGTTAAAAGTCTTATTTACTGAAAAAAACAGCTAAAGCTTAGAAAATATTAATCAGTATTTATCTGCGAATATTAACTATAAAAATTAAAATTAAAAAATAAAAACACCAAATTTTTATTTGAATATTTTAACTTTATTTGCCTACTACTATTATATATATTATTAATATATAATATTATTTTTATTTATTTATTTGCTATTTAAATTATATATATGATAAAATTCAAATATAATGGAAATTGTATATGTTTTACTAATTTCCAACGAATAAATCTTGAATGAGGTTGAATATGAAGAAAAAAATATTTATTGCAAGCTTATTTTCAATTTTTTGTTTAATGTTTGGAATCTTTACTTTTACTCCAAACAAAGACTTGTATGTTTGGGCTGAAACCACCCCAACATACTTTTCTTTAGCTAAATATACAAAAACTATCGATGAAGATAACACAACATATACAAAAATTAGTGAGGTTAATTATCTTGATGCAGTCATGCTTGAGGAAGGTCAGGTTCTCATTTTAAAGCTTGGTGCTCCAGGAGTTAATGATTACAATGATTATGCCTTGACCTACTATTCAATGCAAATTTCAAATAACAACCAAAGTGTAAATATTTCACCTGACTTTATTAAATCTGAAACAAACAAAGCCGGTGACTTTGATTACATAGAGATGGTGCTTGACCCATATGCCACCGATGGAGTTTCACTTAAAATGGAAGGCAGATATGATTTTTCTTTTAATTATATGGAATTTTCAGGGTCAAGCTTTTCTAATAGTGTTGTAAAAAATTTTAACTTTAGTTTTTATATGTTCAAGCAATCTACATATTTTACTGGTTCAAATCCATCAGTTCAGTACGCTAATGTTGAATCTTTCACTTCAGGAACAGCAACTTCATATTCAAGGCAACATCAATTTAATTATGATAACATTGGTGAAAACAGTGTTTTAAATCTTCCTACTCTTTCATTTGACACTAATAAATTTGAAGTTTTAATTTCTAAACAAGTTTATGGGCTAACCTCAAATACTCAAATATATCTTGACGAAAACGGAAAACTTTGTCAGACCGGAGATATAGTTAAAATTTTACAAAATGACAATAGAGCAATTGTCACCTTCAATGATATTGGTGAATATCAAATTCACTACACCCTTCTTCATAAAGTTGGCAATGAATTTCAAAAGTTAAATAATATCAACCAAACACTAAGATATGAAAAACTAAATATTTTTGGTTTTCAACTTTATCATCAAGACATAAATACGGAAAGTAGCGATGTTAAAAATGAATTTAAAAGTTTTGATGAGCAAAATAATTTAATACAAGCTCAACAAACGGATATAACATTTTTACATATTGAGGATAGTATTGAAGCGATATCATCAAATTTATACTCATTCAATTTAAACAAAAGTGGCTACAATTTAAATTCAGAACAAATCAATTGTCCAACCACCAACCAACCACCTGTCGAACTTAAATTTAATGCCAGCATTCAATCTGGCTTCATCTATAAACTGACGTCTAGAGAAAATGATAAAAACCTTTGGACAAGAGAAATTTACAACGGTTCTGCAATAAGCGAGGTTGGCACCTATATTTTGCAAATTACATATAAATCTTCATTAAGCTATAATCAAAACAAAGAATACACCCAGTTCTTTTTGTTTAACATCTCTTCTTCCTCGCCAAGTTATCAAATTTTAAATGAAAACAATGTTGCTTTAAACTCGAAATATACAAATAATGTAGTTTTTGTTAAAAATAACGAAACAATAAATCCATTCAATTCCCCTACTAAACTTTTAGTTTATAAAAAATCTTTTTCTCAAGTGGAATATAGTGAACCAATAGAGATAGCTCCAGAACAAAGTTTATCATTTAGCCAAGATGGAAACTATAAAGTGGAAATGAGTTTTGGTAAAGACCTCAAAAAAAGTATTGTAAGTTATTTTACCATAGACACTAGCGAAATAAGCGGAATAACAGCTAGATATATAACAAATCAATATGATAGAATAATCAAACAAGGCGAAGTTACCTTTTTTACAAACCAACCATTTGTTCTTGAATGGAACGAAAAACTAGCTCAAGGAAATTTAACAGAATGTTATTATAAGTACTTCCCTATTGTTGCAAACGATTCAAACTTCACTTCATCTGAACTTGAAAATTATTATGCACAAGGAAAATTTGTTCCCGTAATATATCAACTTGATTATTCTCCAATGCAAAACGTATCAAAAATTCCGTATGCAAACACAATTTCTTCTTCAAATGTAGGAACTGAAAACGTTTTAACACAACAAGGCTTATACATTTTTAAAATCAAAGACCTTGCTGGAAATGAAAGCTACAAAGCAGTTGTTTTAGATGTTTCTAAGCCAGTTGTGTTGCAAAAGATAACAGAGACAGGAAATTTTATAACAGATTTTTCCAGCTTGAACATTGTGGCTGAAGAAACCCTTATGCAATGGGGAAAATTTAAGGTTTTAAAATTTGAAAATATAAATCTCTCAGACTATAAAACATCTTCATGGGATGCAAATGACACTTCTAAAAATATTGATGAAGATTTAAAATATATTTTAAATAAATATGCGAATTCCACACTACTTGGACAAGAAGATTCATGGTTTAAGGCAATTTCAATAAATGGTGTTTCTAAACTCTATCTTGCCTCAAAAATAAACTCTGATGCCGTTAATGTTCAAATAGGTCAAGATATATACAATATAAATCAAATAAACTATGGCGGAACAGTTAAGATTGATAACTATTCCTTATTAATTAAAGTTGCTGATAGCCAAGGAAATATTTATGAAAATAGTTATTCCTTCTATATTAAGGATGAAGGTTGCGTCAATAACCAATATGCAACAATTCACAACATTCAAGTTTCTACAGACATATCTAAAACCGCTGTTAGTTTTATTCAAGACGGAATCAAACAGGGGTTAACTCAACACAATTATGAAATAGTTGACTCTAATTCATCTAAAAAATCATTGTTTTACATGCCAATTAATTACCCACTTTTACAACTACAATATTTAGTTACTCCTAACCAAAACTCTATAGAGTTAGAAAATATTTCAATTGATTTTTACCCTTTTATTTCAGAATATTTAATCTTTACAGGAACTTCACTTCCAGACTTCAATCTAGAGCAATTCTCATATTACACTTTAAAAGAAACCATTGTTTATTCAAAAGGTACAAATAAATACACCTTAAACGATGGAAGCGAACTTGTAAGTGGAAATTATAGCCTTGAATATTTATTAGAAAATAATATCTTAAAATATAGCGACTTTAAAAAAGGTACAAGCCTTGTTCTTTCAAAAGTACCTACCCAAATTCAGGTTTACAATTATGAAAATGGAACAAATTTAGGAATACTTTCTCAAGAACTTTACTCCTATGACATTAATACAATCTATGATTCAAACACTAAAACCTACGTTACACAAGAAGGAAAGTATGTTATTACAAGAAAGTATAGAGAGCTTGACAACACCTCGCAAATTGTAGGTTCCAAATATGACTTTATTACTAGAGAAATAACTTTTTTTGTTGATAGACAAAATTTAATATCCTCTCCTATTATGTATGATATGCAAACCAATCCTAATTTACCGGAAGATTATCAGTTTATAAGCAGGGTTGGCGGCGGAGCTTTTGTTAGAATGCTAGATGGATACGATGGATATTCAATTGATTTTAAGGAACTTTATAGAGCATATAATTACCAAGGAGCCCAAACAGATTTAATTACTACAAACAAGCTACCTGTTAAGCTCTATCTTCCAATTTATAAGTTTGGAGAAATAATAAACGAAAAATACACAACTTACTCTAACCTACTATTT
The DNA here is from genome assembly GCA_937992055.1 of uncultured Clostridia bacterium. GTDB lineage: Bacteria > Bacillota > Clostridia > Christensenellales > UBA1242 > CAJKWP01. Next base: position 7,314 of record CALKLQ010000012.1, on the reverse strand, counting down.
TTTGACGATAATGCAGAAAGTTATATTAATACATTTGAGATGTCAGCATCAATTAAACATCTTACAACGGGCAATGTTATTACAAGCAACTTCTCGTTTACTATTGAAAATTCCTTACCAAGCAATAATAATACTAATTATATTAAATTAAATGACGGCAAGTATCTATGGCTCAATGGTTCAACAAAAAACGGATATCTTGAACTTGCAAGCTTTAGTGCAAGCGGACAATATGAAATAACCCTAAATCAAAATGATAGAAATGTTAAGGGCAATAAAAATTCAATAGTTTTCTATATCACCATAATCAATCAAGCACCTAACTTTACCGTTCAAGATGAAATGGGTTTTGAATTGAATACCAATTCGGACAAAACAATATATTATACCAACGGCAAAACAATTACTTTAACTTGGACCGATTCTGCAAACGACTATATGGCTAAAATTGATAAAGAAAACATTGTTTACTACATTAACGGACAAAGATTTGTTATTAACTCTAATGAGATTACAACTAATAATCTAATAAACACGGTGGAACTTAATATTGAAAATATAGAACATGGAAATGAAATAAACATTACCATGCAATATGAGGGAGACCCTTCATTCTACCCTACTGGAAGTTTTTCAATTACAAAAAAAGTTATTATAGACAGAGTTGCTCCTACTCAAAGCCTTAACAAACTTTTTGAAAGAGCAAATGAATCTAATTTAATTAATGCTCAAAATTTAAGAGAAGGACATAATGAGGCAGTAGGCTACAATCGTTCAACAACCAACACTTCTAGCATTTTTTACAACTTTGCCTTTGCCATTGATAGGACTCTATTTAATCAAATAATTTTCAATAAAACAGATGAAATTGAAGTTTACTATAAAAAGATTTCAGACAGATATACAAACGCCTCCTATACAGAATTAGACCCTTCTACTAGCTCTGCATTGTCACAGGTGAAATTTAGTGAAGCATACTCCGCTTATCAAATGGAAGAAGTCATAAACTCAAGTGACTTGGCGGAAGATACCTACTATGAAATAGTTGAAATTGACAATGCTGGAAATTTAACTGTATACGCAATTTATCTTTGCGATTTTGAAAGTCAAGCCCAAAATGATACCCAAAACGAGTTTATAAATTACACTGCAAATGAGGAAAGTTTATCATACTCAATTAAAGACATAATAGATTCAAACTATGATATTGTTTTAACTGCAAAAAATAATTTACAAATTAACTCAATTAAATCATTAAACTATCCTTGGCCAATATTGAGCTATAATAATAACAAATACATCTTCTCACCAGACCTTAAAAATGGAGAGGTTTACAAGTTTAATACAAGTGGCGAAGTAAGCAAGGTAAATTTAAAAGATGAGTTAATATTTAGAGTTAATAGATACAATTATGTTTTGGAAATTAACAACCTTCCAAAAAATAACATAAATGTTCAACTGGCAGTTTCCAATACATCTTTAACATATACCCTCCCAGACAAATTTAATGAAAGCATAACAATTTCCCCAACTTTTGCCACTTCTAGCACTAAAATTGATTGGAAAAAAATTAAAATTTGGGAGTTTGCTCCAAATGGAAACAATGATTGGATAGAATTTACTAAAGGTTTTAATGAACCTACTAGCGCTTCAAATGCTGATGCTTACAATTTGGCACAGATGAGTATTAATAATGATTTGACCACTTTTAAGGTTATAACTGCTAAAAATGGTGCCTACTACAGATATATAATAGACGACAACTTTAACACTCAAACGGTTATAAATCACCTTTATGGCGATGAATTTATAGATTCAATATTAAATTTTGATGGAAATAAAGATATACTTACCGATGAAATTAATGGACAATTACATTATATTTCAAATTCAGACTTTGCTTTTAATTATTATAGTTCAATAACAGACATCGTAGTTTCAATTTCCAAACTAAACAAAACACAAAATATTTTTGAGAAGATTGGAGACTACTCGCCTTCTAATCTACCACGTGAATGTGCACAATATAACAAATATGACACCTATTCTCAAATTCGAATGCTAAAAAATGAAAATGAGTGTTATAGATTCACTATTACTGCAAGTCCAAAAATAAATGAAGGTAATAAAACAGAAACCTACAATTTCTTAATTTATAACATCGTTCCTGAGCTAAATTTAATTGGAAAGAATGGACAAAATCTAAATGGTCTTTTAGATAATACCATCAATATGACAAGTGACCCTGTCACCTTGCAATATAGCGATACAAATTCTTATTTATACCCAGTAAATGTTTACGTTCAATTTGAAAACGAATCAATATTGCAGATACCTTCAAAAACAACTTTTGATAAGCCAGGCAAATACACCATTTACTTTAAATATACAAATGCCATGGAAGTTTTCGACATCCCAAGCAAATCGTTCAATATTTCGGACGCAACATGGCAATTTTATAATGTGGTTCAGTATGACCTTGCAACAAAAAAATATATTGAAGCTCAAAAGACTAATTCCCCTTACACTCTTTCAGGCAGAAATGAAACAATTAATTCACATTTTATAGTTAACACTTTAGATTATAAAATTTTGGTTAATGATTCCCAAAAAGTTAAGTATGTTAAAGATAACACAGATATTAAAAACAATATTGAAACGTATATATACACAATTTCCAATTACGATTCAAACGAACCTAATATAAACTTCTTTAAAGCACAAATTGCAATTTCATACATAGCAAAATCAGAAAAACTAGTTGATAAATTCTACTATCTTGATGAAGCAGGAAATGAAAAAGCATTGAATTATTCTGAAGCAAACTACACAGTTACAAAAGATTTGGAAAATGCAAATTCAGTTATTGTAAGCTGGAACAATTACTATAAAATACCTGAAAATTTAATAACAGCTCAAATAAGATATGGGGAAAGTAATCAAATTTTATCTAATGATTACATAACCAGCAAAGGTAACATAAATTCAATAACGCTAAATCGCTCTGGGCTATATTACTTTACTTTTACAGATCTATCAGGAAACACACATAAGTTTGATTTTAATACACAGATTACAAATAGTACAAACAGCTTTGAATTCACCTATTTAAAAGATGTTTTGTTCACAGTCAACGAACAGGCTCCAATAAACTATGCTATTTACAATGATAAGGTTGAAATTCAAATTCCTGCCTATTCCCTAGCCTTTTATGATGCAAACGCAAAACCAACAATTAATGTTTTGAAAAATGGTCAAGTGTATGAAGATTATGAAGTTTCAACACAAACCAGAAAATACACTTTTAAAGAACCAGGATTATATGAAATAACCTTTTCAGCAAAAAAGAATGAAAAAGAGTTAAGAGAGGAAAAATTTTACTTCCAAATAATCAAAGAAAACGAATTATACTGGGCTTATGACATTGAAAAATATGAAAATTACTACATTGACAAAATAATTAAAAATGGTTCAGATTTAACAAAAGAACTTGCAAACATAGAATTAGGAGAGCTTATATACATAGATAACCAGCCAAAGCTTAAAAACATTTTGTTGTCAATCTACGATGAAAAAACTGGTGCTGGAAATTATGAAATTACCATTGCAACCCAAAATAGTTTAAAACAAAGCTACACCTTCAAAATTAAACTTTCAACCGCCACTGCCCCAATTAACATTTCTCATGAAGAGGGCAAAAGCACAACCGATGTTGTTACAGTTACATTTAATGCGGTAAATCTTTATAATGCGGTTGGTGATTGTGTTGTGAAAATAGGCTATTATGACGACATAGTTTTAAACAAGGAATACTTTGAAAAAGAGGGCTTTAAAGAGGTTTACGAAGTTCCTATTGAGCGTGTTGGAACCTTCTATGTTCAAGTACTTTCAGCCAGCAATAAACTTATTTTCAGTCAAAAAGTGGAAAGAAAACAACCATTGAATACCATTGCTTGGATTTTAATTGTTGTTGGCATTGTTGTAGTTATTGGACTCATAGTTTTGTTTGTTCTTTTAAGAAAGAAAATGAAAATAAGATAATTGCTATAAAAATAAAATGAGTTAGAAAAAATCTAACTCATTTTATTTTTTCTCTTAAAATTCTTGAGAATTATTTTTTTCATTATTGTTTTCTTTTATATTTTCCATTTCATCCAGCTCTGCTATGAGTTCCATTTTCTCTTGGTTATCTCTCGCCCAGTATATCATACACTGCCAAATCTTCTACTGAATATTTTTTCGAAAAATGATTTGCGCTTATCAAAAGTTTATAGTTCATAAAAAAACCTCAAATTCAATTTAAATTAAACTTGAGGTATATAATTATTCTTTAAAACTTGCCTTCTTTCAAGGTGATTGTTCTATTAAATACTAATTTTTCTTTAGTTGTGTCCTTATCAAGACAAAAATATCCCATTCTTAAAAATTGATATCTATCTTCGTAATTAAACTCTACATCACTTTCAATCAAACAATTATTTAAAATTACCAGTGAATTTGGATTAATTTTATAGTCATCAACAGCATGCTCTTGTCCCTCAACAACGTCTGCGCTCTCTTCTTCAACTAAGTTATCTAAAAGTCTAACTTCAATCTGTTTTGAATACTTTTCAGAAACCCAATGAATTGTTCCTTTAACCTTTCTTGTGCATTCAGAGCCAGATTTTGTTTCCTTGTCATACTCGCAATAAACACAAGTTACATTGCCATCTTTATCTTCATCAAAACCAACGCATTTAACAATGTAAGCGCCTTTTAATCGAACCTCACCATTTGGGAAAAGTCTTTTGAATTTTGGAGGTGGGACTTTTTCAAAATCGCTTCTTTCAATGTACAAAACTTTTGTGAATTTATAAGCCCTTTGAGTGGTTGTTTCGTTTTGTGGATAATCTTCAAGAAGTATTTCTTCCTCACCCTCAAAATTGTTTATCACCACCTTTAAAGGATTTAAAACTGCCATTACTCTTTTAGAAACACTATTTAATTCATCACGAACAAAATGTTCAAAAAATGCAGGTTCAATAAGTGCATTACTTTTAGAAACTCCTGTTGCTTTCACAAAATTTTTTAAGCTATTAGGAAGTACACCTCTTCTTCTAAGTCCTCTAATTGTATATAGTCTTGGGTCATCAAATCCACTTACTTTTCCATCTAAAACCAATTTTTTGATAAATCTTTTTCCTAAAATAGCTCCTTTGATGTAAAGGTTGGCATATTCAATTTGCCTTGAATGATTTTTTAGTCCACTGTTTTCAACAACCCAATTGTAAAGAGGTCTGTGGTCCTCAAATTCCGGCCCACAAATAGAATGTGTAACTCCTTCAATGCAATCATCAAGTGGATGGGAAAAGTCATAAGAAGGATAAATTTTCCATGAATCACCAATTCTTTGATGATGATTAGTTTGAATCCTATAAATAACAGGGTCACGCATGTTCATGTTTGGACTTGACATGTCTATCTTTGCTCTTAAGCATCTTTCACCTGGCGCAAATTCGCCATTTTTCATCCCCTCAAAAAGTCTTAAGTTTTCCTCAACACTTCTATTCCTATAAGGGCTTTCTTTGCCCGGCGTTGTCAAAGTTCCACGTGATTTTGAAAGTTCATCTGGCGACAAGTCACAAACATAAGCAAGGCCTTTTTTAATAAACTCTACCGCAATTTCATAATTTTTTTGGAAATAATCAGTTGCATAATGAATTTGATTCCAATGATAGCCTAGCCATTTGACATCTTCTTGAATAGCATCAACAAATTCTTGGCTTTCTTTAGTGGGATTTGTGTCGTCATATCGTAGATTACAAACCCCTCCAAATTTTTCCGCAATTCCGTAATTCAAAATAATATTTCTGACATGACCAATGTGCAAATAACCGCTAGGTTCCGGTGGGTGACGAGTTTGAACACAATCAAACCTTTTATCTTCTAAATCTTTTAAAATAATCTCTTCAATAAAATTTTCAGCTTCCAATTTTTTCTCCTTCACCCTTTGAATTAAATTACAAGAATAACAATTGCTCCAACCAAACAAAGGCAAAGCAAAACAGTAATAGCAATCATAAAGTAAAATCTATTTATATTCATTACCTTTTCAATATATAATTCACCACGTTTTTTGTCAAGTTTTTAAGCCAAAATTGATGATAATTAATACGAATTGAATATTTTTAAAATAAACAATTTTAATGTTTTATTAATAACAAAAAGTAAATTATTCTTGGTTTTTATTATTTTCAATGACAAATTTTTCCAACCATTTGTCTAATTTTAAATTATATGCTCTGACATTCTTTGCTTGAGCCTCACAATGCCAAGCATTTTCTACAACATATTCTTCTCTCAAATTCTCAGGAATTGCATCAAAGACAGTTTTGTGCATTTCAAAAGGTACAAAATTATCGCCAGTTCCATGAATTAACAAAATTGGTGTTTTAGTCTTTTTAACCTGTTCAACACAGCTTTGCTCCTTTATTGAAGCGCCAACATTCAATTTGTAGTAGGTTTCAAACATATTTATAAGTGACCAAGCAGGAAGCTTAAGTTCCTTTTTCATAACATAATAAAACTCATTATACACACTATCATATGAAGAATCAGCTATTGCGCATTTGACATTTGGTGGCAAGCTTTCACCACATGTCATACATACTGTTGCCCCACCCATTGAAAGCCCAAATAATACTATTTGACAATCTTTTCCAAACTTTTTTATTACAAGTTCTATCCACTTTAAAACATCTAAACGATCTAACCAACCCATTCCAACAACATCACCTTGGCTCATACCATGTGCCCTGTTGTCAAGAGCAACAACGTTGTAACCTCTACTATAAAAATATTTACAGTAGGTTTGCATATCTTTATAGTCTGCAAAAAAACCATGCACCACAATTGCGACCTTTTTATCTTCATTGGGAGCTTTTAAAAATCTTGCATAAAGAGTTAATTTATCTTCAGATTCAACACTCAAAATTTCATTAGGAAATTTATCCCACCATCCATAATCAATTTTATAGCGTTTTGCCATTTTTCTTAATTTTCTTGAAATGCCACGTCCAAAATGATTATCTCTTTTAACTATTAACTTAAAAAGCGCTTTACCTGTTAAAAAATAAAAAATTATAAATAGCACTAAAGCTATAACAATACAAACCAAAACTATCTCTAAGGTAGATAGCAAAAGAATTGATTTATTAAACATGTTTATATAATACCATTTTTTTAATTTTTTTTGCAAATTCTTTTATTAATTGATTATTTAAATTTTTTATTTATATTTAATTTTATTTAAAAAAATAATGTAGACAAACATTT
>CALKLQ010000011.1 GCA_937992055.1 uncultured Clostridia bacterium | reverse complement strand
ATCAATGCACAAGAAATCTTAAAAGCCCGCAACAAAGAAATGCGATTATTTTAATTGATTTCTATCTATTAAAATAATATTGATTATGGAAAAGTTTTCAATAAGAATTGTGAAATTTTGCAATTTACTTAAAGATGACAAAAAAATTCATCAACAAATATTCAATATTAAATATTAAATAAATTTTCGGAGAAAATATAAATGAAATTAAAATTTAAGAAACAACAATTTCAAAGTGACGCAGTTAATAGCGTTGTAGATTTGTTTAAAGGAAGTGCCACTGCGCCTTCCACTTTTTCCGTTGAAAAGTGGGATATGGTGGACTATTCAAAGGATGAACTTTTAGGATATGCAAATAATCTTGATTTAACAAAAGAACAAATACAAGAGAATTTAAAAGTTGTTCAAGACAGAAATTTATTGCCTTTAACAAATTTGCAAGAACTTCGTTTTAATATTGAAATGGAAACAGGAACTGGTAAAACTTTTGTTTATACAAAGACCATTTTAGAGTTACATAAGCAATATGGCTTTAAAAAATTTGTGGTTGTTGTTCCTAGTGTTGCCATTCGTGAAGGTGTGTATAAATCAATGCAAACCACGCGAGACTATTTTAAGCAAGAATACGAAGGAACAACTATAAAGCCATTTATTTATAATTCATCTAAAAGAACAGAAGTTAGAGATTTTGCCTTGTCTAATTCTTTGGAAGTCATGATTGTAAATATTGATGCGTTTAAAAAGAATGAAAATCTATTTAATCAAGTAGATGATAAAATGCCAAAGTCAGCAAAAGAATTTTTGCGTGAGTGTAAACCCATTATTATCATTGATGAACCGCAAAGTGTGGATAATACAGTTAAATCTCGTGAAGCTATTGAAAGTCTTAATCCGTTATTTGAATTAAGATATTCTGCAACGCATAGACAAAAAATTAATACTGTTTATCGACTAACGCCTGTTGACGCATACAATATGCACATTGTTAAACAAATTTGTGTTGTAAATAATAGCCTATATGATGATTTTAACAAACCATATATCAAACTTTTGGAAGTTGACAATAAAAATGGATACACAGCAAAACTTGAAGTTGATGTTGCAGACAATAAAGGTGCTGTTAAGAGAAAAACAATAACTGTTAAACCAAATAGCAATCTTGAAACAATAACAAATAGAAGCCTTTATGAAGGATATATTATTGCTGGAATCAATGCAATGGAAGGCTTTGAAGAAATTGAATTTACAAACACTGAATTTTTAAGTCTAGGAAAGTCTATTGGAGATATTGACGAACTTACTAAAAAGAGAGAACTTATCAAAAGAACAATAGAGGCTCATCTTGATAAAGAAAGACTTTATATAAAGAAAAATATTAAAGTCCTTTCACTATTTTTTATTGATGAAGTTGCTAAATATCGTGATTATGATAATGAGGAAGATAATCAAAAAGGTATTTATGCAAAAATGTTTGAAGAATGTTACAACGAGCTTATTGAACAACCTAGATATGCAGAAGTCAAAGCATTCTTTAAGACCGAAACTGAAAAAGTACACGATGGGTATTTTAGTAAAGATAAAAAAGGCAAAATCAAAAACACTAATGGCGATACGCTTGATGACTATTCTACTTACAACACTATTATGAAAGATAAAGAATGGCTATTATCTTTCGGTTGCCCTTTGAGATTCATCTTTTCACATTCTGCTCTTAAAGAGGGGTGGGATAACCCAAACGTATTCCAAATTTGCACACTTATTGAAAACAAAACAACATTTACTTGTAGGCAAAAAATAGGTCGTGGGCTTAGACTTTGTGTTGACCAAACTGGTGAAAGAATTGATGACAAGAATATAAACATTTTGCATATTGTTGCTGAAGAAAGCTTTGCAGAATTTGCTGATAAATTGCAAAAAGAAATTGAGGATGAAACTGGTGTTAAATTTGGAGTGCTTGATATTGATATGTTTGTTAATATCTCTTATGCCGAAGATAATGGACAAACAATTCAAACGAGTGCCACAGATGCAAAAGAAATCCTTGAACATTTTAGAGCAAAGAACTACATAGATAGCAAAGGAAAAATTAAAGATACACTTAAAAACGACTTGCTCAATGGCACAGTTGATTTGCCTAAAAAGTTTGAAAGAGCAAAAGATAGAATTATTAAACAAATAGAAAATGCTGATAAGAAAGTTGTTGTTATGCCATCATACAAACAAGTTAGCGTTAAGCGCAAAGACGAGGTGTTTGAAAACGATGAATTTATGTCCTTATGGAACAAAATTAAACAAAAAACAATTTATAAAATAAATATGAGCAAGGACAACTTGATGGATAAATGTGTTAAGGCAATTTCTGAAATGGACCATATTGGTAAAACAAAACTATCAAAAGAAACTGCCAAACTTAACATTCAAAAATCTGGTATTGATTATACTTCGCAAGGTACAAAATTTGAAGAAGTTGAAGAAAACTTTCTAATTCCAGATATTGTTGGAATTCTTGCTAAAAATTGCAAACTAACAAGATATACGATAGGGCAAATTATATTAAAATCTGGCAGATTGCAAGATTTTATAAATAACCCACAAAGATTTATTGAACAAGTAACTGAACTTATTACAAATGTTCGTGCAAATGAATGTATTGACGGAATTATATATACTCGTCTTGCAGGAAAATCATATTCTTTTACAGAGTTGTTTGACCTTGATAACGAAGCCGAAGTGTTTGCCTTCCTAGACAAGAATGCTATTGCAGTTGAACACTCTCTTTATGACCATATCATCTATGATAATTCAAGTGTTGAAAGAGATTTTGCAAAAGAACTTGATAACGATAGCGAAGTTAAACTATTCTTTAAGATACCAGATAAATTTAAAATTCCTACACCCATTGGCTCATACAACCCTGACTGGGCTGTTTATGTTGAAACTGATAATGAAAAGAAGCTATATTTTGTTATTGAAACCAAAGGCTCTACAAACTTTATGGATTTACGTGATAAAGAAAGTATTAGAATTAAGTGTGGTAAAAAACATTTTGAAGCAATTGGCGCTGATGTGGAATTTGATGTAACAAAAACATTTAAAGAATTCAAAGCCAAACATTGTTAAAGTTATGCTCAGACTATAATAAAAATAAGACAGGTGTTTCCTGTCTTGTTTTTAAGTAAAGTAATTCCTATTGAATTAAACTTTACTATATTACTTTGCGCAATTTTAATAAAAATATTCATTATTTTTTTTTAATTTATTAAAGATTTAAATTTAATATTATTTATAAAGCATTTGTTTGAGCTCATTTTCACGTTGTTTTGCTTGTTGAACACAATTCTGATGAGCTGCGTCAACAACTTTTGTTCCATGAGTTTTGCTATTTAAAAAATGTATGCAGGTATGTCCATCCATTCCATTATCAGTTATTAAACTAAACCCATGAGGCATGCCATTAACAGATGCGGCAACATAATTATTTCCTATTTGTACCCAGACAGGTCTTCGAACCCAACTCCATTCATTGGAGTATATACTTTTAAATATAAGCATATTTTCTTTGTTAATAGGTTCCACATCTGCATGATTATAACCTCCACCACGCTGTACATAATAACTTTTCTTTGTGTTGACATCTATGACTTTAATTGGAGTATATTTTGGGAAAAAGTCATTTACAACTTCAAACCAATCAAGAACTAGAACGCTAAAATTCTCTTTTTCATAATTGTAATTTTCACTTTCATGCAAATCATTTATATAGCTTTGTTCACTTGAAGTAAGCGAAGCCAATTCACTGAATAGGGGATAGGAAAAACAACATGCAATGGTGCAAGAAGAAAAAAGAATAACTATTAAAAAGAATAAAAATCTGTTATTCATATATTTATTTTGTCTAAATCCTCGTTTTTTATGTAGAAGGAAATATCGCAAAGCGGACAAACGCAGTTTGGACATTTTGCAGGATTTCCGCCCGTACTAAAATGCGTTGCTTAGCGAAGCTAAGTATTTCAAACGAAAAAAATTTGGAACAAATTTACAACGCAAATTTTATGTAGAAGGAAATATCACGAAGCATTTTGCAGTATTTCAAGTTGATTATGTTCGCAACAACAAAAATTTAGCATAAAATTAATTTTATTAACAAAGATTTGAATTTAAAAAAGTTTAAAGTGCTATTTTTAATTTTATTATAATAGAATATTATTATGAAAAAAGTTTACTTAGTTTCAATGCTTTTACTTGGAACAATAATAGGAGCTGGTTTTTGTTCGGGTAAAGAGATATGCGTATATTTTGCAAAGTTTGGTATCTATAGTTTATTTTTTTTACCAATTTTGTTTTTTATATATTTTTTAATCTTCAAGTTATTCTTGTCGCTTGGAAGCAAAAAACAATACAATAATGTAAGTGAATTAAATAGCGAACTATTTGGGAAAAAACATGGTCTTTTTGATATAATTCTAATGATTATATTTTTAATTTTTTCTTCTGCAATGTTCGCAGGATTAGGAGAGTTAGGTGAAACCTTTTTGTTTAAAGGTGCAAAGTATATTATTATTTTAATATCTGCTGTATTTGCATATTTTGTTTTGCTTGGTGGATTTAAATCTTTAAAGCTTATTAACGGACTTTTAGTACCAATGATTTTGGTTATGATTGTGTTTTGCTGTATTGCAGAATTAAAAAGCGGTGATGGTGTTTTAGACACTTTTTATGTTTCACATGGCTTTTTAGCTTTTTTTACTCCAGTTATATATGCTTGTCAAGGTCTTTCAGTTTCCTATTATATAATGATTAAAGCAGGTGATGGGTTAAGCAAAAAGCAAATAAATATGATTTCAATACTTTGCGCAAGCATATTTTGTCTTATTATAGGTTTGGCAATAATTGTATTTCAGTATAATTGTAATTTAATAAATGAGGTAATGCCATTTGTGGCTATGGCAATAAAGTTGGGATTTCCATTTGATGTCTTATATTTCTTTGTTATTGTAAGTGCTATTGCAACCACGTTATTTTCTGCTACTAAGTCGTTTAATGACGTCGTCTTTAAATTTACAAAGAAAAAAAAGACAAGCGCTTTAATAACTTGTCTTAGTGCGCTTGTGCTTTCCATGTTTGGATTTGATAAGATAATTGAGTATCTTTATCCCATAATAGGGTGTTTAGGCTTTTTAATTTTGTCTACAATTATTATATCAAAACTAGTTAAACGAACAAAAGTTAATCATAATGTTTTTTAAACCTAGATTCAATTTTGCTGACTATGAAGTACATTATCCCTGCAAGAATACATAATATTACGGTGCTAGCCATAACTAAATCTATTTTGAAAACCTGACCTCCATATACAATTAAGTATCCTAGTCCTGCTTTACTTGCTAAATATTCTCCCATTATTGTTCCAACCCAGCTCATACCTACGTTTATTTTTAAAACCGAGATAAATTCGGAAAGGGAGTTTGGTAAAATCAATTTGGTCAAAATTTGGAATTTGTTAGCCTTCATAGACTTCATTAACAAAATTTTATCTTTGTCACAATTTAAGAATGAGTTGAGCATCGATAATGTGGTTATTACAATGCATATTAAAATACACATAAAGACTATTGATTTTGTGCCTGTTCCAAACCATATGATTATTATTGGACCAAGAGCTATTTTAGGCAAAGAGTTTAAAACAACAATAAATGGATCTAAGATTTTTCTTAAAGTATCGCTAGCCCATAAAAGTATGGCAAAGAAGGTGCCTAGAACTGTTGCTAAAATAAAACCTAAAATTGTTTCATAAACTGTAATACCTATGTGGGTGAATATATCGCCAGTTTTAAATAGGTCAATAATCGTCTTTACTATTCTTGAGGGTGAACTCATAAAAAATGGGTCCATAATTTTAAATGCTGTCAAAAGCTCCCAAATTAATAGGATTCCTAAGAATAAGGAAATTTGGCTTATTAATATCAATATCTTTTTTCTTCTTATAGATTTTAAGAAAAGTCTATGTTCAATTGAGTAGTTTGGTGTTTTCTTTTTCATTTGTTTGAAGTTCCTCCCATATTGCATCAAAGAGTGGATGAAAATCTTTGGATTCTCTACGTTTAAGTGGTGAACCATATTGTTTTAAGTTGATATCAAATACCTTTTTTACCTTTGCTGGTCTTTGTGTGAGTACAATAACCTTGTCAGCCATCGAAATTGCCTCAGAAATGTCGTGAGTAACTAAAATCGCACTCTTTTTTTCTGAGGAGATTATTTCGCTTACATCATCACAAACATTTAGTCTTGTTTGAAAATCTAATGCGGAAAATGGTTCATCTAATAAAAGCAAGTCTGGTGCCATTGCCAAGGTTCTTATTAAAGCTGCACGTTGCTTCATTCCACCTGAAAGTTGACGCGGATACTTGTCCTTGAAATCATATAAGCCATATTTTTTTAATAAATCTTCTATGCGTTGTTTGTGTAAATCAACTTGTTTTGGATTTTGAAGTTCCAATCCTATTGTTATATTTTTCCAAATAGTTCTCCATTCAAATAAATGATCTCTTTGAAACATATAACCTATGTGAGTATTTATATTATCTCCAAACACCAAATCTCCACTAGTGGGCTTTAGTATTTGTGCAATTAAAGACAAAATGGTGGTTTTTCCACATCCGCTTGGTCCAACTATTGCTATAAATTCCTCTTTATTGACATCAAAACTTAAGTCTTTTATTGCCTCGATTTCACCTTGTAGGGTGTGATATGTTAAACATATTTTATTTAGTGTTAATATTCTCTCCATTTTTTCTCCAGTATGTGCTATATATCATTTTATAAAAGTATTGTTTTATTTGTGATTTGTTATTACTTTATTCTTAAAAGATTGTCAAATTTGGACAAAAATATAATTGTCATAATTTTATTATAAATTTTATAATTATTTTGCTATGGCAAGAAAAATTGTAGTTACAAGTGGTAAGGGTGGAGTTGGTAAAACCACAATTTGTGCAAATCTAGGTGCTAGGTTGGCAGCACTTGGCTTTCGTGTGGCTATTTTAGACGTTGACTTGGGTCTTAATAATCTTGATGTTGTTTTAGGACTTGAAAACAAAATTTCATATGACTTGTATGATGTGTTATGCGGAAGATGTAGGGTTAAACAGGCTCTTTTGCAAGATAAAAGATATCCTCTTTTGTACATTCTTCCATCTATAAGATATGATGAAAGCCTAAAAATTGAGAATGATGCCATAAAGAAGATTGTGGAGAGTATTGATTATAACTTTGATTATATTCTTTTAGATTGTCCCGCTGGTATCGACCAAGGCTTTAAAAGAGCAGTTATGGCGGCAAATGAGGCAATAGTTGTTGTCACGCCGCATATTTCAAGCTTGAGAGACGCAGATAAAGTCATATCTATTTTAAATGGATATAAGTTGACATCTAAATATTTGGTGATTAATAGAGCTAGAGGAGATTTGATTTTAAATGGAGAGATGTTTTCAGTTGAATCCATTGTTTCAGCTTTAAAGCTTCAAATTCTTGGAGTGATTCCGGATGAAGATGAAATATCTACACTATCTACTGTAGGTGGTTTGGCAATAACCGCAAGGGGTGGTAGAGCATTTAGTCTGCTTGCCGAAAATTTGCATAATGGAACAAAAAAAGTTTTTGATTGCACTAATAAATATCGAGGTTTTTTTGGGAATTTAAAAAGAAATTTGAGAAGGAAGGTGTGATTTGAGAAAAATTATTGAGGTGGGAGAAAACAGACTTTCAAGAATTTTAGCTGGTGATAAAAATCAAAATCCTGAAAGATATTGTTCTTTAATTAGCAGTGACATAAAATTGTTGCTATCTAATTATGCAGAGCTTGTTGGAGATGTTGAAGTTGAAATTTATGAGGACGATGGTGAGTTTAAAATAGAAATGTATGCGGAAGCTATAAGAATGAAAAATTTGGGTATGCTTCCATAATTTTTATATTTTAGTCATAAATGAGCTTGCTTTTAAATAAACATAATCATGAGTACATAGTCAGGTGTTTTAATTCTAAATTTAAAGTATATTTCGACATATTTAGAATTAAATCTTCAATAAAAAACTTTTGTAAAGTTTGATTTTAAATAATCCTGAATGTATAGTTAAAAGTGAGGTCAATAGTGGGCTTTTTTGTTATTAAACGCAATCATATTAGATATGTTTTGGCGGTAATAATTGCAGCAATTCTCCTTGTAATTAGCGTTGATGGAGTTGCTTCTGCTCAAGTTTTCTTTGGATATTCAGTCAGAAAAGTACCTGTTTATAATGTTCAAACCGAAGAGAAAAAGGTTGCTATTTCCTTTGATGCAGCATGGGGTGCAGATAAAACCGAATCAATAATGGAAACCTTGAAAGAATTTGATTGTAATGCGACATTTTTTCTTGTTGGATTTTGGGTTGATAAATATGGTGATTTGGTTAAAAAGATTGATGAGTCAGGATTTGAAATTGGAACTCATTCAAACACCCATCCAGACATGACAACTCTTTCAAAGGAAGCCATGGAAAGCGAACTTACTAGTTCTGTTAAACTGATAGAAGACATTACAAACAAAAAAGTTGAATTGTTCCGAGCTCCTTATGGCGCCTATAACAATGCCTTACTTGAAACCTGCCAAGACCTAGAATTAATACCGATTCAATGGGATGTAGATTCTTTAGACTGGAAAGGACTTAGTGCTGAAAATATCACACAAAGAATTTTAGGTAATGTTAAAAATGGTTCTATTATACTTTGCCACAACAATTCAGATCATATTACAACCGCTCTTCCTATGATTTTAACTAGGCTTAAGCAAATGGGATATGAAGTGACAAATGTTGGAAACTTAATATATAAGAGCAATTATACAATAGACAGAAATGGCACACAAATTAAATCAAACTAAGGAGTTGAGTATGAAATACGAACAGATGAACAACAATAGAGTGGTTTTAACTGGTGAGGTTGCGAGCAAACCAGTGTTTAGCCATGAAACTTTTGGAGAGGGGTTTTACGAACTTTCTCTTTCCGTGCCTAGATTATCAGACAAAGTAGACATAATTCCAATAATTGTGTCTGAAAAGCTGTTAGTTGGGGATGCTTTTAATTTAGGTAATAAAATTTGCGTAAAAGGTCAATTTAGAAGTTACAATAAATTAGAAGGTGAAAAGAGTAAACTTATCCTTACAGTTTTTGTTAGAGAAGTTGTTGACATGAACGAGGAAGTGAATCCTAACATAATTGAAATAGTAGGTTATATTTGCAAGCCACCAATTTATCGCACAACACCTTTTAAAAGGGAAATTTGTGATATTCTTGTAGCAGTTAATAGAGCTTATAACAAGTCAGATTACCTTCCTTGTATTGCATGGGGACGAAATGCAAGATTTATTAAAAATATCGAAATTGGAAGCAAAATATTTATTGTTGGACGTATACAAAGCAGGGAATATCAGAAAAAGCTTGAAGATGGAACTGTATTAAATAAAGTGGCTTATGAGATTTCAATAAGCAGAATTCAGACCGAAAACAAGTCATCTACAGATATTGAATATAATAATGTAGATGATGACGATGCAATAAATTTGTAAAATAATAGAATTTTTTAAAAAAATACTTGTTTTTTTAAAATAAAGATGATATCATATCTCTGCAAATGGAGGTATGATTTTATGAATTATAAACTTAATTTATTCCCAATATTAAGAAATCTTAAATTTTCACCAAAACATTTGGGGTATATTTACTTGCAAAGTTGCGTCATATATGCGTATGAGAATAAGATTTATTTAAAGTCATTAAGTAAATATGTGTATCCAGCAATTGCAAAACAATTTAATTCAACCCCAAAAAGCATTGAAAAGGCGATAAGTAATGCCATTCAAAAGGCATTTGTAAGAGGCGGATTAAATTTAGGTGAAGACGAGGCATGTCCAACAAATAAAGAGGTTATATCATATATTGTTAATCAATTAACAGAACAATCATATAAGTCAAATGTTTTAAATGTTGCAAACTTTTATAATTAATATTTTACTTTTTTAAAATTGACATTGTAATACTCTGTCAATTTTTTTAAATTTTTTTGCGAAAGACTATTTTTTGACTTTTTATTATTTTATCAATAGATATTGACATAATAGGTAATATATTTTAAACTAACATAGTTTTTAGGAGTTGATATGAAAAAAAATTTTTGTTTAATAATTAGTTTTATTTTTACAGCTTTATGCGTGTGTTTTATAGGCTGTAAAGACACACGATCTAATTTTATTTTTTATTATGCAAACGGTGATGTGTTTGAAGAGATTTTGGTTAAAGAAGGAACAAAACCTTCTGAAGTAAATTATAAACATAGTATAAATTATATGAATGTCTATGATTTTGAAGGCTGGTATAGTTTTTCTGGTTT
The DNA here is from genome assembly GCA_937992055.1 of uncultured Clostridia bacterium. Lineage (GTDB taxonomy): Bacteria > Bacillota > Clostridia > Christensenellales > UBA1242 > CAJKWP01. The sequence goes on along the minus strand of CALKLQ010000011.1, from coordinate 3,667 downwards.
TGATTACAATGATGGTAAAGTTAAATCCCTTTCAAAATTTGATATATCAAAAGATAATAATCCTATTGGGACAAACTCAGAGTTTAAATATGTCGCTATAATGAAAATTAAAGAAACAGGTTGGAATTATTATGGAGATAATACAAATGCTTTTGTTTGGGAAAATGGCAATTATGCTTCGCCATCAATAAGTTTACGTTCTGGTGAGAATTATATAAGATTTGATAAAACAATTTCAACTGAACCATTAAAATATTGTAAAGTTTTTGTTAATGGAGGCAACAATAATTACATTAAAAATTTAGAAATATTTGATTATAACGGTTTTAAAATATCAGATATAGATTTGTCAAATAATGTTTGGGAAAATAGAACTCAACAAGCATCGATCGTTTCTTCATATATTTTAAAAATTACAGCAACTACTGACTTTGAGGCAGGTATTATTATTGGTAGCAGTATAGATTAAAGCTTAAAATTTAAACAAAAATAAGGAATAAACACAACAAAAGTCACACAACCATAGTTGTGTTTTTATTTTTTAAATAATTCTGTCAGCTTTGAGCATTTTATTTATTGAATTAAATAAAATAGTTGAAATAAATATGGCTGATAATTATTTCAAAAACTATTGTTTTGTTGAATAACGATGATGGACGATTTTAATTTTCTTATAAATGCTCACGCAAAATCATAGGGAAATGAAATTTTATAAAAATAAATGATTCAAAGTAAATTTTTTACGTTATAATAAAATTATGAGCAAACTATCAAATGTTTTAAAAATGTTACAATTGTTAAATAAAGGAAAAAAATATACCATAAATGATTTGGCTTTGGAATTAGAGGTATCTCCTCGTATGATAAGACAGTATAAAGATGAATTGGAGATGGCGGGCATTTATATTTCTACAATAAAAGGACCGTATGGAGGATATATATTGGACAATTGATTTTTATTACCCGCAGTAAAAATAACGCACAAAGACATTGAAAATTTATATTCTAGTTCTAATGCTATTACAAAACCTATTATTGATAAATTAAATTTAATGATTAATGAATATGATTATAATAAACTTGATTCTTCTAGCGACAAATTTATTTGTTTTCAAAAATCAATAAAGAATAAGCAAAAGGTAAAAATAATTTATAAGTCTATAAATCTAGGTGAGTCGGAGCGAATTATACAACCCATAGAAATGTTTTTGTTTTCAAAAGGTTGGTATGTAGTTGCTTTTTGTGAATTAAGACAAGACATGAGAAATTTTGAATTTGAAAGCATTTTGCAGTTTGAAATTTTAAAAGAAAAATTTTAATATGACATAAATACTTCCTCTTTATATGATAAAATACAATGTATAGGGGAGGAAAACTATGAAAGAAATAGTATTTGTAACATCTAATAAAGGAAAATTGCAATCGGCTCATGAGTATATAGACAAAGCATTTAAACTTATAGACTTTAAATTTGATATTTTAGAACCAGCAATTAATGATATTGAATTTATAGCAGAATATAAGGTTAAAGAAGCTTATAATCTAGTAAGAAAACCTTGCATATCTTTAGATGATGGGTTTTATATTCCTAATTATCCTAATAACCCTAACTTTCCAGGTGCATTTCCTAGGAGGGAACTTTTAGAAAAGATTGGTATTGATGGATTGCTAAAAAATATGAAAAGCATTACTGAGCGTGAATGCTACTTTAAAGAATGTTTGGCATATTATGATGGGAAAATTTTAAAAAAATTTTTTGGATTATCTCAAGGCAGTCTTTCAACTGAAGTTAGAGGAATAGATAGTTGTAAAAAATGGTCAGACTTATGGTATATATTTATTCCTAAAAATAATAATAAAACTTTGGCAGAAATGAATGATGAGGAAAGAAGTAATCGTAATGATGGTTATATTAACCCATTTATAGAGTTTAATGAATGGTTTAAAAATTTGGAGGAAAATCATGAAAAACACAAGAGTAATTAAAGTTTCTTGTTGTGGCGCAAATGAACTTTTAAAAGTAGAAGATGTAGTAAATTTTTTAGAAAAAAATAGAAAAGTTGAAATAGGAATAGGTGTTTCAAAAGAGAGATGTCAATATGCAATGGATAGATTTAATTGGATTTTAAAATTACAAAAAAATTTATCCAATGAAAATGGAAAATCAAGGATAGCTTTCCATGTTAATGGAGAGTGGTCTATCAATATAGCTAAAACAGGAAAATTACCAAAAGAGTTGCTCTTTATTTTATTTCACAACAATGGAATTGCTAGAGTTCAATTAAATGTGATTGGAAGTGGATATTCACTTGAAAATTTGAGTGCTGAGCCTTTGGCTAAGTTGATAACTTTACTTAAAGAAAAAAAATTGGCAAGATTTATAATTCCGTACAATCAGCAAAGCATGGATTTTATTAAAAATTTAAAATTATATACTAATGACTTTGATATCTTATACGATGCTTCTTTTGGACTGGGAAAACAATCAAGTCAATATTATTCCTTTTTTTCTAATAATTTTCAAGGTTACGCAGGCGGACTAAGCCCAGACAATATCAAACAAGAACTTTTAAAAATAGATAAAGCACAAAAATCTTTAGTTGACATTTGGGTAGATGCAGAAGGTAAACTTAAATGCGATAATTGCAATACTTTAGATTTAAAGAAAGCTCAAAAATTTGCCACAAACGCATTAGAAATGAATAATGGATTTTCTAATTCAAAAAACCAGTGAAAAATAAGCCGGACATCAAGTGATATCGTTTCAATACTCATATTGATAGATAATTTTTATTATTAGTTTTTCTAGTCGATTAAATTGATTTAGAAAAATAACAAATAAAAAAGAACAACCTAGTTCAGATTGCCCTTTTGGTGCGAGTGGGGGGACTTGAACCCCCACGAAGTTTCCTTCTCAGGATTTTAAGTCCTGTGCGTCTGCCGATTCCGCCACACTCGCTTGTATTTAACCTTGAAAAGGATAACATAATAATATAGATTTTGTCAATGATTTTAAATTACTATTTTTAAATTTTAAGTTAATAAAATTTTTTTGTTTTAAGTATTCAAAATAGGTTAGGGTATATAACTAAGTTATCCTCGTTTTACTCGCAAATCATATTTGTTTCCACAAATATCGTGTTTTACAAAGCATCATAGTATAAATAAACGTTAGTTTTGCTTGAATGAGCCTAAAGGCGCTTTCAGACAAAACTTCCGATAATATATACTATGTGTTGTTAAAATTTAAACAAGTTAAATTTTAATAAATTCTAACGAATTTGCGTGCTTTGCCAGCCAGGTCATAGTATGTATGACCATCAGTTGTCCGCAAATGTGGCTTCGCCCCGTTTGCTTCCAACTTCCGATAATATAAACCATAGAAAGTAAAATGTTCGCTTAACTCACATTTATTATTGCTATCACAATATGCTTGATTCCTCAAGCAACTTACTGTTTAAATAAACATCAGTTTTGCTTGAATGAGCCTAAAGGCGCTTTCAGACAAAACTTCCGATAATATAAATTATTTAAAAAAAATTTTAAATTTTTAAAAAAAATAGTTGACATATTAATTTAGATTTGTTATCCTATGCAAGGTAATTGGGAGTTTAGCTCAGCTGGGAGAGCATCTGCCTTACAAGCAGGAGGTCATAGGTTCGAGCCC
>CALKLQ010000010.1 GCA_937992055.1 uncultured Clostridia bacterium | reverse complement strand
GGTGCAGAACAAGCAGAATTTTTGATGCAATATTTTAGCGATTATGGCTTCCGATTAAATATTGCAGAATTAAAAGGAGATTTATGATGAGCGAAAATGCTAAAAAGGGCTTAATAATATCATTAATAATTCTTTTGTTAGTTGGTATTGCATTTTTGATTTATTGGGGTGTAACGAATTATGAAAAAGTTCAAGAAGGATTAAATGGAACAGGGCTTTACACTTTAACAGATTTAGAAAATGCAAAAAAAGAAGGATATTTAGAAGGCGCTAATAGTTTGCAAGAATTAGAGAAACAATTACAAGACTTAAAAGCGCAATTAGATACCAAAACAAAAAGTGTAACAGAATTAACTAATAGAGTTACAGAACTCACGAATGCAAACAATGAATTACTAGAGAATAAAAGCGAAAATGAGCAAATTATTAATTCTTTAAGAACTGAGATATATAATTTGCGTCAATCAAAAGAGCAATTGGAAATTCAAGTTAATTCACTTACAAAATCACTAGAACAAGCAAATTCAACCATTGATAATAACAATATAGAACTTGAAAATTATCAAATACAAGTTGAAAATTTACAAAATTCAGTAAATGATTTAAATAGTAAGATACAAAGATTACAAACTTTATTAGAAGAATCTAACATTGATTTTGAAAATATGGTTTTTGCAACATTTATGTTAGATAATACTGTTTGGGAAACTCAAATTTATGAAAAGAATTCAACTGTTAATATTTTATCTACACCGGTAAAAACTTATTATGATTTTATTGGTTGGACAATAAACGGAATCGATTTAGTAGATTTTGAAGAATTAAGAATAGTTGAAGATACGATTTTTATTGCGAAATTTACTTTATCAGATAGTGTGTTTGTTTTTAGTGGACTTGACCAAGAGGGGAATATTACAACTAATGAACAAGACATAATTGAATATATGATTGGAACTGGTTTATCTAATAATGGTATAGGGAGTAGTCAAATACGAGATGAATATCGTGGCGAAAATATTACAAAAATTGAAATCCCAAATTCTCATAATGGTAAACCTGTAACAATTATCGGAGATTTTACTTTTCAATTGGTTACAGAAATAGAAGAAGTCATTTTACCAGATACTATAAAAATAATTGGTCAATTTGCATTTTATGGTTGTAACAATTTAGAAAAAATTAATTTCCCAAATAATTTGATAGAAATTCATAGGAATGCATTTTTCAAGGCTACAAAATTAGAAAATGTAATTCTTCCAGAATCTTTAACAACTCTTTGGAATGAGGCTTTTGCATTTTGTAGTTCATTAAGCAATTTAAAATTAAATTGCCAAATAGAAAGTATACCAAGAGGATGTTTCTATGGATGTGTAAAACTTGAGACGGTTGAATTGCCAATAACTATTAAAACGATTGGCGTAGAAGCATTTAGGAATTGCACTAATTTGTATAAAGTAGTTTTTAATGAGGGATTAGAGAGTATAGATTCTTTAGCTTTTTATGATTGTGCAAGGATGGGCTATTTTGATTTTCCATCTACATTAACATCAATTGGAAGTGATTGTTTTTCCGCTGTAAGAGGTGGAGTTGACATTGTTATAAGAAAAACCGAATTCTTTGGTGAAATTTTGGACAACTTTTCTTCAACTTTATTTCTGACAAAAGAATCTAATAAATTATATGTTTTAGAAAGCTTAATAACAGTTTATTCTGGGTCTGATTTTAAGAAATATTTTAGTAATTTTATTGAAATTTCAGAAATAGATTCATCGGTAGACCCTTGGTATTTAAATAGGGAATTTTAAAAGGAAGGTGAAGAATGACAAAGAAACAAATTTTATTAACAATATTTATCACATTAATAATTTCTTGTTCATTGTTAGTTGGCTCAATATTTTTAAGTCGAAATTTAACAGCGAAAGCTGAAAATAACATTGAGCAAGAGCAACCGGAAGAACCGCACGAACATACTTTTGGCGAATGG
>CALKLQ010000009.1 GCA_937992055.1 uncultured Clostridia bacterium | reverse complement strand
GTTTTATTTCAAAGAAACTCTTTGCATATCCACAAACTTCGCAATAGTTTGGTGCTTTTGTTCCTATTACCACATGTCCGCAATTTTTGCATTCCCAAATTTTTATTTCACTTTTTTCAAAAACTTTTGCTGTTTCCACATTTTTAAGCAATGCTCTATATCTTTCCTCGTGCAATTTCTCTATTTGAGCAACTTGTCTAAATTTGTTTGCCAATTGTGAGAAACCTTCTCTTTCTGCTGTTTTTGCAAATTCATCATACATATCTGTCCATTCATAATTTTCACCTTCTGCTGCAGAAAGTAAATTTTGTGAAGTGTTGCCTAATCCACCTAATTCATTGAACCATAATTTTGCATGTTCTCTTTCGTTTTCAGCTGTTTTAATAAATAAATCTGCAATCTGTTCATATCCTTCACTTCTTGCTATACTTGCAAAAAAAGTATATTTATTTCTTGCTTGACTTTCTCCTGCAAAAGCTGTGTGTAAATTTTTTTCAGTTTCAGTTCCTGCATATATGTTTTTTGCTTCTTCTTTTAGTTCAACTTCTCTTGTTTCAATAACTTCAAGTGCGTCTCCCTTTTGGTGACAAATTGGACAAATTGCTTCTTTCCCTTTCTCTACTTCAAAAATTGCTCCACAAATTTTACATCTATATTTTATCATTGTCTTTTTCACTACAAATTCTTCCTTTTTTTCCTTATTTAAATCTTTACTTCTATCCATATAGCATGTATGCAATAATTCTACTGCTAACTCACTATGAGGTTTAATTAAATAGTCTTTATAAAGTTTTATAATTTCTGGATTTTCATGAGAGGCTCTTACCTTCATTGAGTTATCTTTAGCATATAGAGAGTTAATTCTCGCTTTTTGAGCTTCAACTTCTTTTTCAAAATGCTTTGGCTGACCACCGCCACCAATACAACCACCTGGACAAGTCATAATTTCAATAAAATCATATTTCTCACCATTTTTTACTTTATCAATTATAACTCTAGCATTTGCTAGTCCATACACTACGGCAACTTTAACTTTAATTCCGTTAATATCAATTTCTGCTTCTCTTATACCATCATATCCCCTTACAGGTTGAAGATTTAAAAGCAATTCGTTAGGTTCTTTTTTAGTGATATAACTATATGCAGTTCTAACAGCAGCTTCCATAACACCGCCAGTATTCCCAAAAATAACTCCTGCTCCACTTGCCATTCCCATTAAATCATCAAAGTTTTCGTCTGGTAAATCGTTAAGAGAAATCCCTTTTTCTTTTGTCCATTTTGCAAGTTCCATAGTTGTGATGCAATAATCCATATCTCTCATATTTTTTGAATTATTGATTTTTGCAGAGATATTCATCTCATTTCTTCTAATTTCAAATTTTTTTGCAACACAAGGAGTTAAAGCAACATTAACAATATTTTCCGGATTAATTCCCATTTTTTTTGCAAAATATGTTTTTATAACTGGTCCTTGCATTCCTATTGGACTTTTACAGGTTGAAATATTAGGCAAAATCTCTGGATAAAATGTTTCTGCAAATTTTATCCAAGCAGGACAACAACTAGTGAATTGTGGCAAAGGTCTATCTTTTTTTGTTATTCGATTAATTAATTCAGTTGCTTCTTCACAAATTGTTAAATCGGCAGCAAAATTTGTGTCTAAAACATATTTGAAGCCCAATCTTTTTAACAGTGCAACCATTTTCCCTTGAACAAAACTTCCAAAAGGAAGACCAAATGCTTCACCTAATCCAACTCTAACCGATGGAGATGTTGACACTATAACAACTTTACTATCATCTTTTATTTCTTTTTCAACCTGATTATATTCTTCTACTCCTTGTAAACTATCCACAGGGCAAACTTTAATACATTGACCGCAATTAACACAAATGGATTTGTTGCAGGTTTGCTTTAAATTGTAGTTATTATTAACACTAACAAAATCATTACACACACGGGCACATTGACCACATTTAATACATTTAGACTCTTCTCTTGTTACAGAAGGATTGTCGGCATCGATTGCAACTCTTATATTTTGATTTAAATGTTCCATA
>CALKLQ010000008.1 GCA_937992055.1 uncultured Clostridia bacterium | reverse complement strand
TGAGCAAGCAAATCTTAAAAAACTTTGTGATGATGTGTTTGGGGAAGATAATTTTGTTGGGGCTATGCCAAGAATTACAAAGAAGTCTGGTAAACAACATAGCGATACTATCGCTAAAAATAATGATTATGTTTTAATTTATGGTAAAAATAATTATGAAGTTACTTTTAATAGATTGGAATCAAATGGAGAAGGTTTTGATAACGAAGATGAGTATATTAAGGAGCGTGGTAAATACAAACTAAACCAAACCCTTGATTATGATTCTCTTTGGTATAATCCAACAATGGATTTTGAAATTAAGGTTGAAAACATATCCTATTATGCAGGCGGAAGCAAAGAAGGTCATGACAATAGGCATAAAGGAAACCATAATGCAAAAGATTGGGTGTGGAGATGGAGCAAAGCAAAATTTGACTTTGGTTATAAGAATGGTTTTGTAGTTATTAAACAAGGAAAAGACAGACCAAGAATTTATACCAAAACTTATCAAAATGCAACCATAGATAAAGATTCAAATGGAAATTATTATATAAAATATACAACAAGAGATAATACAATTAGTTCATTAGAGTTCGTAGATAATCAATATTCAAATGATAATGCAAAGAAAGATTTAGCAAGTGTAATAGACCCAAATTATTTTGATTTTCCAAAACCTATAAGTTTAATTGAAAAATGTATTCAATTAGTTTGTAAAGACAAAGATATAATTTTAGATTTCTTTTCAGGCTCAGGAACAACTGCTGAAGCATTGTTAAATTATAATTTTAAAAATGGTAAGAATTGCAATTTTATTTGTGTTCAACTTCCAGAGAGAATAAACGAAGAAAGCAAAGCGTATAAAGACGGATTTGTAAATATTTGTCAAATAGGACAAGAAAGGATAAAAAAAACAGGTGAAATTATTATAAATAAAATTGAGGAATGCAAACAACCAGTTGTTAAAATACCAGAAAAATTATTAGCACTTGAACTTAGACAAAAAAATATTGATATGGGTTTTAAAGTATTTAAGTTAGATACTTCTAACCTTAAAAAATGGAATAATGAACCAAGCAAAGATGTAAACGAGATTGAAAAAAGAATTCAAATGAGTTTAGATTATCTTGAAGATGGCAGAAGTGATTTAGACCTTGTTTATGAAGTTATGCTAAAATATGGAATTGACCTTACTTTGCCTGTTAAGGAAAGTGCAAACAAAAAGGCTTATATTGTTGAAGGTGAAGAATATAAACTTTTAGTATGTTCTACTCCAAACTTAAAACTTGAAGATATTGAAGAATTTGCAAATGAAAGTGTAGGAACATATCTATTTGCAGACCGTTGCTTTAATGATGATAACCTACTTATCAATGCACAAGAAATCTTAAAAGCCCGCAACAAAGAAATGCGATTATTTTAATAATTTTGAATTTGAGTGAAAAATTTGAGCTTAGAGATAATGAGTTTATCGAAAAATCAAAAATAAACAAAGAAACAA
>CALKLQ010000007.1 GCA_937992055.1 uncultured Clostridia bacterium | reverse complement strand
GGTCGGTGGTTCGAGTCCACTCATTCCAACCAAATTAATGAGTGATATCACTCATTTTTTTTAACTTCAAACACCCACCTTAAATTGCGTAGCAATGGCTTTGCTTTAAAGCAAAGCATCAGGGTGTTCCTGCACAGCGAACGAAGAGAGCGATAAGGTTCTGCCAAAGGCAGGTTCTTCTAAGGTGGGGGTCGGTGGTTCGAGTCCACTCATTCCAACCAAACTAATGAGTGTATATCACTCATTTTTTTTAACATCAAACACCACCTTAATTCAAATCAAAAGCAATAATCTTATTGTATTTTTTTTTGTTTTGCAAAAAATAATAATATGTTTGAAAAAAAATTATTTAAATATTTTGTTGACGAATGTAATGATGGTTATGGTGTTTTTGAAATTGAAGAAATCAAAAGTTATCTACCAAAAAAATACTCTACTAATGACATTAAAAGATTATTACGTCACTATGAAATTGGTGGTTATATTAGTATAAAATATAACGATGAAAAAACATATTGTCTTTCTCCTCTTGCAAAGGCTAGGGCGATTGCAGAAGAGGGGAAAACTTCTGTATTTTCAATTTCACTTGTTTTGAACCTAATTTTTGCATTTTTAGGAGGTTTTTTGGGTACACTTTTTTATTATATAATCTTTTAGGAGAAAATGTTGTTAGACAAAAAAGAGAAAATGGTTATGAAGTATCTTTGTAAGGTTTGTCCTCAAAAACAATCTTGCCTTATTTCTGCTGACGAAATTGCCCATTTTCTTTGTAAAAAATATCTTATCTCAATTTCAGAATTGGATGATATTATGTTATCGCTTTATAAGGACAACTATATAGATTTTGTTGCTTCTGATAGTAAAAAAGGCTATTATTATTGTATAAGATTAAAAAGTCGTGGACAAACATTTTTGAATGACTTAAAAAAAGAAAAAAAGAACTTTGCGATTGCTGTTGTTAAAACGGTTTGTTTGGCAGGAATTTCGTTTGCTATTGGTGTGATACTTAAGGCAATTTTTGGAGGCTAAATGGAAAAAAGATTTAAAATAGAAAGTAGTTTTGTGCCCTCTGGTGACCAACCAGAGGCAATTTCTAAACTTGCAGAAGGTATACAAGATGGTTTAAAAGAACAGGTCCTGTTGGGAGTGACTGGAAGCGGTAAAACATTTACGATTGCAAATTTAATAGAGAGGGTTCAAAAACCAACCCTTGTTATTGCACATAACAAAACTTTAGCCGCCCAATTATGCAATGAGTTTAGAGAGTTTTTTCCTAATAATAGGGTGGAATATTTTGTTAGTTATTACGATTATTATCAACCTGAAGCTTATATTGCTACAACGGATACATATATTGAAAAAGATATGTCTGTCAATGATGAGATAGACAAATTAAGAAATTCTGCTACGAGTTCATTGCAGGAAAGAAATGATGTTATTGTGGTAGCCTCGGTTTCATGCATTTATGGTCTTGGTTCACCAGAAGAATATTTAAAAATGCACATTTCTCTCAGAGTGGGGATGCAAATTGAAAGAGAAGAGGTTATGAGGCGCCTTATTGAAATTCAATATGAGCGCAATGAAATTGACTTTAAACGTTCATGTTTTAGGGGAAAGGGTGATATATTGGATATATTTCCTTCAAATTCTTCCGAAATTGCAATAAAGGTGGAGTTTTTTGGCGACGAAATTGAAAAGATAAGTGAGTTCGAAGTTGTAAGTGGCAAAATTTTATCTCATCTTGAACATGTGGCAATTTTCCCGGCAACGCACTATGCGGTTGGAAGCGAAAAATTAAAAAGTGCACTTGCTCAAATACGTCAAGATTGCGATGAGGTTAGCCAGCTCTTTAAAGAAAATGGTAAGTTAATTGAGGCACAAAGAATTTCAGAAAGAGTCAATTATGACCTTGAGATGATGAGTGAGCTCGGATACTGCAATGGAATTGAAAACTATTCAAGGTATTTTGATGGAAGAAAACCGGGCGAACCTCCATTTACACTTATGGATTATTTTCCGGATGGGTTTTTAACTATAATAGATGAGAGTCATATGACCCTTCCGCAAATTAGGGCTATGTATAACGGAGATAAGGCGAGAAAAACCTCTCTTGTTGAATTTGGATTTAGATTGCCTTCTGCTTTTGATAACAGACCATTGACTTTTGATGAGTTCAACTCAAGATTGAATCAGGTAGTATATATTTCTGCTACACCTGCAAAATACGAAAAAGAAAGGGCGGGACAAATAGTTCAGCAACTTATTAGACCTACCGGTTTATTGGACCCTAAAATTGAGATTTTTCCAATAGAAAACCAGGTTGATAAACTAATGGAATTAATTGAAGAAGTTGTATCTCGCAATGCTAGAGTTTTAGTAACAACTTTGACAAAGAAAATGGCGGAAAGTTTGACTGTTTATTTGTCTGAAAGGGCGTTTAAGGTTAAATATATGCACTCTGATATTGACACGCTTGAGAGAATTGACATAATCAACGGGCTCAGGGCGGGTGAGTTTGACGTGCTTGTTGGAATAAATCTTTTGAGGGAAGGCTTAGATTTGCCTGAAGTAGAATTGGTTTGCATTCTAGATGCAGATAAAGAGGGATTTTTGCGTAGTGAAAGTGCCCTGATACAAACAATAGGTAGGGCAGCTAGAAATGCAAATGGAAAAGTTGTTATGTTTGCAGATTCAATTACAGACTCCATGAAACGTGCTATAGATGAAACAAATAGAAGACGTGAAATTCAAGATGATTTCAATAAAAAACATGGCATTATTCCTAAAACTATAGTAAAACAAATTAAAAACACAATAGAAATTTCCCATAAATCTACACAAGATAGTTTAAAAGTGGAGGATATTCCTCGAGAAATAGAAAAATTAAAAGCCATGATGAATTTAGCATCGACTCAATTAGATTTTGAAACGGCAATAGAACTAAGAAACCAAATTGCAAATCTTAAAAAAATATTGTCAAAAACAAAACGTAAATAACTTTATATTCTAAAATAATTAAACAATAGAAAAAATTTTATCAAAAAACTTTTTAATATTTTAATTAAGAAAATATAAGTTTTAATATTAAAAATAATTATAATAATTAATTATTAATAAAAAATATATTTAAAAAATAGTTTTATAAATTTTAAAATTTAATTTAATGTGCTATAATTAATTTATGGAACAAAAAATTAAAGTTATTGGAGCAAAAGAAAATAATTTAAAAAATGTCAGTGTTGAAATTCCTAGAAACAAATTGGTTGTTTTTACAGGTGTTTCCGGCAGCGGAAAATCTTCGCTTGCATTTAACACTATTTTTGCAGAAGGACAGAGGCGATTTGTTGAAAGTTTGTCATCTTATGCAAGACAATTTTTGGGTGGCGTGAAAAAACCAGATGTTGAAAATATAGAGGGGCTTTCTCCCTCAATTTCTATTGACCAAAAAACCACAAATCGTAACCCACGTTCAACTGTTGGAACGGTTACAGAAATTTATGACTATTTAAGGTTGTTGTATGCAAGGGTGGGTGATGCTTATTGCCCTAATTGTAACAAACCAATAAAATCACAAACCACTCAAGAAATTGTTGAAAACATAATGGCAATAGGTCAAGGCGAAAAGATAATGCTTTTGGCTCCAATTGCAAGGGGACAAAAAGGAACTTTTGCAAAAAACTTTGAAAGCTTAAAAAAGAGCGGATATGTTAGAGTTGTTGTTGACGGTAATTTATGGGAATTAAGTGAAGACATCAATTTAGATAAAAATATTAAACACAATATAGAAGTTGTGGTCGACAGAATTATTATTAAAGATGGAATTGAGGCAAGAGTGGCAGAAAGCGTGGAAAACTGTTTAAAGCTTTCAGAAGGTTTGGTTATAGTTTCACATAATGAAGAACAAATTTTGATGAGCAATAAACACTCTTGTCCAGATTGTGGATTTTCATTAGAAGAAATTACTCCTAGAATTTTTTCTTTTAATAATCCATATGGTGCCTGCCCAAATTGCTCTGGATTAGGTTTTATTAATGATATAGATGTTTCTAGAATTTTAAAAAATTCACACCTTTCAATTTGTGGCGGAGCATTTAATTTGACGGGCTGGAACTATGAAACTGGCGCAATGGCAAAGATGTTTTTTGATGCGCTTGCCAAAAGATATGACATAGATTTAAATTGTCCTGTAAAAGACCTGCCAAAAGAAAAAATTGATTTGATTTTATATGGCAATGACGGCGAAAAAATAGACATGAGCATGCAAAGCGGAAAGTTCACTGGCAGTTATAAAAATAGCTTTGAGGGGCTAATAAACAATTTAAAAAGGCGCTATGATGAAAGTAAGAGTGAATTTATCAGATTTGAAATTGGCAGATTTATGTGTGAACAGCCATGTCCAGTTTGTCATGGAAAAAGATTGAATAAAAATGCGCTTTCTGTGAAAATTGAGGGGTTAGATATATGGCAACTATGCCAAAAAAGTGTTGAAGAACTTGTTAAATTTTTTGAAGACATTAAATTTTCAAAATCAAAGCAAGATATTGCAGAAAGTATTTTAAAAGAAATTTTGGCAAGACTGAGCTTTTTGAAAAATGTAGGGCTTGATTATTTGACTCTTGCTAGAAGTGCGGAAACCTTAAGCGGAGGAGAAAGTCAACGTATTAGACTTGCAACTCAAATAGGAAGTGGGCTTGTTGGAGTTCTGTACATTTTAGATGAACCTAGCATAGGACTTCATCAAAGAGATAATGACAGACTTTTAAATACCCTCTTTCATCTTCGTGATTTGGGCAATTCTCTTATTGTTGTTGAGCATGATGAAGATACGATTAAAAGCGCAGATTTCATTGTGGATGTTGGTCCTTTTGCTGGTGTGCATGGTGGAGAAATTGTTGCCAGTGGAAGTGTGGAAGATATAAAGAATTGCAAAAACTCAATCACGGGCAAGTTTTTATCTGGTGAGGAAAAAATTGAGGTTCCTAAAGAAAGAGTGAAACCAAGCGGATACCTAGTAATAAAAGGAGCAAATGAAAACAATTTAAAAAATATAAATGTTAAGATGCCCCTAGGAAATTTGACCGTTGTAACTGGAGTTTCTGGAAGTGGTAAAAGTAGTTTGGTTAACGGAATTGTTTATCCCTATCTTTCAGGGAAGATAAATGGACGGATATTCAATAAAGTTAATTTTAAATCTTTTGAAGGTGATGAACAAATTGATAAAGTTATATTAATTGACCAATCTCCTATAGGAAGAACTCCAAGGAGTAACCCGGCAACATATACGGGAGTTTTTACTCCAATACGAGATCTTTTTGCCTCCACTCAACTTGCGAAACAAAGAGGTTACACTTCTGGTAGATTTAGTTTTAATATACGTGGCGGAAGATGTGAAACCTGTGAAGGAGCCGGGGAAAAAGAGATAGAAATGTATTTTCTCCCAGATATTTCTATACCTTGTGAGGTTTGTCATGGAGCTAGATATAACAAAGAAACTCTTCAAGTTCTTTATAAAGATAAAAACATTTCAGATGTCCTTGAAATGACTGTAGAGGAGGCTTTGGCTTTTTTTGAGAATATTCCAACAATTAAAAATAAACTTCAAGCACTTTTTGATGTGGGGTTAGGCTACATTAAACTTGGACAGTCTGCAACCACGCTTTCAGGCGGTGAGGCGCAAAGAGTAAAGCTCGCTAGCGAATTGGCAAGAAAAAGTACGGGCAAAACCCTTTATATCTTAGATGAACCTACAACTGGACTTCATAGTTATGATGTTAAAAAACTAATTTCCATTTTGCAACGATTAAAAGCAAATGGCAATAGTATTTTGGTTATTGAGCATAACTTAGATGTGATAAAGTGCGCAGATTATATAATTGACTTGGGTCCAGAAGGAGGATCTAGAGGTGGCGAAATCGTTGCAACAGGCACTCCAGAACAAATTGCAGAGTGCGAAAAAAGTTATACGGGAAAATATTTAAAAAGAATATTAAATAATAATTAATTGAACTATTTAAAAAGAGGATAAAATGTTTCAAAAACAAAAATGGACAAAACAAGATATTGAGGAATTTTATAATTTTTTAGAAAGTATTAAAAATCAAGAGAAGGTGGAATGGACTAGAAAAATAATCAATACCAATATGCCACTTTTGGCTATTAAAACACCAGTAATAAAAGATATTGCAAAACAAATTTCAAAAGGTAATTTTATTTCTTTTTTAGAACAAAAGCCTTTTAAGTTTTATGATAGTTTGGCAATTTGTGGGCTGTTAATTACAAGAATTGATGATTTTGACACTATGGTCAAACACCTGTTGGTGTTTTCTAAAGCGATTGACAATTGGGCTAATTGCGATTTGTTAAAGTTTAATGTAAAAAATAATGAGGAAAAATATTTTTCTCTTTCTAAAAAGTTAATTTCTTCAAAGCTGACTTTTGAGAGAAGAATAGGGGTTATTATTTTATTTGAGTTTGTTAAAAATGAAGAGTATATACAAAAAATATTTAATTGTTTAAATTCTTTGTTTGATGAAAAAGAATATTATGTTAACATGGCATGCGCTTGGTTAGTCTGCGAGTTGTTTATAAAACAAAGAGATTTGACACTAAAATTTTTACAAACCGACTCATTAAATACTTTTGTTATCAATAAGGCAATTTCAAAATGTAGAGATTCTTACAGGGTGAGTGAGCAAGACAAACAAATGCTTTTAAATTTTAAAAAGTGATAATTAATTAAAAAAAATATATCATTTAGAAAAACAACTAATTTTTAATATAAAAACAAGCAGCAATTTTAATAATTGCTGCTTGTTTTGTAAGCATTAGTTTTACAACTATTTAAATTTACTAATTTATTTAAAGATTACAATTAAAATTTATTTAAAAATAGCGGAAATAATTACTTGGCTTTTAACACTTTTAAAATCATTTAATTTTTAAAACTTTATGTCAAACTTACGTCATATTGACAATTTACATCAAGAATATTAAAATAAAATCATGGAAAATTATTACAGTTTTTTGGGAGTTGAACCATCTTCATCAAAACAAGAAATAAGAAAGGCATATCTAAAATTATTAAAAAAATATCATCCTGATATTTTTAAGGGAGATAAAGAGACTGCTGAAAATGTTACTATAGAATTAAATAACGCGTATAAAATTCTTTCTGATATCGAAAAGAGAAGGGACTATGATTCTAAGCTAAAAGCTAATGGGAATTATGAAATCAAGCAAAAGCCACAAGAAAAATATGATAATAAAACTTCTTCAGATAAAAATGAATCAACAGAAAAAAAGAGTAACACCAAACATAAATTTAAAAGTGATGAGAATAAAGATTTTAAAACTGAAGTTAACAAACGTGAAAATGTTGATAAGAATACTTCAATAAGAAAAAGGGAAAAAGATAAAACTTCTTTGAGCAAAACCAAATTGAATTTTGCGATTATTGCGGTGGTTTTAGCAATAGTTGGGCTTTTGATTATCTTAATTTTAACTTGAAACAAATACATATAATTTTTTATTAATCAATTAAACACAACTTTTATTAAGGAAGCAAAAGATTAAGATTATTACAAGATTGAAGTTTGATTATATAATTATTTTTAAATTAAAAATATATAAAAAGCTTATTTTTAATGTCTTTAGATGTCTTTAATGATTTTCATTTTTTTTCTAAAGACAAATTACAATCAATTATTTTTGACGGAGTGATAATAATATCCATTTTGACATCATGTTTTTCAAATGGTATTATTTTTAATAATTGAAAATCATAGCAAAGAGCAATTTTTAAACATGGATTATTTTTTAAGAACTTGTCATAATATCCCTTTCCAAAGCCAATTCGGTTGCCTTGGTTGTCAAGTGCAATGGCAGGAATTATGGAAACAAAATTAAAAATTTCTATTTTTTCACCACATGGTTCCTCAATACCATAGTAATTTTTTTGCATATTATAATTAAATTTTACTGCAACCATATTCCCATTTTCTATTTTAGGAAGAAAGACGTTTTTATTATTTTCTAGTAAAAATTTTATAATTTGTTTTGTGTCCACCTCATTTTTAAATGAATGATAAATAAAAAAATTATTATAATGTGAAAGAAAAGGGAGGAGTTTGGTGAAAACTTGGTTCGACAAAAGGAGTGCTTCTTTTGAAGTTAGATTTTTTCTTTTATTTAGGATTTGATTTCTAATATTTTGCTTTGTCATTTTAATTATTATACATCTTTAAAATCTTCTAGGCAAGTTTGTTTATAATAGATAGTTTTTTTTCTTTTTTATGTAATTTGTTTTGTAAAACTGACTACATAAAAAAAGACCTCTAAAAGAGGTCGTTTTATTCAAACTAAAAACTAGGCGCTTTGTTTTGCGTCGCTTAAAAGTTTTGAGAGGTGGGCAATTCTTCTTGAAGCACAATTTTTATGAATAACATTTTTGCTTGCTGCATTATCAAGAAGAGAAACCACTTGTTTTAAAAGCTCATCTGCACTTTGTAGATTGTTTTCAGCAAGTGCAAGCTTGAATTTTTTTGTATAAGTAGAAATTTTAGACTTAACAACTTTGTTTTCAAGTCTTTTCTTTTCGTTTACATTAACTCTCTTTATGGCTGATTTAATATTAGGCATGACTATCTCCTTTAAAATTAACATGAAGAGTTTAGCATAACAATAAAATAAAATCAAGTATTTTTTGTAATATACCCAAAAAAAATGTCAATAATAGACATTATGCAAAGATTATATGATGAAGAGCCAAGTGATGATTTGCTCGCCAATGGATTTGAGGTGGACAAAAATTTTAATTACGAGATTTCTCTTGCAACCTTAGATGTCAATAATAAAACTCAATCTAAAAAGTTAGATAAGGAGATGGGGAAATACAGAATATTAAATTCACCACTATTTAACACCTGTCATGATAAGGTTTTTTCTTACACGAAAAAAATTTTTAAAGATATCTTAAAAGATTTGGCAAAAGCAAAAAGCAAGGTATTAATAGCAGGACTTGGAAATGAAAAAATTCAAGCTGATGCTTTTGGTTCTATGTGTGTTGATTTATTGCGCCTTAAAAAAAATATGTATGCAATTAAACCAGATGTTTTCCAAAATACAAATATAATGGCATGCGATATCATTGATGGTGTCTGCAAGGTGATAAACCCAGACTTAGTTGTTGTTATTGACAGTTTGGGCACATATAACATAAAGCGACTTGCTTGCTCGTTTCAAATCTCCAATGTTGGAATACTGCCAGGAGGAGCATTGCATAGTAAAAATAAAATCATTTCCCAAAAGACCCTTGGAATTCCATGTTTGGTAATAGGAGTTCCACTCATGGTTTTTTCCAAAGGTCTTGATAAAAGTCTGGATGACTTTTACGGAAATTTGATTTTAACCCCAAAAGATGTGGATGATGTTGTAAAAAACTGTGCTCTTATGGTATCGCAAGTTTTGTATGAGGTATTTTAGCCTCCGCAAATTGCTGTTGGATAAAGAGGTAATTCACCTAGGCCTGGACATTGTGCTTCTGGTGATTCTTGGCAAGCAGGAATTTGAGGATATCCGTAGCTTGGAACCAAAAGATCTACATCTGCTACAACTTTTAATATTACTTGTATACAGGCAGTTACGGTGAATACGTTTGGAGCTGTAAAAGTTCCTATTTGACTTGTAACAATTGCTTGAGCCTTAATTTGAATTGCGGCTGCGGAAGGTTGGGGAACAAACAAGATTACATTTTTTGTAACTGTTATACTAGATGTAGCTGTTCCTTGCACTCCGTTTGCGTCCCTATAAGTAATTAAAATAGGAATAGTGATTGTTGCACTTACGTTGGCATAGTTTGGTCTGCTTTCAATTCTGTCAATTACTAGATTACTAATAATTGTTTGTTCTGCTGGGTTTGTTTCAGCAGAAATGAAAGTTAATGGCAATGTAGGATTTGCTGGTGTGAAATTAGTTGCCGTTAATACTAAGCCAGTTTCTGTTGTTAAACTTACACATGCGTCAAAAACTTTTGTAACTTCAATTAGTGCTTTTTCGCATAGACCTGTTGTTGGATTTCCACATATTGGTCCAGGTCTATTTGGATTGTTATTGTTGATATAAAAAGACATAAGAACCTCCTTTGGTTAAAATCTTTCATAGTACGATATGAAAAACAATTTTTTTTTGTCACTAAATTGTAATGTTATGTTTGTTTTATTTATATTTTTTTTGGTATAATAATTCATAAGACTAATGTAGTTTAAAAAAATTAGGAGGGAATATGAAAAAAATCAGGATAGGAATTAATGGATTTGGAAGAATTGGCAGATTGGCTTTTAGGACAATAGCAAAAAGAGATGATATTGAAGTTGTTGCCATAAATGACCCATTTTTGGATGTGGATTATGCTTGTTATATGTTAAAGTATGATTCTGTTCACGGAAAGTTTGATGAAAAGTGCCAAGTTGAAAACGGAAAACTTGTTTTAAATTCTAAAACTATTGAGTTTTATGAGGAAAAAGAACCTGCGCTTATTCCTTGGGGTAAAAATGATGTTGATATTGTTATTGAATGTACCGGAAAATTTAAATCTAAAATTGATTGTGAGGCACATATTAAAGCTGGTGCAAAAAAGGTCATAGTTTCTGCTCCTGGCAAAAACATGCCAATGTTTGTTATGGGGGTTAATGAGCAAACCTACACAAGCGATATGAATATTGTGTCAAATGCTAGTTGCACAACCAACTGTCTTGCACCACTTGTAAAAGTAATTGATAGAGAATTTGAAATTGAAGAGGGGTTGATGAGTACCGTGCATTCGACCACAGCAACCCAGTTGACAGTTGATGGAAGTTCTAAAAAGGACTGGCGTGGGGGAAGAGCGGCATCAATTAACATAATACCTTCTTCCACTGGTGCAGCAAGTGCGGTTGGTGAGGTTTTGCCTAATATGAAAGGCAAACTCACAGGCATGAGCTTTAGAGTTCCAACAGTGAATGTTTCTGTAGTAGATTTGACATGCAAGGTCGCAAAACCCGCAGATATGGAATCTATTATTAAAGCGGTTAAGCATGCCTCAGAAACCGATATGAAAGGTGTGATTGGAATAACAGAGGATAGTGTTGTATCAACCGATTTTAACGGAGATAGTAGAACTTGTATATTTGATGCAAAAGCTTCAATTATTTTAAATCCTCACTTTTTAAAATTGGTGGCTTGGTATGATAATGAATGGGCTTATTCATGCAAACTAGTAGATTTGGCGGCTTATATAGGAAATAAATAAAATCCAAAATATTGGTTAAGTAAAATAAATTTTGTTATTTTGTCTTAAAGCGCCATGTGGCTTATTCAAGCAAAACTGACGTTTATTCAAACAGGAAGTGCTTGAGGAATCAAGCATATTGCGAAAGCAATAATAAATGTGAGTGAGGCGAACATTTTACTCCCTATAGTTTTTCAGTTTAAAGATAGATTGAGATTTTATTGTTCTCAAATTTTTAACAAACTTTTATTACATTGAATAAACTTAAATATGGAAAAACAAAGGAAATACATGATTTTAAAAAACATTTGTGAAAAGTTTAATTTGGAAGGCGAGGTTGTTTCTATAACGTCATTTGGGAACGGAAAGATAAACAAATCTTTTAAAGTGATTTGTGAAAAAGATGGAAGACAAAAATTTTATATTTTGCAGTGTATATCAGATAAGATGGGTTCGCCTAATGTTTTAATGAACAATACAAAAAACATAATTTCCCATTTGGAGGGAAAAGGATATAGAGGACTAAATTTAGTTAATACAAAAGATGGAAATTGTTACATAGAACAAAATAAGTTTTTCAGAGTCTTTGAATTTTTGGATGGTGAAGTTTTTGAAACAATCGATTGTCCGCATAGATTTGAAAAGGCAGGAGAGGCTTTTGCAAAATTTGCAAAAAATTTACAAGATATAAATGATTCTAGCTTGGTAAGTTTAATGCCTGATTTTCATAATACTAGTAAAATATTTGAAGACTTTGTTAAAGCGGTTAGGGAAGACCCTCTTGGAAGAAAAAAAATTGCAAGAGATGAAATTTGGTTTTTGCTTTATAAAAGCAACATATTAAATGAATTTGAAAAACTAAGACTAAATTATGAATTGCCTAAACGCATTATACATGGGGATACAAAGCTAAACAATCTAATTTTTTATAAAAATTCACACGATGTTTTGGCCGTGGTAGATTATGACACTGTCATGAAAAATTATTTGTGCTACGATTTTGGAGATGCGGTACGTTCAGGTTGTAATTGTGTTTCGGAGGATGAAGCCAACTTTTCAAAAGTTAAGTTTAACTTGTCTTATTTTAATGCTTTTTCAAAGGGATATCTTGATGTATGGAAACATGAGCTCTCTGAAAGTGAACTGGAATCTATAGCTATTTCTCCATTTTTAGTTACGTATGAATTAAGCTTGAGGTTTTTGACAGATTATTTGATGGGAGATATATACTTTTTAACAAAAAGTCAAGACGATAATTTGGTACGATGTAAAAATCAGGTTGCGCTTTTAAAAGATATGTATAGATATAAAGATAAGATTTTTGATTCTGTTTTAAAAAACAATAAAAGTAAAAATAAAAAAAATAAAACTCAAAAATATAGTTTTGAAATTTAATGATTACTAAGTAATTGTTTTAAATTTTGCTATTTTGGTTTTAGAATTTATATTGATATTTTCTTTTATATTATAATTTAAAAATTATAGTCAAAAACGATTATTTTGTATACTTCATTAATAAAAAAAATATATAAAGTATTTTACTTTAATAATTAATTTATTTTTAATTAAATTTAAATTTCGATCATTAATTTTAATTTTTCTTACTTTTTAATATAAAAAAATAGGGCTAAACGCTTAAGTTAAAAGCCCTATTTTTTGCTTTTAGTTTTTATTAACCTCAATTTTGCCTGAAATTGAAAAACATATTAAAGCAAAATATGATAATTCAAACTGGCGATTCCTAGCAAAGTAAGAAGTTGTGTTGACAAAATTTATGTCAAACAAATAACATTAATATTTTTAAATATTATTAACTTCATTTTGCATGAGTGGCCAAGCTACAATGGAAAGACCGAAAATTGAAAGTACAAGGTAAATTATACCATTATCTTTTCCACCTAATTCTTTAATTCTTCCACCAACAACATAGCTCCAATATAAACTGTAAATTCCAAATGTGATGATTGTCATAAAGAAATGTCCAACTCCGCCAAAACCTTTTCCTGTTGCTTTTTTAAGTTGATTTTGGAATGAACAGTACCAATAAATACCATATATTCCAAATGTGAAAAGAAGCAACAAAACCATGGCAATGATATTACGCTTTTTCATATTTTCCTCCTTTTATTAAATTTTTTTATACCAAGTCTAAAAATAGAAAAGGCAAATATATGTATATTTGTATGAAAAAACAAAAAAGTTATTCAACAAATATAACTGCGTTTTTAGTATAACAAATTTATATTTGTAAAATCAATTATTATCTACACATGTTTTGCAAAATTTATCATTTGACATTTCAAATTTTTAGATATAATATTAACATATGAGAACTAAGTTTAGAAAAGACAAAAAAAAATGTCCCAGATGCGGATGTGTTTGTTTGAACTTTCAAAAGAGATGTGATGAATGTGGTTTGGTTTTTGACCGCTTGAAAGAGGCGACAAACAAAGAGGCTAAAAAACAATTCTTTTGTAAAGATAAATCTGTAATTATGACCAAGGAATTTCCTTCTGATGTTTCTCGTTGGAAAATGATTCTTCTTTGTCTTTTCTTAGGACCTTTTGGCGCTCATAATTTGGCTGTTGGAAGATATTATAAAGGTTTTTTTATGTTAGTTGTGGGGCTTGTCTCTTTAGTGTTGGCTTCACTCAACAATGTTCCAGATTTTTATGATGTTTTTATGAGCTATTTTTTTGTTTTTCCTGCTCTTTTAGGAATATTTTGGATTGTTGACTTGTTTAACATTTGTTTTGGATTTTATAAAGTGCCGGTGGCGTTGGAGAAAAAATGAAAACTGTTGTCGTTGGAATTAGTGGAGGTGTAGATTCCTCCGTAAGTGCTTATTTGTTAAAGGAACAAGGCTATAATGTCATTGGCCTTTTTATGATAAATTGGGAAGAAGGTGAAAATTGTACCTCTGAAGATGATTTTGAAGATGTAAAAAGGGTTTGTAACAAGATTGGAATACCATACTATTCAGTAAATTTTGCAAAAGAATATTATGACAGAGTTTTTGCCTACTTTTTAGAAGAGTATAAAAAAGGAAGAACTCCTAATCCAGATGTTTTGTGCAATAGAGAGATTAAGTTTGGTCCTTTTTTAGAATATGCAAAAAAATTAGGGGCAGATTATATTGCAACCGGTCATTATGCAAAAAAAATAGAAAGAGATGGCAAGTTTTTTCTCGCAAAGGCAAAAGATTTAAACAAAGACCAATCTTATTTTTTAAATCAATTAAGTCAAGAACAATTAAAAGATGTATTGTTTCCTCTTGAAAATTTGGAAAAACCTAAGGTGAGAGAAATCGCCGAAAAACTTGAATTGTCTAACGCTAAGAAGAAAGATTCCACTGGAATCTGTTTTATAGGGGAAAGAAACTTTAAAAACTTTTTATCTTCCTATCTTCCTTTTCAAGGTGGAGAAATTAGAGATTCTCATGAAAGAGTTTTGGGAAAACATGATGGCCTTGCATTTTACACGTTAGGTCAAAGACGTGGACTTGGAATAGGTGGACAGGTTGGAGGGAGCGGACGCTGGTTTGTTTATAAAAAAGATTTAAAAAATAATATTTTATATGTTTCTCAAGGAAATGATGACATTCTTTTCACAAAAGAACTTGTAGCTTCGAGTTTTAATTGGATTCCCCAAAAACCTACTCAGAAAGAGTTTGAATGTTATGCAAAGTTTAGATATCGTCAACCTGACCAAAAAGTAAAAGTGTTTCTTCAAGATGAAAATGTTAAAGTTATATTTGAAGAAAAACAGAGGGCAATAACTCCAGGTCAATTTGTTGTTTTGTATGATAAAGAGGGACTGTGTTTAGGCGGTGGTATTATTGATGAAACAGTCTAATTTTTAAGTTTTCCTTTTAAAATTATAGGATTGCACATATTTTTGTTTTATTGAAATAAAAAAGCGTAATTATTGACTTTGAAAAAACTATGATTGAATACAAAAAAGTTGAAGAAATATTTGTTCTTTAACTTTTTTTAATAAAGAAACTTAGAATTAAAAAGTGAGGTTCACTCGATTAGTTATAAATATGTTTTAATACTTCACTCAATATGTTTGCTACATTTGAGCTTCAACAACATTGAAAATTTTGAAACAAAATCAATCATAAAAGAGTGGCTTTGCCACCTCGTTCACTTGGGAAAAAGATTGCTGTATATGAATTACTTAATATTAAGTTTTTTTCACACATAAGTAGATGATAAGAAAGTGGCTTTGCCACCTCGCTTATTTGGAAAATAGACGGTGAGATGAGAAGTCCACAAAGCTAAATATTTTTCTTACACAAAGTTAGAGTTTAAAAAGTGGCTGCGCTACCTCGCTCAACCATTCAAAAGATTGCTGTCGTAAGAAGTACACAAATCTAAGTTTTTGTTACACATGGATATAAGTTAAAAAAGTGGCTGCGCCACTGGCTTTGCTACCTTGCTCGATTTTAAATATC
>CALKLQ010000006.1 GCA_937992055.1 uncultured Clostridia bacterium | reverse complement strand
TTCAAACAGGAAGTTGCTTGAGAATTCAAGCATATTGCGATAGCAATAATAAATGTGAGTTAAGCGAACATTTTACTTCCTATAGTTTATATTTAATTTATCATACGTACTGGCAAAATAAGATATAAATAATCATCATTTTCATGAGGGGTCACAATACAAGGATTTGAGGAACTATTAAAACTCAGTTTCACAAACTCATCGTTGTTCACCCTTAGACACTCCATAAAGTAACGAGCGTTAAATGCTATTGTAAGGTCATTACCCCTTAACACAATGTTTACATTTTCCTTGATGTTACCTATTTCTGAATTTGATGTTAGGCAAAGATTTTTTTCCTTAATTTCAAATTTAACAAGATTGTTTTGTCCTATTTTGGAAAGAAGGGAGGCTCTTTCAAGTGCATCTTCAAACTGGGCCTTGTTAATGGTCACACTTGTTTCATAGTTGTTAGAAATAATTTGTTTGTAATTTAAAAAGTCGCCTTCCAAAAGCTTGGTAGTAACCTTGGTGTCACAAAGGTCTATCATAAGCATATTTTTTTGAATGTAAATATTGACAATGTCCTCACTATCATCAAGCAATTTCGCAACCTCGCTCAAACTTTTGGCTGGAACAATCACTGAGATGTTCACATTAGTAGATGCAAGTTGTTTTTTAACCAATGCCAATCTATATCCATCCAAGGCAACCGCTCTTATTTGGTTTGGTTCAACCTCTAATAGACATCCTTTTAATATAGGGCGGGAATCATCAATAGCCACCGCAAAAATACTCTTGTTGATAAGGCTTTTAAAATCACATTTTTTAATTGCAAAAAATTCCTCACTCTCTATCTTTTTAAATCCAGGATATTCCAAGGCATTGTAACAAGCAATTTCACCCTCACTGTCAGTATACTTGATTTTTAATTGATTTTTTTCATTTAAAACAAGTTCAATTCTCTCATTGGTGAGCTTTTTCAAAAATTCACTGAAAAACTTGCCCGGAACAATTGTTTCGCCCTCAAGCATTATATCTGCCTTAATCTTTTTCTCAATTGCAAGTTCTCCATCTGTGGCAGAAAGTGTCAAATTGCCATCTTCAGCAGAAAGTTTAATACCTTCTAAAATAGGATTAGGGGTTTTGTTTGAAATTGCCTTGGATACCTTTAAAACGGCATCACATAAATCCAAACCATCACAAATTAAATGCATAATTTTCTCCTTTTATTTTTTTTGCCCAGCGCTCTATTCAATTTATATTTTTATTTGATTAGATAATAATATTATTAATATAGATTGTTGAAATGTGGACAAGTTTTTTGTTATACAAAATATAGTATAAGTTTTTTTGTTTTTTAGCCTTAAAACGCTAAATGTGGTAAGCTAGTGATTGTTGATAAGTTGTGAATTGTTTTGGAATGTTGTCCACATATCAACAACTGCTAGAAATTTGGTTTTTGATTTCATTAACAATAGTTCTTATTTTGTTGTTATTTTTTAATTGTTCAGAAATTTTGTCTCTTGCGTGAATGATGGTGGTGTGGTCCCTTCCTCCAAACAATTTTCCAGTGGTGATAAGTGGAAGGTCAAGCATTTCATTTATAAGATAAATGGCAATCATTCTTGGTTCAACAATTTCCTTGCTTCGTTTTTTTCCGGTGAGCTCGGCTTCGGAAATGCCATAGTAGGAACAAACGGCTCCAATTATTTTTTCCGGCGAAATTTGCTCTTTTTGGGTTACCTGTTCATCTTTGAACACCTCTTTGGCATCTTCCAAGGTGGCGCATTTTTTTCCAAGCAGGGTTGCATAGAAGTATACCTTGGAAAGCAGACCCTCCATTTCACGGATGTTTGTATTGACGCGTTCGGCAATAAAGGTCAAAACATCCTCATCAATATTATATTTTTCTTGGGTCACCTTTTTTTTCAAAATAGCAATTTTTGTTTCAAAGTCAGGTGCTTGAATATCCTGAATGAGTCCGCTTGCAAACCTTGAACGCAACCTATCTTCAAGTGTTGAAATTTCTTTAGGAGGACGGTCTGAAGATAAGATGATTTGTTTGTTTTTTTGATACAACTCATTGAAAGTGTGGAAAAATTCCTCTTGTGTGCTTGTTTTGTTTGAAATAAATTGAATGTCATCGACCATTAAAATGTCTAGATTACGATACTTTTCTCTAAAACGCGAGGTGGCCTTTTCCTTTTCCTTGCTCACACCCAAAGATTCTATATAGTCATTAGTAAAACTTTCACAGGTAACATACATAATCTTTTTTTCAGGGTGATGTTGTCTGACAAAGTTGCCAATTGCATTCAAGATGTGGGTTTTGCCAAGTCCAACGCCACCATAAATAAAGAGGGGATTGAATTTTTCACCCGGAGTTTCTGCCACACTTCTGGCGGCGGCATATACAAATTGATTGCTTTTTCCAACCACAAAATTGTCAAAAGTGTACTTTTCGTTAAAAGGATTTTCAGACTTTACCTCAATTTCATTTTTGTTTACCTGATGAAGTTTAAGATATTCTTCCTTTTCCGCTTTATCAATGATTTCAAAGTCAATTTCACTGCCAAAAACTTGTTCAACACATTCTGCAATTTGTTTGCTATGGTTTTTAACAAGTTGATTTTTTGCAAAACTTGAGGTAGCAACCAAAATTAGGGTTTTGTCATCTTTTAAGTCTAAAACCTCAATTGTTTTTATCCACAAATCAAAAGAAACAACTGTGACCAGTAGTTCCATTTTTTCTAAAACTTTTTCCCACAAAATTTGAATATCCTGCATTGTCAACCTTTTCCGTTTGTTAAAAACTATAACATATTTTACATAAAATAGTATAAATACATTTTATTTTAAAGTCAAGTGTTCGCCAAAATATGATATCCTTGTTTAGTCACAAATTTTTGTTTAAGCGTATCGTCGTTTGATTGTTAGATTTCTTGTCAATTGCAAAAGTTTTGGCAAAAAACCATATCAAAAAGTTTTTGGGTTCAAAGTTAGGTTAACATCTTTAAGCAAAAATGATGCTAATTCAAATTATAGTTAATATTTAATTTTTTAAAATTTCAACAATTTGTTTCATTGCTTGTTTTGCTTCGGGAATAGGATGGGCTGGATAAACGTGATTAAGCCCCTCTTTTTCAAAATAATTGATTTGAATATTTTGTTTTTTTGCCTTTTCATAAAATCTTCTAGCTTCAGGCAAAAGTATTTCATGGGTTCCAATAAATAATGAGATTTTGCCTAAACCTTTTAAGTTTGCATTTATGGGACTTAAAATTTTGTTTGTGAGTTTGGTTTTTCCCGCCCATGCTTGATACATCGTTAAAAGTCCATCTGGGGCAAGCATTGGGTCAAGCTTTTCAAAGTCTTTTATTGCGGGGTCGCTAAGTGTAAGGTCTAAACAGGGTGAGAATAAGACTATGTTTTTGGGTTGCTTTAAGTTTTTTTCTTTTAATTGAATTGCAAGTGAAAGGGCAATGTTTCCACCCGCAGAATCACCCATAAAACTAATACTATCTGGGTTTTTATCTAAAATTGATTCATATAGTTCAATTAGTTTTTTATAAGTTTGTTTATATGTATTGGAAGGAGCTTTGGGATATATTGGAACAATCATGTTACAAGCGGTATTATTTTGGATATCAAAAATAAAGTTCCATTGCAAAAGGTGAGGATTGCTAACAAATGCTCCGCCGGGAATGTATAGAATAACATCCTTGCTTTTTCCTTCAAGAAAAAAAGTTTGCATATCATTATAGTAAAAACACTTGAGTTTTTTTGAAAAAGGAAAGGGAACTTTATAACCTTTTTGGTTTTCCATTTCAACCTTTTTCATATGTTCAAGTGCATTTTCTCGTGTAGTAAAAGCCTTTTTAGTGTTGATTAGTTGTAATATAAATTCGGTTATTCTACTTGTTAGACTTTGATTCAAAATCATCCTCCTTTGATGTTATTGTGCTACATAAAATGCGATACTTTCTTAGTTTTAAGAATTTTAAATGTCTTCTTTCCAAGAAAAAAGAATCTACCGCCTCCCAAAAAAACACCCAAGTTGCAATTTCAGCAAAGGTGCATAGCATAAAATGAAGGTTAAGTTTTGTAAAAAGAGCAAAGATTAAAAAGGCAATCACTCCAGATAAAAACATGGAAAGGGAAAAAATATTGTTTCGATTCATCTGTCGATTAATTGAATGTATGTCTTGTTCATATTTTGCCTTTAAGCAACTTTCAATCCTTTTTAAATTTTCTTTTTCGTTAAATTTTAAAGTTATATCATAGTCTAGGGGAATGGCGTCCGCCTTATCTTCTATATATGAACAAAGCTCATTCGAAAGTCCATCACCAAAAGATGAAAACAACTGACTATGGTCATTTGTCTTAATTTCAATAACCGCCTTGTCGTCTTCTTTTAAAAAGCTTTCCTCACTGTTTAGTTTTTGATTTTTCTTTAAACTTTTTGTCTTTTTGTAGATTTCAAACATAAATTTTCCTTTTTGTTAGTTTAGCACAAAACTTTTTTTTAAAACAAATAAATGACATTAAATAAACCGTTTAACAAATAGTATTTAAAGATAGAAATTTAAGGTTATTAAAAAAATCTCCAATATAGATTGTCTATATCGAAGACTTACATTATTAAATTATTCTAAAAGCTTATTAAGTTTAAAATTTTGATTATTTTCGATTAATACAAAAGACTAAATCATTTATTAAGAAAAAGCTAGCCATCTTTTTGGCATTTTCTAAAGTCTTGGGTTCGCATTTTAATTGGCCATCTTTTTTAAGATATATTTTAAAAACCTTCTATAATCATTTTATCTGCGACAAGGGCAATAAATTCTCCGTTTGTTGGTTTTTCATTAGAATCATAAACCTTGATTTGGAATACAGAGTTAATATTTTCAATTTTTCCTCTATTCCAAGCAACCTCTATTGCATGTCTTATTGCTCTTTCAACCTTGCTTGCACTTGTTTCAAATTTTTCCGCAATTGCAGGGTATAGTTTTTTAGTTATTGAATTGATGATGTCTGGATTTTCAATTGCCATTTTAATTGCTTCACGCAAATATTGATAACCTTTTATATGAGCAGGAATTCCAACAGTTATAAAAATATTTGTTATTTTTTCCTCTAATGGCTTGTTTTTTACCGTTTTGACATTGGCTTCCTTTTTCACAGTCAAAACCTCTTCTATACGCTTTAATAGGGTTGAGTTATCAAAAGGCTTTATCATAAAGTAGGACGCACCCTCTTCTATGGCTTTTGAAATGAAGCCTTCGTGGGTAAGGTTTGAAAGAACAATAATTTTTGGCTTGTTTTGAAGAGTTTTAATTTTTTCTAATAATTCAAAGCCGTCTATTGAAGATAAAACTATGTCGGTTAATAAAAGGTCAACATTATTTTGTTTAAGGAATTGGAAGGTTTCGTTTCCATCACAACCGCTTCCAACAATATCATATTGAACATTTAAAAGCTCTTTAAGTTCTCTAACAACGCTCTCACTATTGTCAGAAATGTAAATTTTGTATTTATCCATAATTCCTCCATGTGTTTGATAGTACAAGAATAGCACACAATTTTTTTAAAAAAAAGAAAAAAAGTATTATTTTTTTACAAAATATGTTTTTTTTAAAAAATTAATAGATAAAATTGTCGCAATTTAGCGCTTTTCATTTGATATGGAGGAATTAGATTGATATAGAAAATAAAATGGCATTTAAAAATTTAACATGTTAAATTTTTTTTAATCAACAAGTTGATTAAAGTTTGCTAAACGCAAACAAATGCCTTTTGGTACGGGCGGAAATCCTGCAAAATGTCCAAACTACGTTTGTCCGCTTTGCGATATTTCCTACTACTTAAAATGGCATTTAAGATGTTGAAATAACTTTTGAGAGTATCAAATTGATTAAAGTTTGCTAAACGCAAACAAATGCCTTTTGGTATGGGCGGGTCTGCAAAATGTCCAAACTACGTTTGTCCGCTTTGCGATATTTCCTACTACTTAAAATGGCATTTAAGATGTTGAAATAACTTTTGAGAGTATCAAATTGATTAAAGTTTGCTAAACGCAAACAAATGCCTTTTGGTATGGGCGGGTCTGCAAAATGTCCAAACTACGTTTGTCCGCTTTGCGATATTTTTTATTTGAGTAAAAAATAAGAAAAGTATATTTAAAATAAAAACAAGATAATATTTGCAAAATGGGCAAACAATTATCTATAATCATATAAAAGAAATATGCTTTATAAAATTTGCGAGGATACAACAACTTTGGTAATTGTGAGTTTGGCAATAATAATTGTTGCTGGCTTTTTGATGTCTAGACTTACAAAGCTTTTAAAATTGCCAAATGTTACAGGCTACATCATCGCAGGTGTTTTAATAGGCCCACATGTTTTAAATATTATTCCTCAAGAAATAGTGCCCTCTTTTAGTTTTATAACAGATTTGGCGCTGGCATTTATTGCCTTTGGTGTAGGAAGATACATCAATCTTGGTGCTCTTAAACAAAATGCAAAAAAAACGATAGTGATAACCCTTTTTGAGTCCCTGCTTGCAATGGTTTTAGTTTTTGTTTGCATGAAATTCATTTTCAATTGTTCCTATTCTCTTTCCCTTGTTTTGGCAAGTATTGCAGCAACAACGGCTCCAACTTCCACGCTTATGACCATTAGACAATATAACGCAAAAGGGAATTTTGTTGACACCTTAATTCAGGTCATTGCCCTAGATAATGCACTTGCCCTTATTGTTTTTAACATTTGCTTGGTTTTTGCAAAGGGTTCAGAAGGTGGCATGAGTGCGCTTGATGTTGTTTTACCTTTAGTATATAACCTTGGTGCGATGGGGCTTGGTGTGGGGTTAGGCTTTTTATTGAAAAAACTTATAAATGAAAAATATTCAATGGATAGTCGTCTTATAATGACTTTTGCAATAATAATCTCTTTAACCGCGGTGTGCGTTCTTTTGGGTGTATCGCCTCTGCTTGCCTGTATGACACTTGGTGCAACCTATGTTTCAGCAAAGGGTAACACCGAAATGTTCAACATTATAAGTTCGTTTACGCCGCCCATATTGTTGATATTCTTTGTCTATTCAGGCATGAATCTTGAGCTTTCCGCGCTCTTAGATTTTGGACTTATGGGAATTGTCTACTTTTTAGTAAGAATTTTAGGAAAGCTATTGGGCTCTTTTATAGGAGGAAGCTTATCTAAATCAAGTTTAGATGTGAAAAAGTATTTAGGTTTAGCCCTCATCCCACAAGCGGGAGTTTCAATTGGATTGGCGGCAATTGCTCAAAGAAGTTTACCAGTTGAGGCGGGAGGAATCTTGGCTACAGTAATTTTATCTTCTGCAATACTATATGAACTTATAGGCCCTGTTTTTGCAAAATTTGCAATTTTTGCCTCAGGTTCACCTCAAACAAATTTAACCCCTAAAAAGCAACTTACCCCAATGGAACAATATATCAAAGATAATTTCAAAGGTGATGTGTTTGGTGAAAAAATAGAGGTTACAAAAAGACGATTAAAAAAGAAAAAGTGGTCTAAAAAGAAAAAGAAAAAAGTGGTTCAGGATGATTAATAAACATGACTTTTCTATTATCTTTTTGCAAAAAAAATATAAACCGTTTTTTAGATAGATTTGAAAAGAAAATAAAGTATGCTATACTTCAGACTGAAGACAAACGTCGCGACCATAAATTAGAAGTGTTTACCGAAAATGTCCCAAAACAGTCATTAGGCAAATAAACTTTTTTGTGGCATTTTCCGAGCCTTGCCTAGCTCTTTTATCTTTAGTCTGAGTTTTTTGTCTAGACTTTGAAGAATTCTATACACTTTTTAAGTTAGACTAGAAGGAGATTGTTTTGAACGGTATACTATATTTTAGTTCCACTGGAAATAGTTTGTTTATTGCAAAAGTATTGAAGGATAAAATAGGCGGTAAAATTGTTTATATACCCACATATAACGGCAATGGCGGCGAGTTTGATAGGCTATTTATTGTTACTCCCATTCATTCTTTTGGGATGCCATCTCCGGTGTTTGACTTGCTTTTTAAACTTGATAAAACTAAAGAGATTATTGTCATTCAAAACTATGGAGGAATGGCTGGCGGAGCAGATTTTTTGTTTTATGATTATGCTAAAGTAAGGCTTGGTTTAAATGTAATAAGCGTATACAAAATTAAGATGACTGAAAATTTCACCTTGCATTTTACCGTTCCAAGGTTTTATCAAAATTTTCAGCTAAAAAAATGTAAAGAGCGCATTGAAGCAGTTGTCCAAAAGATTTTAAAAGGCGAGTATCACATTCCTAAAAAGAAAAAGACTAGGGAAAGGGTATATCTTAAAAATAAATCAAATTGGCACCTTATTGGAAAAAGGTTTAAAACCACTGAGAAATGCACTAAATGTGGCAAATGCGCGCAAATTTGTCCGGTAAAAAATATCTGTGTTGAAAATAATGTTGTGTTTGGAGATGGATGCATTGCCTGCTTGGGTTGTTATCATAGATGCCCTAATAAGGCTATAACCTATCTTGACAAAAACAAAAAGTATAGATATGTCAATCCTTTTATTGAAGAAAGTGAAATTGGAAAAGACATGTAAATATTAACACCTTTATTAAATTGAATGGGAAAATTTATGAAAGAAAAAGATATTGAAAAAGTTAAACTGTTAGGAAGATATGAATTTGCTCTAAAAAGAAACGATATAATTATGATTATTTCTTCTGTGATATTTTTTGTTGGAGGAATTGTTTCATTTATCACATATCTAAGCATTTTTTGGTGTGGATTTATTTTTATTGGCTTTGGGGTTTTAACGTTAGTATACTTACTTGTTTTAAGAAAATATATAATTAAAAAGATTAATTTTTTAAAAGAAGAGTTAAAAGATGAGATAAAATAAAATATTACAAAATATATAATACAAAAAATTAAAAGAGGTCGTTATGTCATCAAATATTGATTTTGTTTTGTATGTGTGCGAACAAGTACCAAGCACATATGAGGTTAGATATAAGAAAATGTTTGGCGAATACATGGTGTATATCAATGAAAAGCCTATTTTATTAATATGTGACAACATGGTTTACATAAAAAAACTACCGGAAATTGCCAAACTAATGCAACGAGCAGATTGTGGCATTCCATATAAGGGCGCAAAAGAACATTATATTTTAGATTTTGAAAACCCAGAACTTGTAGAAAATGTTGTTTTCATTTTAGAAAAAGTCATCCCTCTTCCAAAAAGAAAAACACAATAAACAAAAACTTAAGAAATATCCGCGGAAATCGTTGGATTTTATGCAAAAAAAACACATAAAAGATGCTTGGCCTGATGCTTTAGTGGACAGATTGATTGTAAATTTTTTCTTTTCTTAAATAAATATAGTTTTAAAAATTTTTCCTTTAACATCATCCAACAACTTATCAATTGATTTTAAAACCAAAGACATAGGCAAAACAGGAGTATAATCTCGAGTTATTAAACGGGAGAGTTAAAAAAACATTTTTTGTTTTTTTGTGCCTAAATAAATTTTTCAATTTCGGATAAAATTGCAAAAAAATTGAGTTAAAAATCATCACAATTAAAAAAATATGCTATAATTGTTTTGAAGTATAGTATTAAGAGGATTTTATTATGATAACAAAAGAACAGGTATGGAAAGGTTTGAGATTGGAGTTGCCACAAGATGAGTTGTGCAAAATCTTACAAGCGGATGAATACGAAGAAGATGATTATTATGATTATGATTTACTCATGGGCACATTGTATAAAGCAATAAATAAAGAAATTGAATTTGATTATTTTATAGATTGGTGTATTCTTATTGCTAATTGCTATAACTATACAAATAAAAGAACAAAATTAGGAAAATTGTATTATGATGTAGGATATTTTTTTGATGGAATATCTTTTATGGACGGATATGATAAAAAAGATTTTATGGAATCTGTCGCAATGTTAAAACATTATGATTACCTTATAAGGAAGGCGAAGAAAGAAATAAAAGGTCCGTTTATTACTGATAATATAGAAAGAATTATGGTATTTGACCATTGCAATTGGAATTACGACTCTGCAGTATATAGAGTTATTATTAAAGATTATAATACAAAAGAATGGGAAATAAAATATATTGACGATTATGATTTTACTTATGATGAAAATGTAAATTATTCATTTGTTAGTGAAAAGGAGTTTGATAAAGAATTTAATAAATTTTATAATGAAAATTCAGAATGGAAAGAAATACATTATATGAAGTTCTAGAATAAAATTGGTGTGAAACAAGATATTTGTTTTGCTCCTTTTTTTGTTTTTATTTGTATCAACTGATTGTGCTGAAAGATGGGCACTAAAACAAATAATGAATTTTGATGATTGTTTGATGTCGTGTTCAAGGAATAAATATGTGTTAATTGAAATTGCTTTTGTTCCAAAAGAAGTTGAAATAAAGAAAGCTATTAAAATTACTTTTGGTGTGAGTATGTCTGGTGGAGCATCGCTTTACAACTTATTTAAACAAGAACACGCCTTTTAACCAAATTGAAGATTAAACCAATTTAACAATAGGCATCGAATAGAATTTGATGAAAATGCACCCATTTTTTAGCTATATTATGTTATACTGTAAATAAATAAGATATATGGGAGTAAATAATGGCAAACATAAAAAAAGTACAAGAAAGAGAAGAGTTACATAAGGCTATATGGAATATAGCAAACGACCTTCGTGGAAGTGTTGACGGTTGGGACTTTAAGCAATATGTTTTGGGATTTATGTTTTATAGATATATTTCTGAAAATATAACGAATTATATAAACAAAGGCGAACGAGAAACAGAAAACACAGATTTTGATTATGCAAAACTATCTGACGCAGAAGCAGAAGAAGCAAGAGAAGATATGGTGAAAACAAAAGGTTTCTTTATTTTGCCAAGTCAATTATTTTGCAATGTAAGAAAAAATGCTCACAATAACAAAGACTTAAATGAAACACTTGAAAAAGTTTTTAGGGCTATTGAATCATCTGCAAAAGGAACAGAAAGTGAACAGGATTTTGAGGGCTTGTTTGCTGATATTGATGTAAATAGCAACAAGTTAGGAACAACGGTTGATAAGAGAAACGATAAACTTTGCAAACTTCTTGATGGTATTGGTGATATGAAATTAGGCAATTATCAAGACAACTCCATTGACGCCTTTGGCGATGCTTATGAATTTTTAATGGGAATGTATGCCTCTAATGCTGGCAAATCTGGTGGTGAATACTACACACCGCAAGAAGTGTCAGAACTCTTAACAAAACTGACAGTTGTTGGTAAAACAGAAGTGAATAAAGTTTATGACCCGGCTTGTGGCTCTGGCTCATTACTTTTAAAGTTTGCAAAAGTATTAGGCAAAGATAATGTTCGTCAAGGTTTTTACGGTCAAGAAATAAACCTTACAACTTACAACCTTTGTCGTATAAATATGTTTTTGCACGACATTGATTTTGATAAATTTAATATTGCTTGTGAAGATACATTGATTAGTCCACAGCATTGGGACGAAGAACCTTTTGAAGCAATCGTTTCAAATCCACCTTATTCAATAAAATGGGCTGGTGATGATAATCCTTTGCTTATTAATGACACAAGATTTTCGCCAGCGGGTGTTTTAGCACCAAAATCAAAAGCAGATTTGGCATTTATTATGCACTCACTTTCTTGGCTTTCTACCAACGGAACAGCAGCGATTGTTTGTTTCCCGGGTATCTTCTATCGTGGTGGAGCAGAACAGAAAATTAGAAAGTATTTGATTGATAATAACTTTATAGATGCAATTATTCAGTTGCCAGATAACTTGTTTTTTGGGACTTCAATTGCAACCTGCATTTTGGTTATGAAAAAATCAAAACAAGATAATAGTGTGTTGTTTATTGATGCAACAAAAGAATGTGTTAAAGTAACAAACAACAATAAGTTATCTGATGAAAATATTGATAATATATTAAAAATCTTTACAGAGAGAAAAGAAGAAATTCCTCACACTTCAAAACTTGTTCCAAATAAAGATATTGCAGAAGACGGATATAATCTTTCTGTTTCAACTTATATTGAAAAAGAAGACACAAAAGAAAAAATAAACATAAAAGAACTTAATGCAAAAATTAAAGAAATTGTTGCTCGAGAACAAGTGTTAAGAGATGAAATAGATAAAATCATTGCCGACATAGAGGGGGAACAATAATGAGTAAGATAGAAGAACTTATTGAAAAATTGTGCCCAAATGGTGTTGAGTATTCCACAGTAGGTGAGATATGCGATATTTCTCGTGGTGTAGTAATGTCAAAAGACTTCATAAGAGATAATGCTGGTGATTATCCTGTTTATTCTTCTCAAACAGAGAATAATGGCGAGTTGGGTAAAATATCTACATATATGTTTGATGGAGAATATCTGACTTGGACTACTGACGGAGCAAACGCAGGTTCTGTATTTTATAGAAATGGAAAGTTTAGTGTAACGAATGTTTGTGGATTGTTGAAAATCAAGGTTGATAATATTTTGCCGAGATTTTTATACTTTGTTTTACAAACTGCAACAAAGCCTTATGTGAATAAGGGAATGGGAAATGCTAAACTTATGAGTAATGTTATGGCAATAGTTCCTGTTCCAATTCCGCCTTTGGAAGTACAAAGTGAAATTGTTAAGTATCTTGACAATTTCACGGAGCTTACCACGGAGCTTACAGCAGAGCTTACAGCAAGAAAGCAACAGTATGAGTATTATAGAGATAACCTTTTAACATTCAATCAGCCAGAAGTTAAAATGGTAAAATTGAATGAAGTTGCAGTTGTTGCTCGGGGTGTTAGAGTTGTTAGAAGTGATTTGTTTGAGAATGGAAAGTATCCTGTTTATCAAAATAGTTTAACACCACTTGGGTATTTTGATAAATGTAATAGAAAAGCGAATGAGCCATTTATTATTTCTGCCGGCGCAGCAGGTGAAATAGGATTTAGTAATGTTGAATTTTGGTCGGCAGATGATTGTCTATGTTTTGATGATTTAAGAGAACTTAATAATAAATTTTTGTATTATATTTTAATGTCTAATCAATCATTGTTAAAAACAAAAGTTAGAAAAGCAAGTATTCCAAGATTAAGCAGAACAGATGTGGAAAACTTGATTATTCCTATCCCACCACTTGAAATTCAAGAGCGAATTGTTAATGTTTTAGATAACTTTGATGCAATATGTTCAGACCTTAAAATTGGACTTCCAGCAGAAATTGAAGAAAGACAAAAACAATATGAATATTATCGCGATAAATTGTTGACATTCAACAATGAATCGGCGACAATCTTTACAGACAGACAGACAGACAGACAGACAGACAGACAGACAGACAGACAGACAGACAGAC
>CALKLQ010000005.1 GCA_937992055.1 uncultured Clostridia bacterium | reverse complement strand
ATGTTTTAAGCACGCCGCCAGCGTTCGTCCTGAGCCAGGATCAAACTCTAACGTTAATTATTTGATTTGACTGATGTCAAATAAGTTAGATTTGATTTGTACTCATAACTTTTAACTGACTGTAAAAAGTTGTTTGTACGATTCGTCAATATTTAAATTGACAGGTAGTTTAATTCATTTCGCACATTTTAACCTTTTCTATCATA
Source organism: uncultured Clostridia bacterium (assembly GCA_937992055.1). Lineage (GTDB taxonomy): Bacteria > Bacillota > Clostridia > Christensenellales > UBA1242 > CAJKWP01. The sequence continues at coordinate 27,577 of CALKLQ010000005.1, read as the reverse complement.
TTCAATTTTCATAGTTCATGTGGCTATCAACTTACGATAGCTTAGTCATATTATCATACTAGAAAATGTTTGTCAACAACTTTTTCAAAATTTTTTCAAAAAATTTTATTTTTTTTATAACCTCTTATTACAGTATTCAAAATTGTCATATTTTATGGGCTATTCAGACATTTTTACTTAGTTCAAACAAAGCACATCTTAATCAATTATCTTTCAAAATTTAAAAAATTTTTTAGGTTCTTCAAAAAAATTTTTCCCTCTTGGCTTTGTTTTATGATAATCAATTTAAACAAAATTGGTCCCTCTTCTTCAAAGACACCTTACCAACTCAAAAATTTTATTACTATAAGCTTTATTCCCCTCTCTAATCTAACCAGTTAAAAAATATTTTTCAAATTCAATCAATAATTTATTATAATATTATTTACAAGATATATAAGTCTTATTTACTTCAATAAAAAAAATTACATATTTGCTCCTTTGCCTACACGTTCATCTTTATAAGTCTTAATATTAAATCTTGTTTTTTAAACATAAAACTTACTCACATCATATCTAGATCCGCAGAATTTTAGTTATATGTTAAATAAAAACTTGATTTTTAAAGAAGTATATGATAATATAACTATGCTTGCCCTCATGGTAAAGAGGTTAATACATCGCCCTCTCACGGCGAAGTCAGGGGTTCGATTCCCCTTGAGGGTACCATTTAATTAATCAAAGATACTTTCTTTGATTATTTTTTTTATTATTATACCAGGGAATCGAACTCCTGAAAGGGGTTCGTGGGTCCCCTAAAAATTTGTTTAATTTTTAGGGCTTGGAAACCAACTATACTGCCCAAAAAGTGGACCCATTAGTAAGTTACAAATCAAAAGTAAACTATTTATTGACTAACAACAATTATTAGGTTAAAATAAACTTATGATAACAACGGACCAATTAAAAAATATTGCTGAGCAACTTAAACAAACACACTTAGATGTGTTAAAAAAATATAAAGTGGAGAAAAAAATCTTTGACAGACAAATTAAAATAAACGAATCTGTTGATGATTTTCTTCAAAGCATCGGCAATATAGATAATTTTTCAAAAGAAGAGCAAATTTCCATATTAGCAAAACTTTGTGCAAAATTCAGAAATGCACATCTCTATTTATCTGTTATCAATAAAGAACAAGATTACAAGAAATCAAGAATGTTAAATAAACATATAATTTTTCTAAACAATAAGGTATATTTGAAAACTGAAAAAGGATTTGCAGAGGTCAAGAAAATTGGCGGAGTAGAAGTTGATAAACTGGTCAATCAAATAACTGAATATATATCTTATGAAACGAATGAATGGTTAAATTATAAATTGAATAATGAACTAAATTTTATACAATCATATATTAGAATAGGCGTTAATCCAAATAGTGCAGAACTAGTTAACGGCACAAACATAAAATTAGGTCAAACTGAAAATATAGCCATTCATCGAAATCACTTTCCTCCTTTTGATTTCAATTTAGACAAACCTTTTGACTATGAATTGATAAAAGATACTTCTATAATAAAAATTAATTATAGAACTTGCAATAAGAAAAATAAAGAATATTTTTTTAGGTTTGTTGAAAATGTTAAAGAAGTAATTGAAAAAGAAAAAATAAATTATTATATCGTTGATGTAAGAAACAACACGGGTGGAAATTCTGAATTAATATGTCCACTTTATACCCTATTTAAAGATAAAAATATGAAAGGTTGCATATTAACTAATAATAGTGTTTTCTCTTCAGGTATATTTGCGGTTTATTATGCAAAAAAAACTCTTGGTGCAACAATAATCGGCCAACCACTTGGACAAGGAAACTCAAAATTTGGGCAGTCAAGCGGAATTTTGCAAGTTTCAGATGAAATATCAATTCACTTTACTGAAAAATATATTAATCAATTTGCAGAAGTGTTTAAGTGCGAAGGTGCAATTCAGCCGGACATATATGTTCCACTAACACTTGAGGATATCCAAGCAAAGAGAGATGCAACACTATCAAAAGCAATTGATTTTATTAAAAAAAATATACATCAACAAGAATTCTAATATTTTATATCATAAAATATTAGCTTTAAATCAAAAATAAGGCTTTGTGGTTAGTAGACCCAATCAAAAAAATAATCAAAGATTCTTTCTTTGATTATTTTTTTACCATTACACTAATGAATCGAATTTTATGATTTTAGTGATTTGCTCCTAGAATACAACCAATTTGGCATGAAAACTAGGCAAATATCAGGCTTTATATATACAAATAATGCTTATATTTTAATAAAGCAGAAATATTGAAAAAAATTTTTTTATATAGTTTTAAGTAAATGATGTGGGTAAAGTGGGGTTTCAAACTTAAGTTGTATAGTTCTAGCTTAACCTTTTATCTAAGCTTTACAATCGTAATTCCGGGGTTTGAGCGGTTAAGATCTTCATCGTTATAACATCCCTTGCAAGATAACAATATTTTTATTGCCTTAGCATTTTGAGTATTCCAATCATGTCCAGCTATAAAAAAGTCTATCTTACCATGCGTTTCAAGCCATCTACAAACCCTTCTAACCTCAAATAGCTTTGCGCCTCCTACACCATGGGAGCCGTAACCATGGATAAATTTAACAGCACCAATCCCCTCAGCTTCCGCCTGTTCAATCTCCATTTTGCAAATAATTCCAGCATCTTCTGCCGCAAGTGCCACTTCCTTTAAATTTACTGTTTTAAGCCCCATATTAAAAGTATATATAAAATGTATTTAAAAAATCAAGATTTTAATAAAATGTAATAACAATCAACTTGCTTTATTATTATCTAAGCATTATATCCTTTATTTGATTAAAAATATTTACGTTATTTTTATACCCTTTTGGATTTAAAGGGCTTGGATGATAAATGGGAATAAGCTTGAAATTTTTTTTGCCTAGTACAACATTAAACTCCTTTCCAACAAAGTCTGAGTATTTTTTTATTTTTGTTTTTAAAAGAGCTTGTGTAGGATGCAAGCCCATTGTTAATATAACTTTACATGGAATGTTATTTAATTGCTTAATCAAAATAGGCATGCAATTAGCTGAACATTTGTCTAAATTACTTTTTTCTTCAATTATACATTTACAGCACTCTGTAAAATATATATCTGATATAGATAGCCCAATATTGTTTAAAAGTTTTTCTAAAACTCTTCCGGTAGCTTGTAATTTTCCTTGGACATTATAAAATGCTCTTTTGCTTTCTATCCAACCATCTTTTGCAGGACTTTCTCCTATTATAATAAATTTTGTTAGACCATATTGTATTGAATTATTTACAAGTTTAGGCAAATTTCCACATAATGTACAATTCTCTATTTGTTTTTTTATGTTTTCCATATGTTTTCCTATTAAAATTATAATAAAAAGCTTTGAGTGAAACCTAGTTAAGAATAGTCAATCTATTATTTATTCTAACTAGAAATGCTTGAGTAACAAAGTACACAAACATTCAACTTAGAATTTTATTTTATCATAATTTTAATTTATTAACAAATATAACTTTTAAATTCTTTATAACATATTTTGCTCTACTCAAAAATCCAATAATATTAGAAGATGATTTTCATCTATAATAAAAAAACGCAATTGACAATTGCGTTTTTTTAATTAATTTTTCACATTGTTTTGCTCAATAGTCTTTTGCAACAAATCTCTAATTTCTATTAACAACTTTTCTTGGTTAGAAGGTTCAGCCTCTACAGCCACCTCTTCATTTGTTTGTTCAACAACCTCTTCTTGAGCAGTATTTTGTTCAACAACCTCTTCTTCCACGACCTCTTTGCCACGTTTTTTCTTTTTTACACTTTTTTTAGCAACACCTTCAGCTAACGCCTTAAGCTTGTTTTGAGATGCTCTAATAATTTTAAATGCAACAAAAATACTAAAAGAAATAATAAGGAAATTGATTATCATTTGAATAAAATTTCCATAATGCAAAGCGTTTTCCGCAATGCCCAATGCCTCGTCTGCCGGTGTTATAACCCACTTCCAGTCCTCAATTGCAACTCCTCCAGTCAGCAAACTAATAAGAGGCATAATTATATCCTTGACCAAACTATTAACTATGTTAGAAAAAGCTCCACCAATAATCACACCAATAGCAAGGTCTAAGATGCTACCCTTAGAAATGAATTCTTTAAATTCTCTAAAAAACTTTTTCATTTTTCTCCCTTCTTTTTATGTAACAATGGGAATATTTTACACTAAAAAAATTAAAAATTCAAGCATTTAAAAAAAATGGCACAAGCAACTTTAAGTAATTTTGCTTTAGTTTTTTAAATTTTGTAAGCTTTCATTAAAAAAGCCAAATCAAAACCTTGATTTGACTTAAGATTCTATAATTAAATATTATTATTCTTCGGTTTCAATAATAACGTCTTCTGCCTCTTGTACTTTTGAGACTGGTTGAACTTTAGCATCACCCAAAAGCCTTTTTGACAAATTTCCATACAGAGGGACATCTTTATCTGCCATCATGTAAACAATTGTAATAATACCAAATACAAGCAAGAACAATAACAAAATTGCTGAAATGAAATAATCTGATTTAACTAAAAAATTATAAAATCCGCTTCCATAGTAATTTTTACCCAATTGAGCAAAATAGGTCATTATTTGCCATACAAATGCTATAGTCGCCTTAACAAAAGCCACTGATGCAAGCAACAAGAAGGGTTGAAGAACCTTTTTTGTAACCTTACTATCTTTCAAAATAAGTCCTGCACCCAAAAGTACTAAAAGACTAAAAATAAGTGAACCATAGATGCTAAAAGGATAAATTGCCAAACCTAGTATTGAAAGCATAACCAAAACTTTTCCAAACTTTTCCATAAATAATACTCCTTTTAATTAATTTTACCATTATTTGAAATTTTAGCAAAATAAACTTGAAAAAATATTTCGCAAACAATTTTTTATATGAAATAGCTCAATTTAAAGTTACAAACAAGAAATTAAAATACCTGTAACACTAAAATTTTGGCAAAAATAAGTTCTCTCAGTTGTAATTTATATAATCGTTATATTAATCTTTATAAAAACTATTGGTAAGATATTTATTAAATAATGTGCTTTATATATAATTAAAAATTACTCCACTGTGTTTTGAAATCAAACAACACAATTGGAGTATTTTAAAAAGTTTTAATTATAATTAGTTAAAGTTAAATGAAATTACATGTAAAATTCATCTCTTTTTATTGTCTTTAATTGTTTTTCTTCAACCATAATAACCTTACCGCAACAAGGTTTATAATCTCTATTTTCATATACCAACCAAAGTACATTTATCTTTTCCGTCTCTTTCGATGGCATTTCTCCCGGCCAACCATCTGTAAAAACAATTTTATTTACTTTTGGATCGTTACTAAAAGCTTTAACTGCGGCGTCAAAATTCGTTCCATAGCCAGGACGATAAATTTTTAATTTATCAATATCTTTATCGTTTTTTATCTCTTGAAATTTATCTGTAGCTCTGTCTGCAAAAAAACCAACTTTTAATTTGGAATTTTTCAAAAGGGGTTTTAACTGTCTTAAAAAAGATCTAACCATGCTATCAGAAACAGAGCCCGAAACATCAATCATAACTTCAGACGACGATTCATCTTTCTTTTCCACAGAAATCATTCTGTAAGCATAGTTGTTTTCCTTAATACTTCTTTTCTGAGACCAAACATACTCGGTTTTATTAACCTCACGCATAAGTACGTATTTCCAATCTAAAGCAGGTTTTTCCTCACCAAGATTTTCAATGCTATTATAATTTTTAGTAAGTTCTCTAGCCGTATTATCTTTTAATCTTTCAAATTTTTGTCTAGCACGTTCCCGTCTTTCCACTCTATTTTTATTAAACTCTAAAAATTCGTCTAAATCAGCTTTATATTCCCGAACAACGCCATCATCACTAATTTCTCTGCCCGAACTGGCATCAGCTCCATTACCTAAAGAGCCTTGTTTACTCCCTTTATTTTCACGATTAAATTTGTCTTGAGTTTGATTTTCTGAATTAGATTGAGCATTGTTTTCATCGCTTTCATTTTGAGCTTTGTTATCATCTTTTTGATTGCTATTTTCGTTTTTATCTTTTGTTTTGTTAGCACTATCGTAAGTTTGTTCTTGATTTTCTTCGACCTTCTTTTTCTTTTCATCAAGCTTTGTCAATTGTTTTTTAAATTTTTGAGTTTGTTCTTTTTCTGTCTCTTCTTGTTTTTTTCTTTCAAAAGCTTTTTTCCAAAGTTCATGATCATCACCAAGACCATTTTTTGCTTTTTTAAATAGTTGTTTTCCAAAGTCATTTGTTCCATTTGAGCCAGCTTGATTTCCACTTCCATTTTCATTTAATTGGTCTGTATTTGAATTAGATTGCCCATCTTGACTATTTTCTTTATCTGAGTTGCTCGATTGTTCCCCATCTCCTTGATTGGAATTGGAAAATTGTTGGCGATTACCATTTTCTTGTCTTGATTGCTCTTGTCCAGAAGCAGATTGTCCACCTTGCGACTGTTGCCCTTGCGAGTTTTGATTCTGTCCATTTTGATTTTGTCCTTGCTGGTTACCCTGTCCGTTTTGTTGGTTGTTTTGTCCATTTTGTTGCTTTCCTAATTGGTTTTGACTTTTATTCCTTTCACTTAGCAACATATCATAAACTTGTTCTGCATTATATTCTGCTGCCTCTGGCATATCAACAAAACCTGGTTTTATTTCAAAACCGTCTTTTTTTAAGTTTGCATTGATAACAGCATCTGCAGCAATATGCCAAAGCTCAAAATCTCGCAAAACCCCTTCTTGAGTTTCAAGCCTATACATGTGAAGATATTTTATATGCAAAAGCTCATGAGCAACAACAAAAATTTTTTCTTTTTCAGTAAGACTTTTGAAAAATTCTGGATCAAAATAAATGTTTTCGCCGTCTGTTGCTACAGTATGGAATTCTAAGTTTTTACTAAAAACAAAACCAACTTTAGCTAGTTGGGTAGCAAATCTAGGATATCTTGTTAAAACTAGGTTCCTTAAATAATCTAATTCGTTGTAGTCCACTTTATCTCCTTTTAAAAGGCTATCACTGAAAACTTATAAATCTCTTGCGAAATATTTTTTAAATTATCTCTATCCTTTATTGTAAAAACGATTATGCAATTGTCCGGAAGTTTGTATCCATTTAATTCTCTGTCTTTAACAAGTGATAAAAATCTTTCCTGTTTTTTTACAGAAATTTCTTCTATTCCTTTAATCACAAAATAACAGATGTCATTAGCTTCACACTTAGAATTTATTTTTTCAGCGAAAGGAGGCTTGCTAGAGAACAAAAAAGAATCACTTACATTCGCCTTCATTGAAACTATGGGAGAAAGTTGTTTATATTCCTCCTCTTTAACAAAAACACAGGTAGCCTTACAATTCCTTTGCAAATCTATTAATAATTTATCCATTTTATATCTCCTTTTCCCTGTCTTTTTTCTTTACCTTTTCCATTTCATCTAACTCTGCTATGAGTTCCATTCTCTCTTGGTTTTCTCTCGCCCAATATATATCATACACCGCCAAGTCTTCTACCGAACAGTTCTTTCGTATGAATTCCCTACATGCACCTACCTGCTCCTCTGTCGCTCCTAATAACCCGCCTATATACGCCATCTTCTCATTCATATCCCTTGGTAGGTCTTGTTCTGTATATCTTCCCTTTACTATATCCTCTGGTGTCAGTATTGGATTGTTATAAAAATCATAAAACTCCTCTGCCCATTCCTCTCTTAGCCTACTTCTTAGTGCTCTCTTTAATGCATCCTCTACATCCTTCCCTATATATCTCCCGCTTTTTAAGTCCTCCTCAAAGTTATACAGCATCTTTGATATCATTGACCAACATCTTGGGTCATTTGTCTTGCCTTTACATCCATGTTTGTCTAAATGCTCCTCTCCTACCTCTGGTTCCTCGTAAAAATATCCCATCTGTTCTATCTCTTCACTTTTGCCACTCTCTTGATATTTGTTGAATATATAGCTTATTACCATTGGATGCAATTTGTTTGGTATCGCATACTCATATATCCATTCCCCTACCCTTGGCTCTATGTCATATACGTGAAAAAATCTTTTCCCTAATGGCTCCGCCATCTCTTTCGCTACCTGCGTCGAATACTTGATTTGGTTTCCTGTCGCTGCTATCACTGTGTTCGCTGGCAACTTCATCCCTCCGCCTATCTCTACCAGTCGCTCTAACACCAAGCTATACACCAATGATTGCACCATCCCGCTCACGTTCAACAACTCATCTAATATGATTAGTATCTTCTCTTTCTCTGCCTTACTTCTCTCATATATCTCGTCCGCAAAATCATATATCTTCTGCACGTTCTCTTTTATCTGTTTCTTCTCTTCCTCTGTTGCGTATTCCATTAGAGCTTGTTTTGCATAGTTTGGTGGTATCTCCTCTCCTGTCTGTAGGTTCATTGTTCCCACTACCTTCTCTGGAAACATCCCTTCAGTCAATTTTAAATATATATGATTTGGATACAACGTCTTTAATCTCTCGGTCTTTCCTATCCCTGATGGCCCTACTAACATCACTGACTCTCCATTATCTATCCAGCTCTTGATTATCTCACTATGCGTCATCTTTCTTCTCTTTATTGCTGGTGTCGTGTCTGGATTAAGTCGCTCTAATCTACTCCTCAATACCTGTCTTTCTGGTTGGAATAGGTTCTCATCTTCCACCTCTTTTATTAAGACCATGCTAAAAGCTTCCTCTATAAACCCTTTGCCTTTGAAATTATAGTTATTTGGCGCCATGTAGTTCTTATTCCCATTTCCTTTCCTTATCTCTTCATGTAGGTCATATCCATTTAATTGCGCACGTATTATACTGTTTTGCCACATGGATGATACATTTTTATCTCGGTCATTAATATAGAATGGAAGGGTCATTATTCCTTCTTCTGTTTTTAAATCTACAAATTTGGCAGTCCCATTTCCATTTGGGTTTATGGACCTTGGCAAATCTTTCCAGTTCCTTATCTCCCATACTATTGGCTCTATCTTAAACCAAGCAAAGTCTCCACCTTTTACCTTACTTCCGTCGAAAAAACAGTTTTCATCGCTATAACTTTTTATTTTTGCTCTAACGTATTTTTTACCTTTGTATTCATATACACTAAAATAGCTAGCATCACCGTTACTTTCTATTCTACCTAAGTATTTCTTGTTTATTTTATTTAGCGTTTCTACTTTTATTTTTTCTAATTCTTTATTTATTTTTTCCCCTGCATAGTTCTTTGGATAAAAACCCAACTCCATTGTTACTTTTATCTTTCCATCTTTTGTCACATTCTTTTTGAATGAAGTTGCTAATGAATTACGCGCAGAGAGAAATGTTGCTAAATTTAGACGCAATGCTGGACTCACTGCGACACCTTTAGTCTCTACATAACAATCATTACGGTCGCCGTACCTGTCTATTACATTTGTCTTGTAGTCAGATAAGGCGGAACGCAGCCACGTCCAACAAGTGCCCTTCTTGCCTGATGAAGTTACCCTATCTCTATCTTGATAAGCTCCGTTTGCTAACGCCCAATCTGTTGGAGATATTTTTCTTGCTTCACGGCTTTCATCTCTTTCAAGAACTTCGTCTCTTGAATCTAAAAAAACAAAGTCTTTTGTGTTAAAACTTGCATCACCTGGGTTTTGATACTCATCTGTGTTTGATAAAACTGTTGGTTCTATTAATTCTTTTATTGTATTCGTCATGTTTTCCTCTATAGTTAGATGATATCATAAATGGGTTTTAAATACAAGACCAAACAAAAAATCTTTTGATTTGTTAAAATGATTTTTCATCTAAAGCTTTAATACCCAATTTAAAAGTTTTTTATTATAATAGTCTTTAAAATACTTTTTATTTCAAACATCTTTTAAAATTAAAAACATCACACAAGCGTTTTTATGTTAAATTTTATTAATGTAAATTATAATTATTTTGAGACAAATAATTTTAACTTTAATTTTTTATAAAATTAATACTTAAAATTAAAAAAATATGTCGTAAAATTAATAACACCAACCAAAAAGACTAACGTCTTTATCTAGATTATTAAGAAGATTTATATCCTCATTAGTCAGCTTAAAATCAAACAAATTTAAATTTTCTTTCATTCTGTCCAACCTTTTCGTTTTAGGAATAATAAAAATATTTCTTTGTAACAAAAACTTGAGAGCAATTTGCGCTGGTGTTTTAAAATATTTTTTAGAAAGCTTTAAAATTATATCATTATTGTTAATTTTGCTAATATCCGCACAAAGTGGGCTCCAAGCAACTACATTGATGTCTATATTTTGCATATATGTAACAAAATCTCTATTTTGAAAAAATATATGATTTTCAATTTGATTGACATAAGGCATAACACTACAACTTTTAATAAGGCTATCTAATTCAAATTTATTAAAATTTGATACTCCTATATATCTAACAATTCCCCTATTTTGCAAATCTTCTAGTGCTCTATACATTTGTATAAAGTTAGAATAAGGTTCATGAATCAATACCAAATCAATATATGAGGTTTGCAAATTAAAAAGAGAATTCTCAACAGCAAGCAAAACTTTTTCAAATGAGGTGTCCGGCTCACAAATTTTTGTAGTTATGAAAACCTCCTCTCTTTTAACACCGGACTCAATTATTCCAAGTCCAACTTGTTTTTCATTTTCATACATCCTTGCGGTGTCAATGTGACGATATCCCACCTCAATTGCACTTTTTACCGCCTCAACACATTCACTTCCCCATAATTTCCATGTCCCAAATCCTATTTTTGGAATTTCCAGATTATTCATAACTTCTCCTTTTATAAAATAAAAACACTTACAAAAATTCTTTCTACTCCTCACAACTATTTCAAAAAATTAATTTTTTTCTAAGATTTTTGCCAAGCCAGAAAAAATGAGAACAAGGCAACCTATATATCGGGTATTAATGTAATATTTTTCATTTTTCTTGGAGATAATACCTATCTTTTCAAGAAAGGATAGGTGATGATAAAGCTTTCCTGTAGTAGAAAAATTTAAAACCTCCATTAATTCACGTGCAGAATATCTTTTTTTAATAAGTTCTTTAATAATATTTATCCTTTCTTCACTTGCAAGAGAAGATAAAATTTTTGACATTTCAACTGAATTATATGAAAAAATAGATTCAATAGAATAACCATTCGAACTAAAAGTTGAACCAAAAGAACCATCTTCAGACTGATAACGTCCAACATAGGCAATTTTACCCATTGGCATTTTGTCCGGTTCAATGCATAATGGCTTTTCTGCAAAATCTTTTTTTCCATTTTCTTCTTCAAGCTTTTTCATTCGACTTTCAAGTTCATGAATTTTTAATAATAAATCTTTCATGTTCCCTCCATTACATAATTACGTAATTTCATAATACAATAATTAAACAAAAAAATCAATCTCTTTAAAAATGATTTTAAAACTTTATAAAAAACAACCCAAACGCATTGGTTCAGGATTGTTAACGGATAATGTGAAGCTTATTTTTTACAAATATTGACCCTAAAAAGTTTAATTTGACTACTATAATAACTTACGCAAGGAGAAATAAATTTTAACGTAAATTACCTATCAACCCTATTTAGGTGTCAAAATTTCTCAAAATATTAAATGCTCACACAAATTTTTATCTAGCCAACATTAATTATCAATAATTTTCGCAATCAGTAGTTTAGTTTAAATATTTACTTGCGTTTTCCGCTAATTTCTTGTAGATAAAATCTTGAGTATCTTGATTAAATTGCACAGGTGCTTTTCTGTCATAGTGTGCGCCAAATTCTTTATCTACATAGGTAATATCTTTAATTGTAACCGAATTTTTATATCTTGGTCTAACATGAATATGGACATGAGCATCTCTACCTTCACCATATGCATTATTCATGTTACAACACCAATTAAGCATTGTACAACCAAAAAGATCTTTAAGCATTACCTCATATTTGCCAAGTAAATCTCGTAGTTCAATAACTTCTTCATTACTTAGTCTTGCAAAATTATTTACATGCCTATTTAAATCTACTACACATCTTGCCAAGTAATCTTGTTTGTGTAAAACAATAGTCCAATATTTGCTTTTATAAATAACAGATTTATTTGTATGGTCACAATGAGTGCAATTCATAAAATCTCTCCTTTTTATTATTATAACATAAATTGCTATTTTATCATTCACTTACTCTCAAAAAATTTATAAAATATGAAAACTTTAATGCTTATCTGGGCAATCCTTAATTTATAATAGTGTTCATATAGTCAGCTTTTACAAACACCCAATGTATATACTTTATATTTCAATCCAACCTGTCTTTAAGTCTTTGTAAAACCTACATTTTTGTGCTGTAAATTTAAGCACACAAAAGTCGGGGTCGGTTTTTCCCTTTTTATAAAACATAGTATCGCCCATGTGCCAAAGTTCATTCTTAATGTTTTGGTCGTTTAAGACTTCCATAGTTCCAATGAGCATTACACCTGTGTAACTAAATAAGCCTTTCCTATAAAAATAAATGCTCGCTTTTTCATTTGCCTTGTATTGTGAAACTCTCATAGAAGAAGTATTTGTAGAAAAATAAAAATCATTTCCATCTATTTTACGTGGTGCAAGCATAGCCTTTGTATTTGGAAATCCGTTTTCATCAATAGAGGAAATTATAGCAACATTTCTCATTTTAATAAATTTAAAAATTTTTTCTTTTGTCATAATTTTCTCCCCATAAATTTTAAATTGTCATTGTGATAATACAATCAAATCTTCTTTTTCATACTTGTTATGACCTTTTTGACCTTTCTTGTATTTCCAACATTTAATTGCATCATCTAAACTCTTATCTTTATTATCATTAAAGAAATCTCTAATATAAATGTTATATTCAAATTGTTTATCAATAGTGGTTTTTTTCTTCTTTTTAAATTCTAAGGTCTGATAATATGCCTGTATTGATTCTTGATAAGTTTTGCCTGCATTATCCTTTAACCATTTTTGAAATAATACGTTAAAAGAAAAACTATCCCCTATTTGTTCTTTAAAAAATTTTCTATGCTTTTCTGAACAAACAAGATTGCTCTCTAATTTCGTATCAAGTTTGATAATTTCAGGTGTATTTGTTTTTCCTTTATTATGAGTTTTAACGGTCTTTTCCCCTGTTTCAAGAAATTTAATTATTCTATCAGTTAGTTCTTCTTTACTACCAGTTGCTTGTAAATTATAATTTTTACAAAAATCTACTAATTCTTCTTTTAAATAATGAAATTCATTAAAGGCTTTACTATCTAAATTTAAATCTAGTATAGGTCTTTCATTCATAATAACTTCACCTTAAATTATCATTTATCGCTCTTTTCTTAGCAAATGCATTATAACATACTATAGTATATTTAGTATTAATTTTTCTTAATTTTATTCAAGTTCTGAACATTCAAAAAGTGTTGACTAATATTCATTGTCAATAATGTTAAAATTTTTAGTTTCAAATTTTTTTAACATTGTTTGTGTGAAATCTTGCTTATTATTTCACAATTAAAAAAAGTTCCAAATTTGACAAAAACAAATTTAAAACTAATATTGTTTTTATTTACACAAATGTTTATATAGTCAACACTAGTTGACAAAAATGTTATTATAGTCAACAATTGTTCCAGTCTAAAAAACTGCTTATATGATATGCGGCAATGCCTTTTCGTTCTGCTTCTCGCAAAATAGTTAGCACATCATCAACAAAAATTACATCTTTTATGTCGATATTTTGATTGGCACAATATTTAATTATTGTGTCAGCCTTAGAAATATTATCTAAAACTATGATATACTCATTAATGGCTGGATAATGCTTTTTCAGCCATAAAATTTTGTCTTCTTTTTCTTTTTCATTTTGAGTATGCGACAAGATTATATTTTTTTTTGCTCCACAAGTTTCTACTACATTTTGCATAAACTTTGATGGTTTGCGTCTTAGAAAAACCCCATCATTAATTTCTTTAATAGACATTCCATTATTTGTTCCATCAGGGTCGGCCAAATGTCCGTTAAATCTATATGGTGCAAGTGTTCCATCTATGTCCCAAAAAATATATTTGCCTGTAGTATATTTTTTTGTTAAAGATGCTTCTTTATTGTTCATATACTCACCTAGTTAAATTTTATCATAAAACAAAAAAGTTTCAAACTGTTTCACAAAGTTATGAGAGACAAATTTGAAACTAAAATTGGCGGAGAGTTAGGGATTCGAACCCCAGGATGCTTTCACATCAACGGTTTTCAAGACCGCCGCTTTCGACCGCTCAGCCAACTCTCCACGTTTAAATCTATTTAAAAGACATTGTCTATTATACATATTTTTTTTGTTTTTGCAAGCGTTTTATAAAATTTTTTTAGCAACTTTTTTACTTAATTATCAAGAATATATAAAATTTTAAATTGTAATTATACTATCTTATTGAATATTTACTTATAGCGCCTTAAGGCTCATTCAAGCATAGTTAATTTTTATTTAAATTTGATGTCTTGCAAATCAAGAGGCTTCAATTTGATTTGTAAGCAAAATGAGCAAAGCATTGTCATTTAGTTTAAATTTTTAAGCCTTAAAATAAAACAACTAAAAGAATTTGTAAAATTGACATTATTTTTTTAGTTTGTTAAAATACTAATAAAGGATTAAATATGCAGACAATTAAAGAAGAAGACAAAAATTACAATGTGTTTAATGCACTCAATCTTGTAAACCCAGAATTAGGAGAATTATATCTTGAAAATGGATATAATCCTTTTGAGGAAGATTTTATTCTGAATCTAGGATTTATACAAGACAGATTGGAAAAAAATAGAGATAAAACACCCATATTGACTGAAGATTTTTTAGAAAAACCAGCAAAAGAGGTTAAAAAGCATTTTGAGCTTGCTCTTAAGAATAATAATATTTTAAAAGACTTATTGCAAAACAATATTGAAGACAACATCTTTAATGAATCAATAAAAAAGCAGGTTAAAGAGGTTATTATCTTTTTAAAAAATCGAGAGCAAATGCTTGCAAAGGCAATAACTAAATTAGGCAAAAAAAATGCCAATCCCCTGCTGGAATATCAAAACATATGCAACATAGATAAAAAGCTCAACGAACTTTTAAAGGAAAGTTATTTAGAAGAATTTAAACTTGAGGTAGCACATTTAAATTTTGTTCAATATTGTAATACTAAAGCAAAATTGAATGAATTAAAAAAAGAACAAGCTGAAATTCAAATAAAAACCGAACAAAAACAACTAGAAAAACAACAAGAAAAGCTAATAGAGGAACAAAAACAAGAACAAATTGCTCAAGAAATTAAGAAAGAAAATGCTAAAAAAGAAAAAAATGAATCTTCAAATGAACAGACCTTATCTTTTTAAGACATATAAACTTGTTCGGAAGCATATGCTAGCGCACATTAGATTGCTTTGCAATCACTCGCTGCGCTCTTTGCTTCCTTGTTTTTTTAGGCAACGCCAAAACCTAGACAAATGCTTCGCGCTTGTCTCTTTGCTTCTTGTAAATTTTTACTTTCAAATATTTAACACCACGACATTTTTAAGCTAATTAAACGTTGTTAGTCACTTTTGCGTTTGGCGATTTACTAATAACAAAATTAATTTTTTAAATGAATTAATTAAACAAAAAAACTGAGAATTCTCAGTTTTTTTATCATTGTTTTTCATCATCTTCAAAAAGTTCTTTTAAAAAATCTTCTTTTGTAAGTTCCACAGTTTCTACTTTTTTCCTCTTTTCTAAAATATGATTTATCAAAATAAACAGAGAAACAATTAATGCGGTTAACACAAGAGCAAGAATATACCAACTTACAACGTTTGCAAAATTATACCATAACTTTACTTGAGGAACTCCGTTCGTTGTATCCCATTGATGATAATAAAGCCCGGCATATCCCACTATTGCATCCGCTGAAGAGTGTCTACGTTTTGTTGGAGTGATATAATTAAATGAACTTTTGTATTTTATATCTTTTAATATTTCTGAATTGATATTAGAAAAAACACTTTCCTTAATGTATTCTCCAATAATGGTTTCTTCTCCGGTAAGGTTAGTCACCGCACCAAATCTAGTGTTTGCATCTATCCTTCTAACAATAAATAATGATTTTTCGAGCTGGGGCTCATAAGTTTTAGATGTGGAAAAAAAGTTCCAAACTTCCTTATTTTCAAAATTTATCTTTAAAGAAATAATATCTTGTTCATTGCTGACTAAAAGCGCCACTTTGCCGTTAAACTTTTTTTGTATTTCCTCACTTTGTTCACCTAATCTAAGTGAAAATTCTATTGTAAGTTCTTTTTTTATATCTTCAAGTTTGGCGACAATTATTTTTGTAAGATTAGAATGACTTTCAGTATCTAAATTTAACACCTGCAAATTAAAAGCATAGACCTCTCCCACCAACTCATTTGTTTGCCCCTGAGTTATGTTGTGGGAGTAAAAGCTATTGTTAATGATATCTGCGCTTTGATTAAAACAGCCAGTAAGCAATGTTAGACATAAAAGTAGAAAGCAAGCTAAAAATTTTTTCATTTTTCCTCATTTATTAAAATATTAAAAAACTGAATCATTTATAACAAAAATCTAAGTAAAAAGTTTTAAAATTTGGTTTACATGTGAAATATTAGCTATTTTTTCAAAATTCAAACTTTTTTCAAAGTCTATTGCGGTAACCACACCAAAATTTTTATTTTCAACTTGGCAAAAGATTTGCAATGAGAGTTTGTTTCCACCCTCTATATTTGAAACATAAAACAAAAATTTTTGTCCATTAAACTCACCAAGCTCGACCAACACGGAATCCATCACCTCACTTTTTTGTGAAGTTTTATCGTGAATAAATAAATCTAAATACGCCTCTTTTAATTCATCTAAAAAATCTGGAATTTCTGGATATTCATGAAAAAATATTATTTGTTCGTTTGCAAAGTAAGCACCTATCAATTTATATTCTTCATTTTCAAACACTCCTAAACCTTCCAATTCCTCCCTACTTACTTCAAGCCAATTTTTAGGTATTTTACTTAAAAAACTATAAGATTTCATTTAACCCTCACTTTTATTTAATTATAAGTTGCATTAAGGCAAATTGTCAACGAAATAATAAAAAATAAATATATCAAAAAATTATAAAAAAATATTAAAAAAAATAATGAAAAAATAAAAAAAATTTAAAAAATATTAGTTAAATAAAAAACAATGTGATATACTAATTTTGAAATTTTATTGTACAAGGAGAAAAAATTATGTCAAATCTTGCCGGAATAGTGGAAACAATCACTGGATTTTTTGGCCAACTTTACTCTCAAGGCTATCTTTCACTCGATTACATATTTTATGTTGGCATTGCTCTAGAACTTTTCATGGTTATATTTTTCTTAATAAAATCATCTTTTTCTTATGAATTAAGATTAGATAGAAGTCTTGATGGGCTTAATAGATGGCTTTATTATAATCAATATATTGATGAAAATAATTTAATTGAATTTAATAAGCGTATGAAAAAGGCTCCAAAACTTTTAAGATATCACTGGCAACAATATATGCTATATAGAGAAAATGAACCAAGTCATTATATGTCAAACTACAATTGTATTGAAAAACCTCTTCATACAAGTTCATTCTCTTCTAACATAAAAAATCTTATGTCAATTTGCTACACACTCATGGCCATTACCTTTCTTTTAAATTTTGGCTATTTTGCAGCAACTGGAACCTCTAATATTGGAACAATTTTAATAAATTCCCTTCTCACCCCTATTGCAATAATTGTGCTAAACACCTTCTTTTCTATCCTTTTAAGAAGTTGGCAAAATACAAATCTTGCCGGGTTATATCAAAACTTCCATCTTTTTAATAGATATATCGACAAGGCTTGTTCCACACTTCCAGCATATATTGACTTTGAAGTGCTATTCACTAAAGAAGAAATTAGAAAAGGCATTCCAGTTTTAAATGAATATTTAGAAAAACGTGCAAGGCAGGAACAAAAAGAGCTTGAAAATGCAAGATTAAATGCTATTGAACACGAAGAATATGATTTTAATTCTATTGGAATTGATGGCTCACAGATTTTAGACAGAGCCATGAAAGAAACCGAAATTTATCTCAACCAAAGACAAAGAACACTTTCAGAAATTCAGCAATTAGAATCTGAAATGGAAAGCTTAAAACGCAACTATGAAAACAATCAAAAAGAATATCAACGTAAAATGCAAGCAAGTAAGGAAAATGTTGATAGACTTAGAAAACAACAGGAAGAATCTACAAACAGAATTGAAAGCAATTATATAAGAAAGCAACAATCTGACGAAATTAAAAAACAGGAACAACTCGAAAAAGACTACGAAAGTACAACAATGCGCTTTGAACAAGAGATGAGCACCTTGAACGCTGAAATAGAAACCAGAAGAAATGAACTTGAAGATAGAAGAAAATATGTTGAAGATGCTATGAAAGCGGAATATGAAACATTCTCTACTAAAATATATAACAAAATCGACCAAGATCTTGAAAATCGAGAAAAGGAAGAAAAAGATAATCTTAAATCTGAAAGAGATAAGCTTATAGAAAAACTTAATGACGCAAATATTTTGATTGACTCTAAAGAAGGAGAAATTAATAAACTACATCA
Organism: uncultured Clostridia bacterium; assembly: GCA_937992055.1. Classification (GTDB taxonomy): domain Bacteria; phylum Bacillota; class Clostridia; order Christensenellales; family UBA1242; genus CAJKWP01. The sequence goes on along the minus strand of CALKLQ010000005.1, from coordinate 8,819 downwards.
AATACTTGAAAACTTGGGTGTGGAAGCTGGCGAACATAGTGAAATTTTCTATAATGAAGATCTAAGAAAAGAGGAAGAAAAGGTTAAGCTTGGCAAACAAAATATTGTGGAAGAAATTCAAGAACCTGTAGTAGATGACAATGTTTCAGAAGATCAACCTGACCTAGAACTTGAAGAGGAACAAACCCAAACAGAGCAACCACAATATGATGAATATGGCGGATATTATGATGATAGAGGCTATTACATTTACAAAAACGGAACCTATTACGATGATAAAGGTAATTACTTTGACGAATTTGGTGGTCATTATGATTCAGAAGGAAATTACTTCCCTCCTCAGGAAGAACAACCCCAAGAAAATTTACAAACTCAATCAGACCAACCAATAGAAAACGAAGAAGCAAGCGTTGAAGAACAAACTCAAGAGAACTCTAATGAGGACGATGAGTTCCCAATAATTGAAATTTCAAACGAGCAGCAAGAAACGACAGAAGATAAAACTGTTGAGGAACAAGCTCCTAAACGTAAAAGAGGAAGACCAAGAAAGGTTGTAAGCGAACAAGAAGAAAACAAACAACCTAAGAAACGTGGTCGTCCTAAAAAAGCAACCACAGCCACCTCGCCTTCTCCAGCTAAAAAACGAGGAAGACCAAGAAAGGTAACTACAACCGTGGTTGAAGAAATTGTGGAGCCAAAGAAAAAACGTGGCAGACCTAAAAAAATCACAACAACAACGGTAATTGAGGAGATTATTGACAAACCTAAGAAAAAGCCTGGCAGACCTAAAAAAGCCTCCTCTCCTAGCTCCTCTTCCGCCCCTAAAAAACGTGGTAGACCTAAAAAGGTTGAAACTGAAACCGAAGATAAACCAAAATCTCCAAAAAAGCGTGGCAGACCTAAAAAAGAAACTTTAGATAAAAACGAAATTTTTGAGGAATTGGAAAGACTTAACAAGCAAATTGAAGAGGAAAATGCTAAATTAAAACAACAACAAGAGGAACTAAATGCAAAAATAGATGAAACCCTCTCCAAATTTGATGAGGCTCAAACAGATAATGCATCCGTAGTTGACACTGAAAATAATTCTAATAATTCTGATAACAATATTGGTTAAACAAAAAAACATTAGCATAAGCTAATGTCAGAGTGTGGACAAAAAACTCAGACTGAAGAGAAACGAGCGAGGCAAGGCTCGGAAAATGACACAAAGCAGGAGTTTAGTTATCCTAAACGACTGTTTTGGGGCATTTTACAGTAAACACAGCAAATAAATTTGCCTGCAAATTTATGGTCGCGATGTTTATCTTCAGTCTGACCCTTAATTTTTAAATCTATTTAAAATTTTTAATAATTTATTTCATGAACAATGTTACAACTATAAAAGCCTCAATCAAAAGTCATAAAAAAAACAGCTCAATCAAGAGCCGTTTTTTTTAACTTGCAAATTAAATCTTTTTAACAAGAATGTGGGCTGCAAGGCCTGCAAGGCTTGTTCCAAGCAAGAAATATGCAAAAGTGGAAACTTTTAGGTTCACATAAGAACCAACAAGAGCCAATATATCAGCCATAGCGCCATCTTTACCTTGCAAAACATAGAAACAGATAATAAATGTTATCATTGAAAGTATCATAACTATGTAAACAATCAAGGCAATCAAATTTATTTGTTTTGACAAAATTCCAAACAATGCCAAAACGCCAACAACAATTGCAACACCTGCTGAAATAAGGTTAAGCAATGAACAAATTGCCATAATAACCAACTCAGTTTGAGCATTTTCCGCAAAACCCTCGCTAATCACTTGATAGAAATTTATGTTAGAAACATTTTCTTTTACTATAGTATAAGATGACCTTATAGCTGGAATAAATGAAAGTGCAAACACCAAAACTCCTATTACAATCAAAATTAGAGCTTGCCAATTAAGCGCAAATTTCTTTGATGATTTTTTAGCCATTTTTCCCTCCTTGATTTAAATATAAAAAAAATAAAAAAATTTGTCAATGAATATTCATAATAAATTGATATTTTGAATAGTATATTGTATAATATAAAAGTAATAGAAATTTATAAAATTTTATTACGAAATTTAAGGAGGTATGAATCATGGCAAAAAACAAAGGTGACGGCGGAATTGTATTATTTTTAATTTGTCTTTTCTTGGGATGGCTTGGAATTGATAAGTTATACAAAGGTTCTGTCAAATTGTTTGTTATCAAACTTCTTCTTAACCTAATTATTGTTGGAGAAATTTGGAACATCTATGATATCATCTGTTCTGCAATTGGTAGATATAAATTAAATCCATTGCAATAATTTAAAAATCTCGTTGAATACGAGATTTTTTTTAAATATTTTCGCCATTCCCAACTCTAATTTGTTTAAATATTTCATTAAGCTTAAAAAAATAATTTTTTAAGCTTTTTTAATCATTTAAGTAAGTGACTAATTCTTACTTATATAATTATATTTTATAGCCACCACATTCTAGACTTTTAATTTTTTAAATTAACTAAAAAAAACAATAACCAAAAACAAATTGTATTCATACCATGAAGTATGAATGAATACTTAACGGCTTTTATAGGCAGCTTTATAATGTTTTTAGCCACCACCTTGGGTGCGGGGCTTGTCCTTTTTTTTAAAAATGTAAAACCAATATTTCATAAAATATCTCTTGCATTTGCTTCGGGAATCATGGTCGCAGCATCAATTTGGTCCCTTTTACTGCCGTCCATAAGCTTTGCAGAGGAATATTCCAAGCTTCCCGCATTTGTCCCAGCTGGCCTAGGACTTGTTTTGGGAGTAGCTTTTTTGCTAATTCTAGAAATGATAATAGACAAAAAAAGTCAGTCAAATCAAAACTTTACTAAAGACAAAAAAAGGAGTATTTTGCTTTTTAGTGCGGTAACCCTTCATAATATCCCTGAAGGCATGGCGGTTGGTCTAACTTTTTCGATAGCTTGTTCTAATAACCCAAATGTAACTCTTGCGGGGGCATTTGCCCTTGCAATTGGCATGGCCATTCAAAACATACCAGAAGGGAGTGCCATTTCACTGCCCATATATCAAAACGGCGCAAAAAAAAGCAAAGCCTTTTTACTTGGCGCACTTTCTGGAATAGTGGAACCTATAAGCGCACTTATTACCGTTTTGCTTGTTGGCACAATTTCTGCTATTCTACCCTACCTTTTGTCCTTTGCAGCTGGCGCCATGATATTTGTAGTGGTAAATGAGCTACTTCCAGAAAGCCATTGCAATGAAAAATCAAAAATACCTGTAATATTTTTCACCTTAGGATTTTTAATTATGATGGTTTTAGATATTGCTCTTGGTTGATTTTAATATTTAATTATTTGCGAAAACTTTTCTAATTTGGAAACTAGAAGAAAATTTATGATTTACATTGAATAATCTTCATTCCCAAAACACCAACTGTTTGGTTAAAATTATGTATTGTATAAATTCTTGCCTTTTAATTAAACCCATCCTTGTATCTCAATTTTTTAAATTTAAATCAACATTTGAGTTTTTCATAATTTACTTTTGATAAAGAATAAATTTATAAAATTATTTTTAAAATAAATGAATGTATATATTTTCTCAAAGTTGTCTATAATCAAACACACCTGGAGGAAATATGAAAAAAATTCTTGGAATTGTTATATCAGCAATTATTTTAATTACCCTTTTGGCTTGCGGACTTAAACAAGATACAAACACCCAATATTTAAGGATACATATAAGAGCCAATTCCAATCTAGAAATCGACCAAAGCGTGAAATATGAAATTAAGGATAAGTTAGTTGATTTCCTAACCCCTATTCTTTCCGAGTGTGGAACAAAACAAAGAGCGGAAGAGGCATTAAATAAAAATCTTGAAAACATAGAAAAAATCGCAGACAAAGTTCTTAAAACCAAAGGATTTAACTACAAATCTAAAGCCAAATTAAACAATGAATATTTCCCAACAAGAACCTACTCCTCCCTTACCTTAGAAAGCGGATATTATGATGCCTTGATAGTCGAGCTTGGTGAAGCAAAAGGCGACAATTGGTGGTGCGTGGTGTATCCTCCGCTATGCTTTACAAACTCCAACTCAAAGGTTGTTTATAAAAGCAAAATTGCAGAAATAATTAAAAATTTTATGGATAAACAAAATCAATAACTTAATTTTAAATAAAAAAAATTTCTCAAACTAATTATAAGGTTTGAGATTTTTTTAAAAGAAGCCTCTACTAATGGGAGAGTTCATATTTTTAGTTCTACTAAGTACAAATTTTTTTTCTACTCTTTCTTTTAAACTGTTTAGACTAAAAAAAACAATATTCTCTTATAATTACAATAAAAATATGATATATTTTGCAACGATAAGGAGCGAAATATGAAAAAAATTAGTTTAATAATTCCTTGCTACAATTGCGAAAAAACCATTGATAGATGCTTAAAAAGTGTTTTTGCACAAAATTATGAAAATTTAGAAATTATTGCCGTTAATGATGGTTCAAAAGACAACACCTTAAAACTTTTAGAAGGATACGCACAAAAACATAAAAATTTCAAAGTTTTAAACAAATCTAATGGAGGGGTTTCCACAGCAAGAAATCTTGCCCTAAAACATGCTACAGGTGACTACATTCAATTTATGGATAGCGACGACAACTTTCTAGGCGACAACGTCTTACAAAAATTAGTTGATACCATGGAAAATGAAAAGGTAGATTTGGTTGCTTTTAATTTTATCCACCCTTGTTTTGAATCGCATTTAAAAACTGGTGTTTATGAAATGACAAATGTTGATGAATTTAAAACATATTATCAAGACTTTTTTGCCTCCTCCCTTCCTTGGAACAAACTTTTTAAACGAGAAGTTATAACCCAACCTTTCGACGAAACCATGCACTTTGCAGAAGATGAAATATTCAATCTGGCCAATCTTAAAAATGTTAAAAAAGTGGCTTATCTAGAAGATGTGATGTATAACTACTACTGTGAGCCTCTTGTTGATAAAAGCAAGGCTTCGCTAGTTAATAGACTCTACACAAGCGAAAATTTTTGGGAATGCAAAAATACAATTTGGTATAAGTGCATAGACAATATGCAAAAAAGGTCACCCATTTTTGAAAGCAGTTATAAAGATATTAAACAACAATTGCAATTTATTAGACCCTTCGACTTTTTCTTCTTTGATTTTGCATTTATGAATCATTTAAATGTGAATCTTAACAAGCAGCTTTTACAATGCGAAAACATCTTAAGAACAAATATATTTAAACTGATATTAAACTCTTTTGAAGTATATGGACTTATATTAAAAAGTAATCTGCCATTTTGCATAAAAGAGTTTGTAAATAGAGCGAGTTTTGCCTTTTATGATTTAAAGTCAAACAAAAAAAAATTGAAACTTTATATAGTTCTCTTCTCAATTTTTGGCACCTGTTTTTTTAAATCTTCAGGAAAATTTGACACCTCATCTTTGCTAGCGAAATGTTTGAATGAGTACCATCTTCAAAACACCGAAGAGGCAAAATATGTTAAAAGTCTTTTAACAAATGAAATCTTACAAAGGAATAGAGCATGACAAATAAGCAACACATACAAAAGTATGAATTACTTGAAAAACAGAAAAAGTTCAATGAGGAAGTCAACCCAATTGACTGGAATGATTGTTATCCTGTAACAAAAGATTTTGATTATGTTCCAAAATCACCTTGGAAAAAAATTTGCAATGCAATAAAAAGAGGTTTTTTCATCTCCCCTTATGCAAAAAAAATAACCAAAGGCGAAAGAAAAACAATTGTGAAAGGAAAAGAAAATTTAAAAGGAATTAAATCTGCCATAATCACTTGCAATCATGTTTATATTTATGACTGCCTTGTTTTGAAACACTCTTTAAAACCTCACAAGTTAAAATATTGTGTGGCAGAGTTTAATAATCGTAAAGGTTTTTTGGGTGATATGATGCGTGCAGAAGGAATTTTACCCCTTAGCAAGCAATTTGAAGTTTTAAAAAACTTTTCTAATGCGGTTGAACATTATCTACTTTATGATAATTATGTTGTGTTCTACCCAGAACAGAGCATGTGGTATATGTATGACAAACCTCGTCCTTTAAAAAATGGAGCCTTTCATTATGCAACTAAATTCGACGTGCCAATAATTCCCACCTTTATAACTTTTAGAAACTCCGGCAAATTTGACAAAGAGGGCCTAGAAATTAAATACTTTACCTTGCACATACTTCAGCCAATATATCCAAAAAAAAATTTGACCAAGAAACAAAACATTGAATATCTTAAAAACAAAAATTATGAGATGTGGAAAAATGTTTATGAACAAACCTATGAAAAAAAATTAAAATATGCGAGCGAAAAATGATTTTTTATTTATTATTAATATTTATATCTTTCCTATTGATTTGTGGTTTCAACTTGATTTTTGCCTCATTAAAACTAAAAAGTGTTTTTTTTGCAACCTTGATTTCAATTGCTCTAGCCTATTTAATAGATCTTATAGTATCCGCAATTGTAATGCTTTTACCGAAAAATTTTTTTAATCCAAAAAACAAGGTCTTCAAGGTGTTTTCATGGGAAAGAAAATTTTATGAAAAAATAAAAATAAGAGCCTGGAAAGGCCTCATTCCCATTGGCAAAGGTCCTTTAGGCTTGGGATTAAGAAAAGATATTTTGATAGACAAAAACAACATAAACTATTTAAACCGCTTTTTAATAGAAAGTTGCAGAGCGGAAACCATGCACTTTTACTCTGTTTTTTTAGGATTTTTAATTCTGCTTTTAGGAAAAAACTATCTTTCAATAACAATTCCAGTTGCATTTGTAAATGCCTTTCTTCAGCTTCTGCCCTTCATGGTTCAAAGATATCTACGCCCTAAACTTTTGATAGCACTAAAAAGAGCAGAAAAACAAATTAATTTAAATTATCCGCATGCCTAAATTTTAGGCATGCAGATTTTTTAAAAAAAAACAATACTTTACAATAATCAAAAAAATTTTGCACAAAACAAAAAAAGTTGGCATAAAAAGTTGAAATTGACACTATCCTGCATTTATCCTTTTATACAAAGGAGAAAAAAATGGAATTAAACAATGATTTGCCAAAAATAAAATCACAGCTAGAGGAACTTGAAAAAAGACTCAATGCAATTAATAAATCAAAAGCCACAAACGAACTTGTTGAAGAAATTAGTGGCAACTTAACAAATATCAATAAAAACCTATCAAATGCGGAAAGTGCTATAGACACCCTTCAAACCGCCTTTGGAGAGTTGGAACAAGATGTAATGGACAACACATCGAACATTTTTTCCAACACAACAAAGGCAAACAACAATCAATCAGCAATTCAAACCCTGCAAACCTCCCTATCTTCTATTCAAACCGACTTAGATGAGGTTTCCACCTCTTTAACTCAATTAGAAGATTCGCTTGCAACAGTTGCCACATCGGGAGATTATAATGACTTAAACAATTTGCCATCAAACCTATGTTACACTATTGATAAATCATATTATGGCATGAATTTTAGGCCATTCAATATTCAATACACCCAAAATCACTATTTCTATTGTGAACCTGATTTACCAATTTATTTTGAAATTGAAATTACAACAGATACTTCTGATACTAGTGTTAATGGCGAGGTACCTTTTGAACTTAAAATAAATGATGTAACAAGCTATACAGGCACATATCACGTTGAATATAACTTCTATAATCGAATAACAACTACTTTTAGTTTTATTTATTATCCAACTCAAAATAAAAATAAACTGCATATCACAATGACATATGAATCAGACAAAGCACATTACTTTGAAGGCATGATTATAAAAATGATGGGGCACAATGCTTTTATGTTAACACGAGATTGCAAATGGACAATCAATTGTTATAAAGATAATTATTACATTAACAGATGGAATCCATATGATAATACTGTTATGAGCTTTACAAAATTCGTGTTATCAAAAGATAATACAGAAATGAATTCCTCTACCTCAGCATCGGTATCAACAAATCCAAATTTCACAAAAAGAATGATGTTTTTATCAGATGGGACAATTTCTGAAACATCTTCATTAATGGGATTAGGAAGTCTGCAATACGCTCACAAAGCAACCCTATATTCAAATGCTTTTCTAAATTTTTCATATCCAGCTGAGGACCGCGGTTGTTCAATGTCAACATTTAGGCCTCTTAACACTTTTGGCGATTCTAATAATTATACTATACCTGGAATAATAACTTTAAGAAATAAGGAGCCTATTTTCTATTGTGAAAGTAATCGACCACAATACTTTAAACTAAATGGCAATCTTTTAAAAGCTGAATGGGTTGACACGGTTGGAGTTTGGCAACAAGATATGACGAATGAACAATATTATCCATTCAGAGGATGTATGATGCTCAAAGATGATGGATATTATTATTATTTCCCTGCTATTCAGTCAGAATATTGTGTAAAATTAGGTTTAGGTAAAAATGGTCACTTAATAAAAAGAAATGGAAGCGAAAATTTATATGCTTACATTGGAGGTTTTAATCGTGTTACTCAGTTTGTTCTTGAAAAAGATTCTGAAGGGGTTTATCAAATTACAAAACAAACTACAAAATATGGAATTAGTGAATATTGCGAAACATTAGATGACATTGCCATTACAGTAACAGGAGAAAATATTAACTTTGTCAACAAAATGTTTGATTAACTTAATTTTCAAACTGCTATGGCTTTTCTGTTATAAAAAAAAGTATCGAAGAATTCGATACTTTTTGGTATGCTTTTGTCTATTTCAACT
>CALKLQ010000004.1 GCA_937992055.1 uncultured Clostridia bacterium | reverse complement strand
AATGTAGCAAACATATCGAGTGAAGTATTAAAACATAATTATAACTAATCGAGTGAACTCCCCCTGCAACTTTGTCAAGCATTTTGCTTCACTTCCTTTTTCTTTTTTATTTTTTCTCTTTCCACATTGTGGATAAGTGGCATAGCCAGTGGCTAGGCACTTTTTATTGTCAATCTGTGGGTAACTAAAATTGGATTTAACATTCTTAATGCGCTACATTTTTTTAACAAATTAAGCGGAGTTGCAAAGCCACTTTTTAATCATTTATTCATGTGTGGTGAAGCCATTTTTAATTAATAATAAAAAACTACCCAGAATTTTCCGAGTAGTCAAATTTCAATTATAAAAGTTTAATTAACGAGTAACAATTTTTCCGCATGCAATTTTTGTGCCCGAATCTCCAGAAGGTTGGGAGGTGAAATCATCACGTTGAGAGTGAATTATTACAACCCTTCCAATAATTTGAGAAAGTGTAAATCTGTCCGTCCAATAAGAATAAATAGCATTGCCATTTCGTCCAGCAAACAAAGGTTCCAAATCACCTGTATGCGCTGGATGTTCACAAGAATCTAAATTAAGATGTCCTTTAGCATTTTTAAATTGATCATTGCTATCGCCAGTGCACTGCTCACCTTCATGAATGTGCATTGCAAAAATATTTTCAGCGCAAACCTCTTGACTTACCGGAAGGTTTTTTATGTTTGCAAAAACCACAACGCCATTTTGAACCCGGTAAAAAGACACCCGTCCGCTCACATTTTCAAATCCATTTCCTCCCCTAACTTCCGCCCATGCAAAAGGTCTTGAGGCAATTATATTCAAAAACTCATTCTCTTCCTCATTTTGTACATTATACCTATTAAAAAACATAATCAATTCTCCTTCATGGCAATATTTATGAAAAAGTAGTTGATTATGTTCAAAATAACAATTTTAATTGTTTGTTGCAAGCTTCTCCAGTTTTTCCATTTCTTTTTGAATATCTAGTCTTGGGAACAAAACTCCAACTTCAGAAATCACTCTTCCAGCTTCTATATTTTGCCCCTCAATATTCTCAAAATCAAAATCTTTTTCACCAATTGCGTCAAGCACAATCTTGGTAGATTTAGTCAAGAACGGGTTTAAAAGTTTACAGCCTGTAGAAATTAAATTGACAAGATTGAATAAAACGGTTTGAAGCCTTTCATCATTATTAGCATTCAAAACCCAAGGCATTGCCACCTCAATATATTTGTTGCCAAGTTTAAATATATTAAAAATTTCTATGAGAGCTTTACTAACATCATATTGTTCCATATTGGCTTTAACGGCTTTCACACAACTTTCAACATCTAAAAGCAATTTTTTGTCATCTTGGTTTTCACCCATTTTCTGTGGCACGACACTATTGAAGTACTTTTTTAACATAGAAAAGCTACGTGAAACCAAATTTCCAAAATCATTTGCAAGGTCAAAGTTATATCTTGACAAAAATCTCTCTGTAGTATAAACACCGTCATTCCCAAAAGGAATTTCCCTTAAAAGAATGTATCTAACTGCGTCAACACCATACATCTTTGCCAAAACCCTTGGGTCCAAAACTTCTTTTATCTTTGTTTCCTTACTTTTAGAAAGCTTATCTCCACCAAACAAAAGCCATCCATGTCCAAATATTTGCTTTGGCAAAGGCAAATTGAGCGCCATTAAAATTGAGGGCCAAATTATGGCATGGAAACGAACAATCTCTTTCCCCATAATGTGCACATTTGCAGGCCAATACTTTTTAAACATAGAATCATCATCACTCAAATAACCAAGCGCAGTCAAATAATTCAAAAGAGCATCCAGCCAAACATAAATGGTATGATTTTTATCAAATGGCACTTCCACTCCCCACTTTACACTGGTTCTTGAAACACACAAATCGATAAGACCAGGAGCAATAAAGTTCTGTACCATTTCATTCACCCTTGACTCAGGTTTTAAAAAGTCTGGGTGCTCATCATATAGCTTTAAAAGCCTGTCAGCAAACATGGATAGTTTGAAAAAGTATGCCTCTTCCTCTTGTTTTATCACCTCTCTATGGCAATCAGGGCACTTTCCATCGACAAGTTGAGATTCGGTCCAAAATGATTCGCAAGGAACACAATATAGACCACTATAAGATGATTTATAAATATAACCGTCTTCATAAAGTTTGGTAAATACTTTTTGAACCGCCTTGACATGTTCCTCGTCCGTGGTTCTAATAAACTTGTCGTAATTTACATCTAAAAGTTGCCAAAGAGCTTTGCTATCCTCAATAATTCCATCAAGATACTCTTTTTCACTTAGTCCATGCTCGCTTGCCACTTTGGCAATCTTTTGACCATGCTCATCCGTGCCTGTTAAAAAAAACACATCTTTGCCAAGCTTTTTATTAAATCTTGCAATTGAATCACAAATTACAGTGGTGTAACAATTTCCAAGTGTAAATTTATTACTTGGATAATAAATAGGTGTTGTAATATAAAAAGTTTCCATAAAATTTTACCTTTTTTGATATGAATGTTTCTATCACAACAAAAAGTTTTTGTCAAGAAAACATGCAGATAGCTTAAATTATCAATCATAAATTATCTTAACATTTTTATAATTTTATAATTTAAGCAATTTACTCTTATAAAATTTTAAATTAGCTTTCATTTAATTTGTATTAACATAAAGAAATATATTAATATTAAATTAGAATTTAAATAGAGTTTTTATAATAAAATTGTCAAATTATAAATATAAGCAACTTTTTAAATTTTTTGAGGTAAAATATGTTAAATAATAAATTTTCAAATTGGGAAGAATTATATGAAAACACAAAAAAATACTTAGATGAAAAAGATTTTTCACCTTTTATTCATGGCGGAGTTGTTGCTGCGGCAGTGGTTACAGACAAAGATAATGTTTATTATGGCATAAACATTGACTCTGCTTGTGGTTGGGGTGTTTGTGCGGAGCGCAATGCAATATTTAACATGTTCACAAATGGTGAAAAAATAATAAAAAAAGTTTTGGCGGTTGACAAAAATGGAGTTTTGATGCCCTGCGGAGTTTGCAGAGAGGTATTAATGCAGTTAGATGAAAACAGTGGCGAAATTGATGTGCTTATGCAAGCAAGCCCAGTTAAAACTATAAAACTAAAAGAACTTTTGCCTAATTGGTGGGCAAATGATTGGTTTAATAAAGAAAAACTTATCTGAATTTAGACTTATATTGATAAAAAATGATTGAAAGAATAACACACTAGAAATTTATCTTTTAATTTTTTTTATTTTGTGAGAACTTTATTAAATACTTTGAATCGAACCTTCTTTTAATTATTTAAAAATAACTTAAAAAATTTATTTCAAAATTTAAACAAATTGTTTAGAATGAATAGAAAAAGCAAGACAGGGCAAAATTTCTAAATCAAACATTTTCTAAGATAAATTACTGTTTATATTTTTATTTTAAAAAATATCTTCCGCCCATTATGATTTTGTCTTTCATTTAGCCATCTTAATTTAGACTAAAGTTAAATTACTGTTCTTAGTAAGAGATTTAATTGTTTGACAAAAAAATGTTTAAAGAACATAATATTTTTATGAAAATTTTGTTTTTATTTGCATTATCTTTTGTTTTATATTCAATTTTCTGTTTGTTTTATCAAAAATTTAGAAAAGATTTAATCTATGTACTTGCAATAGGTGGCGCGGTCAACAGTAATATTTTTAACATAAACGACTTTCCTATTTATATTGGAAACCTAATTTTTGGTGTAGATTCCATTCTTTACACCCTTTTTGTATTTTGCATTATTTTTGTATATTTTCATTATGGAAAAAAAGAGGCACAAAGTTTAACATACACTTCAATAGCTTCTATTTTTGTTGGAGCTATAATTCAATTTGTTGCCTATTGGGCAAGTTATGGTTTTGGAAATGAACTTGTTATTACATTTACCTCATTTTTAATAAGCATTGTTGCAACAATAGTTGCGATAAACTTGACTATAATGTTTTTAGAAAAATTTAAAAATTTGAACAAGTTTGTTTTATGTGCTTTGTCAATAGTTTTTGCAAGCATAATTAATTCAACAATTTATTTTAGTCTTGTTTCCATCTTTTCCAATCTAGGTGAAAACTTTGCTCGATCCCTTCTTGGTTCCTATATAGGAAAGTTGATTGCCTTGATTTTCTCTGTAATATGTTTCATCATTATAGATTTTATAGAAAAAAAAGCAAAAAACACTAACACAAATTCATAACATAATTTAAACGATAATAAAGAGTAAAATAACTTCGTAACAAGCTCAAGTGTTTTTTACTAAACAATCTCTCATTAAATTGTTTTAATTTCTATGGTCTTTTAGCATAAATTTTTAGTATTGTTTAATCAACTATTCTAGATAAAAAATTATAATCTTTATAAAAAAAACTAAAGCGCAATTCCATTGTCGATTGCACTTTAGAAAAACTTAAAACACAAAAGTTTAAAAGTTAATTTTAACCATTGTCTATAGCCATTTTAAATTATTTCATCTTTTTTAAAAAGAACCAAAGAACTATTGCTATTTGAATTGGAATTGCAATTAAAAAAATTGTCCAAAGATTAACCGCATCAATGCTTAGATAAATAGATAGCAATAGGGTCCAGACTAGTAGGGTACAAATGCTAGCTGTAATACATCTTTTTCCCCAAATACAAGAAAAAACTAGCGCAACAATGCATGAAGCCGGTATGGAGTAAATAAAGAACAACCAACCATTAGTATAAGATGGCAAAAATATGTGTAAACATACAAAGCAGATGATTGCAACCAACCAAACAAGAAGTATTGATAGTATAGAAATTATTAAATGCTTCAAATTGCTTCTGTTTTTTTTGACCGTTTTAACATTTTTATGAGAAAAAAAATCATCTACTTTTATTCCATAAAGATCGGCAAGTTTTTTCATTATTTCTAAATCAGGCAAAGACTCACCCCTTTCCCATTTTGAAATAGATTTATCAGAATAATTGAGTTTTTCGGCAAGCTCCGCCTGAGTCAATTTTCTTTCCTTTCTATATAAAATTAAATTATTTGCAACAATATCCTTAAAATTTTCTTCCATTAATGCAAAAACCTCTTATAACTAAAGTTATCTGAAAGCGCCTTAAAGCTCATTCAAACAAAACTGATGTTTTAAAACTATGATGCATTGGGTAGCTATGGTTTTTATGTAAACAAACTTGATTTGCAAGTAAAACAAGCATCATAACCTATGATATCATCACTAACAAATTTTTGCAAATAATTAACAACTTTCTCATAACAATAAAAAAAGTTATGATAAAACCATTGATAATAAATAGCCAAAAAAAATTCAATAAAAATAATAGTACTATATCAAAATCACCCTTCTATTAATAGTAGAGTTGCAAAAAATTCTCTCTACTAAAAAATTTTAAAAGGGTGGAAATAAAAAAACAATTAGTGGAGAACAATTGTATTAAAATTTTATATAATAAGTCCATCAAAGGAGGATGAAATGAAAATTGCTATTTCGGCGGAGAGTACAATTGACCTTACGCCAGAGCTTATTGAAAAATATGACATTAAAGTTGTTCAATTTACGATTAATTTAGGTGAAGAAAGCTTTTTGGATAAAGATATTTCTCCAAAAAATATTTTTGAATTTGTTGATAAAACCAAAACCCTTCCAAAAACAAGTGCGGTAAATACATTTCAATTTCAAGAACACTTTGAAAGTCTTTTAAAAGATTATGATGCTGTAATACACTTCTCTCTTTCAAGTGAAATTAGTAGCGCATGTGAAAACGCTAAAATTGCTAGTGAAAAATTTAATAATGTTTTTGTGATTGACACACGTTCATTATCTACCAGCATTGCTCTTTTGGCATTATCTGCATACGATCTAATAAAAAAAGGATTGACTGCAAAAGAAATATTTGAAAAAATTAAAAGACGTGTATATTTTGTTCAAGCCAGTTTTGTGCTGGACAGACTTGATTATCTTTACAAGGGTGGCAGATGTAATGCTCTTGTTTATTTTGGCGCAAACCTATTGAAATTACATCCACAAATTTTGGTGAAAGATGGAAAGATGACTTCAGGACATAAATATCGAGGAGGACTAGAGAAGGTTACATTAGATTACGTAAATGATACTCTTAAAGAATTCAATAACCCAGATAAGAAAAGGGTGTTTATTACCTATACAACCTCAACTGAAAGCCTCACCTCACAAATTGAAAATATATTAAAAGACAAAGGGTTTCAAGAAATTTACAAAACCACAGCAGGAGCAACCATTTCCAGTCATTGCGGAGAAAACACTCTTGGAATTTTATATATAAACGATGGCGGAAACGCATTTTGATATTTTAAAATTATTAAATTAATATTAAGGAAAAATGTTATAAAAATAGTTTTTAAAAGCTAAAACAATGAAAAAATTAATTAATTAATATTTTTTGTCATTTTATGCATAATAAAAACATGAAAAAATTTATAACATTTTTATTATTAATTTGTTTATATTTTAGCCTCACACCAAATATATGTTTTGCGGAACAAGAGGTTGTTTTACCTATAATTATGTATCACACCATTTTAAATAGCAGACAGGGAACTTATATCGTTTCAGAAAGACAACTTTCTTCAGATTTAGAAGCATTACATGATGAGGGCTACACTAGCGTTTTCCCTTCCGAAGTTATTGATTATGTCTATGGAAAAGGCAAGCTACCTAAAAAGCCTGTTTTAATAACATTTGACGATGGGTATTATAACAATTTATATTATGGTCTTCCTATCTTGCAAAAACAGGGCTTTAAGGCTAACATAAACATAATTGGAAAAATTACAGATGATGAAAGTGAAAATGGTGAAAAGCCAAACCCAAACTATTCATACCTCTCCTGGGAGGAAGTTAAAATTTTAAAAGACAGTGGAAATTTTGAAATTGGTCACCACACCTATGACATGCACAAATATGAGCCAAGATATGGCATTGGTCAACTTTGGAACGAGAGTGATGAAGATTACAAAAAGTCATTAGAAAGCGACACAGAAAAACTTCTTCTTAAAATGGAAGAAAAGGCGCACATAATGACAAGCGTGTTTGCCTATCCTTTTGGAAAATATAACGAACTTTCAAAAAATATTTTAACTTCAATGAATTTTAAAATGCTTTTAACTTGCACGGAAAAGGTTAATATAATACAAAAAAATAACCCCTCATGCCTGTTAAATCTTGGAAGATTCAACAGAAGAGGCGACTATTCAACAAGTCAATTACTTCAAAAAATAAAGGGCTAGTCAATCAATTTTTATTGATTAGCCTCTTTTGTAAAATTAACAATCTTATTCAAAAAACATTTATAATCTTAATTAATTTTTACGAAATAATTTAAAAATACAAAAGTTTGGAAAAGCAATCATAAATTTTTCCATAATGCGTTCAATATAAAAACGTATGCTTAAAAAAATATTTTCTAATCTATTTTATCTGCAACAAAAAAGGTTAAAGAAAAAATTTCTTCAACCTAAATACAAAAATTAGCACAAAACTATACTTTAGTTTTTTAATGTAAAAAAATGTCATTAAAATGTTGTCTTAAAAAGTAAGTTCACAATCTAACAATTTTCCATTTTTATTTTGATAAATAACAAATTGGTCAACCTGTGCGTCTTGAAACTCAAAATTGCTTGGAACCTCAAATATCAAATTAGATTTTTCACATCTCTTTTCACATATATCAATTAATTTATTATTTCCACCACCAACATTAACCTGCCTTAGAGGATTTGACGGGTTTTGTTTGTCATATTCTTTTACAAACGCTTTTACGCCACGAACAAAAGCATCAAAAATTTTGTTTTCACTTTCCGTTTTATTAAGATACAAAGCGTTAACCTCAAAGTCATTTAAAACTGCGTAGCCCAAATCACTATTTAAATACATGGTTCCTTTTGCAACTATATCATTAAAATTGTCAACAACAACCAAGCTTTGAACATATTCGCTTTCCACACTTGCAATTGCAATATTTCTGCCATAGTGCGTGCTTGTAATACTTCCGCAACAACTTGTGTAATGACCTAAAACTAAGTTTTTAGGGTCATATCTATCCAGCCATTCGTAAGTAAAATTATCCTTAAACGACTTTGCCAGTTCCATTTGGTTTTTCGAAGTTTCCCTCAACAATTTTTCGTGCGCACTAATGCTTTCGTTAAATTTAATTTCCTTTAGCTCTTTTCCAAGAAGATGGGAAGGCAAATTTTTCTTTTTTGAATATTTTATCAACCTGCTTGCCTCATCGAATATATACTGAGAAACTCCCTTTTGAAAAAAGACATTGGCAAGCTCCTTATTTTCATCATCTATGTTGCTGTAATTCTGACCCAAATAATTGCGAAGTACCGCCCTTTCCCATGAGACCTTTTCAGGATTACCCTTTTCCCCAGTAACAACCCTCATGGTTTTAACCTTTTCAAAGTTTTTTAAGGTAACAAAAAATATTTTTTGATAACTAAGTTCTAGGTTTAAAAGCATTTCTAAATTTTCAAACCTATCGTTTTTTGTTTCGCCAACAAACTTAATAAAGTCTTCTTTTGCCTCAGTTTGGAATGGGATACTGTCAAAAAGAAGAGCATAATTTCCACCAAAGACGTTAGCTTTGCAAATATGAGCCAAGGTTCTGCTTGCAAGTTGACACTTCATCATGGTTGTAGATTTTTTCATGTTGTAAACAATTTCGTTGCTAAAGCATCCAAAGATTAAAGACATCTTAAAAAAAGCAATTTTGTTTATGCTATCTAAACTTGAAAAAACATGTGTAAGACCTATAAACTCATTATTAAAAATAGTAAACTCACCATTTTTAATTAGTTTGTCAAGACAATTTTTGTTTTTTAACTTTAACAAAAATTCAAGAGGAAAGGCAAAGTTAAGCTTTTTCATTTTTTTAGAAAGCTGCAAAAATTCTTTTAGGTCAATCCCTTTGAATAGGTCTTCAAACCTAAAATTTTCTACAACTTTTTTAAGTTTATTAAAGTCCACCTTGGTTGAATTCGGTTGCTGCTTTAAATCATTGCCTAAAACTGCAACAAAACTGTCATCAAAGTATAAGCAGGTGTTAAAATTATTTGAAAACACTTGATTTTGCATTTTTAAATCTTGAGGAAATTCCACCCTTTTTAAATTGCTACAATTCCAAAATGCCTTTTCACCAACATCGTTCATTGACTGTGGTAAAACAATTTCCTCTAAACTACTACAATTCTCAAAACAGTTGGAGCCTATTTCAAAAATACCATTTTCAAGTTCAACATGTTTTAGCGAGTAACATCCAAAAAAACTTTTTGACATTAAATTGCCAACACTCTTTGGCACTTTTATATTTTTCAATGAGTAACAATTTTCAAATACATTTTCACCAAGCTTGCCACAACCTGACGCTAAGGTAACTTCCTCAAGATTTATACAACCTGAAAAAGCGCCTATAGAAAAAGTGGTAGAATATAAAATACTCACCCTATAAAGTTTAACACAATTTGCAAAAGCATAATCGCCTATCCAACAATTTGGAACCTCGAGTTGTTTTAAAGAAGTGTTTTTAAAGCAATAATCACCAATAGTTTTTAAAATCATGAAATTAAATTCTACATTTTCTAAATTTATACAATTTTCAAAAACACTTTTCCCTAAATATTCTATATAATAAAGACTAATGCTTTCAAGCGAAGAGCATCCAAAAAATGTATTGTTATTAAGAAACTTTAGATTTTTCCCAAACCTGACCTTATAAAGACTTATGCAACCCTCAAAACAAAATGCCCCAACTTTTGTTAAATTATCATAAAAAATTACATTTTTTAATGCACTACAATTTTTAAAAGCGCCTTCATCAATTTCAATCAGTTCCTCATTAAAGTTCACATACTCAAGTTTTCTTAAACTTTCAAAGCAATTTGCACCAATCTTTTTTAATTTTTTTGGCAAATCTATTTTAGTCAAGCCGCTGTTTGAAAAGACATTTTCTTCAAATATTTCACAATCACCTAAGAATGTTACCTCATTTAATTTTCCACAGTGACTAAATGCATCTGCACAAAGTTTTCTTACATTTTTTGAAATGATAACACTTTCTAGCGAATAACATTCAGAAAATGTTCCAGCTTTAATTTCTAATAGACCATTAGGGAGTTTGACAACTTTTAACTTTACACAATTTTTAAATGCGAATGCGCCAAGAGAAAGCATTATTTTTGGGAATTCTATTTTTTCCAATGACAGGCAATTAAAAAAGGCCTTTCTTTCAACATATTTGACATTTTTAAGTTCTATTTCTATTAAAGAAATACAACCACTAAAAGCACTTTCACAAATTCTTTCTAACTCTTCACAAAAAACTATTATTTGCAAGCTTTTACAACCGGCAAAGGCTTTACATCCTATCTCTTTTACGCCTTTTGACAAGGTAACTTGTTTTAATTTAGAGCAATTTGCAAAAACATAGTCATTGAGTTTTTGAATTTCACCATTAAGATTTACTTTTATTAAATTCACGCAGTCTTTAAAAGCCTCTCTTCCTAAAAAAACAATTCCTTGTGAAAAGATAACCTCTTGAAGATATTGACAGGCTTCAAAGGCGAAATCTTGTATGCTTTTTAAACTTGAAGGCAAGATTAAACATACTAGTCCAGAATTAAAAAATGCGCCATCACCAATACTTTCCAGTCCCTCATTCAAATCAATGTGGCTAAGTTTTTCACAGGATAAAAACGCTTCACATCCAATTGTTTTTAAGTTATAAGGAAGATTAACGCTTTCCAAATTTGTACATCCAGCAAAAACTTGTGAATTTAGATCTTGAAGTTCATTGATTGTCACATTTTTTAACTTTATGCAATTTTTAAAGCCAGCAATACCAAGTGATTTTAGTGATTTTGGCAATTCTACTATTTCAAATCCACAACCGGAAAAAGCCCTGTCGCCTATATTACAAAGCTTATCACCAAACGAACAATTTAAATTAAAACAACCATAGAAAGCTTCATCTTCAATATTAATTATATTTTTTAAAGATACATCTTTCAAATTTTCGCAATCTTGAAAGGCAAATTTTGGGATTGTGTCTATATTTTCATTTAAACAAACCCTTTCCACCTTTGTTCCAGAAAAACAACCTTCGCCAAGAGATTGAATATAGGAAGGAAGAGTTACATTAACATCTTCCCCAACATATTTTTCTAAAACAATTTTGCCTTCTATCTCTTTACAAATATAATCATTATGCTCTTTTTTCATGGTATTAAAAAGATTTTACCACAAAGAAAACTTTTGTCAATGCCAGCACGGCAAATATTATTCTTTGTTAAAATGCCAAAACAACAATAAAAGCAAAAAAAACGCCTAACTGTTCAAAACCTTTCTTTTAACAAAAGTTCTATTTTCAGGCGTTTTTTATATTGAGTTTATCATTTAAAACAAAATTATAAAATAGCATTTTTAGTTTACTCTAAATTTGTTTTTAAAAAATCTATCAAATTTTCAAGTTTTACAGTCTGTTGTTTCATGCTATCACGTTCTCTAACTGTTACCGTGCCATTTTGCAAAGTTTCCTCATCTATTGTTACGGCAAAAGGGGTTCCAATACTATCTTGACGACGATATCTTTTTCCTATGCTTCCAGTTTCATCGTAAAAGGTTCTAAAGTGTTTTGATACAAGAGCAAATATTTCATGAGCTTTTTCGGAATGATTTTTCTTAATAAGAGGCAGAATTGCAACCTTAAAAGGAGCGATATTATTTGCAAAATGCATTATTTCTCTTTCACTTCCATCTTCCAACTTTTCAACATCGAATGCTTCAACTAATAGTGCCAAAGCAATTCTATCCGCACCAAATGAGGCTTCAATTACATATGGAATAAATTTTTCATTTGTAATTGGGTCAAGATATTGTTGGCTTTTGCCAGAAAATTGTTCATGACGGGTAAGATCATAATTTGTTCTATTATGGATACCATTAATTTCATCAAAACCAAAAGGAAATCTATAGTACACATCACAAGCTGCCTTTGCATAAAATGCCAGCTTTTCATGGTCGTGGAACATAAGATTCTCCTCTTTAATTCCTATTTGTTTATAAAACTCCATAGCCTTTTGTTTATAAAGTTCATAAAATTTTGTATCTTCACCCTCGTGGCAAAACCACTGATGTTCCATCTGTTCGAACTCAATTGTTCTAAACGTGAAATTCCCTGGAGTTATTTCATTCCTAAATGCCTTTCCAATTTGAGCAATTCCAAAAGGAACTTTTAATCTTAAGCTTCTTTGAACATTTAAAAAGTTGACATACTCTCCTTGAGCGGTTTCTGGACGGAGGTAAATTTTATTTTGTGAATCTTTAATAACTCCTCTATAAGTTTCAAACATCAAATTAAATTGTCTTATTGGTGTCCAATTATGTTTTTTGCAATTTGGGCATGGAATTTTATTATCTTTAACAAACTTTTCCATTTCCTCACTAGAAAGCGAGTCCCCAGAAACTTCACCTTTAGTAAAATCTTTTATAAGGTTATCCGCTCTAAATCTTGCCTTACACTCTTTGCAATCCATCAATGGATCGGAAAAAGAAGAAACATGCCCACTTGCCTCCCACACGGTTGGATTCATCAAAATGGCAGCATCTACACCATGAGAGTTTTCGCTTTGCTGCACAAACTTCTTCCACCACTCTCTTTTGAGATTGTTTTTAAGTTCCACCCCAAGTGGGCCATAGTCCCATGTATTAGCCATACCACCATAAATTTCGCTTCCTGGAAAAATGAAACCCTTTTCCTTGCAAAATCCAATAAGCTTTTCCATCGTTATCATTTTGTCATCTCCAAATTTATAAAATTATATTTTTAATATTTTTTAAAGCTTTAGTATCATACTACATCTAATTTTTTGAGTCAATCTTTTCCTCTTCAAGCTTTAAGGACTTTTCAACTAATTTTTTAACCTCATCCTTGTTGATTTCACCTTTCAACTGATAGGCTAGGCAAGGAAGCTTAATTTTTTCAAGAATGTCATTCAAAAATGGTTCCTGTTCTAGTAGTGCCTCATCAGAAAAAGAATTGTCATAAATATCAACAATTAAAACAGGAGCCATGGTTGCCTCTTCAAACACAACAAAGTCCACACATGTGGTTGCAAGTTTATTATAAACCAACTTGGACCCTCTAGGCTCCAAAAGACAGGAAAGTGAAACCTTAGGCAGAGTCAAATATTTTGAGGGCAAAATTTGATTTAATATTCTCAACATTTTAACCTCTTGTCTGAACATATATTTTTCTTTTATTCCAATAGCAGATGTGTCAAGTTCTTTTAAAGAGGTTTCCTTTTCCTGTTTTTTGCCCCTTAATAGTGCTATAGTCAAAAAAATAATAAGAATACTTTCAATAATTACCAAAGCAAGTAGCATAATTTACCTCCAATCAATAGGTGTTTTGTTTTCCTCAATCAAAATTTGATTTATTTTGGCGAAATGTCCATTGCCAAAAAAACCATTAAAGGCTGAGAGAGGACTTGGATGTGCACTTTTTAATATCACATGTCTAGGAGAAATTAAAGGCTCAAACACCCTGGCATTTGCTCCCCACAAAACAAAAATAAGTTTATCTTCACGCATGGAAAGTTTTTTTACTATCTCTTGAGTGAAAATTTCCCATCCCTTGTTTTTATGTGAGTTGGGTTTTGATTGTTCCACGGTTAAAACCGTGTTTAAAAGAAGCACTCCCTGCCTTGCCCAGCGAGCTAGATTGCCACTATCAAAACACTTTATATTAAGCTCATCTTCAATTTCCTTAAATATATTTTTAAGAGAGGGCGGAAGTGCCACACCATCTAAAACCGAAAAGGCTAGTCCATGAGCCTGCCCAGGACCATGATAGGGGTCTTGTCCAAAAATCACCACCTTAACATCTTCAAACTTTGTGTAGTTTAAAGCATTAAAAATGTTATCCATTTGTGGATAAATAGTTTTTTTGCTATATTCTTCACTCAAAAAGTTCTGCAAACTTTTAAAATAAGGTTTTTCAAATTCTTGGCGTAAAATTTCAAACCAATTTTTTGCTATCTTTATCATACAAGAAAATTATATCACTTAAGGTGGAAAATTGTCAAAACATATTGAATTTTAAAAATAACCATGCTACACTAAACATATGAAACAAAATAGCCTAAGCTCCATTCTTTTCAAAAAAGCAACTTACAAACTCAATATCAATGAGAGAGAGTTTTTGCAAAAACGGCTTTATTCCGGCTACGAAAAGAATAAGGAAAAACTCATATTTGAGGTGTCTAAAAAGCTGGGCTTTGATATAAATAAAGATTTTAATTTTTCAAAACAAGATGAAATTGAAGGAATGAACCAGTTTTCAATTCAGCAAAAACAGTTTTTAGTTTTAAGGCAAAACATATTCAATGGCATGATGTCTTGCGAAAAGCAAAAAGCATTTTGCAATACAGTGTATGAAAGCAAAAAAAATAAAATTTACAAGCATGAAATAGAATATTTCTTTGGAAACTATAAGGGTAAAAAAGTTCTTTTTAGCATCAGCACAATCACAACATATATAAAAAATGAAAAAGAAAATAAGGAATTTAATAGCATAAGCGTGCATATTCATTTTAAAGGGTTCCCACTTCTTGCCTATAGACTTGATATAAATCCCAAATGTCCTCATGTCAATCGCTTCGACCATGGAAAAATTGCAAATAAAAAAGTAAGTGTTTTGGGTCCTCATGAACATTTTTATAGCGAAAAATTTGCCGTGGTTTTCCCAAGCTTTGACCTTGTTGGTCACTATGATGTGGAAAAAGCTCCATTACTTAAAAATCTACAAGAATATCATGATTATGTCATGAAACGATTTAACTTTCATGCTCCACAAAATATAATTTGCAAAACTACTGACAAAAATTTGATTAATAATTTGCCAAATTAAAACAATAATGATAAACTTTTATTAAATGAGGAGAAATTATGAAAATTGAAAATTTAATTGAAAAATCAAAAAATTGTATAGTTTTTCAAAAGACAGACAAGGGCTATACAATCAAGACAGAAGCAACTTTTTTAAATGGTAAAGAGATTGATCTTAGATTGGAAGAACGTTCTGGAAAGGTGTTTTTAACAGACAATAAATCCACCTTAAAATACATGAATGACTTGTACGAACTTTCTTCAACTGATGTGAAAATGTGCATTTCTAATGTGTTGAAAATTTATGGTTTTTCAATTAGTGGCGGCACCCTCCTTGCTGAAATACCAAATGAAAACACCTTTATGGATAAATTTTTTGATTTTATAATGTGCATTGGACAACTTTCAAATATGTTTGCCTTTTTTGATAAACCTTAAGATTAATAAAAAAATATAATAGCTCCAAATTGTTTTTATTAACATTTGGAGCTATTTTATAACTTATGTTTTTTTTACCAGCCCTTTTACTGCAAATTTTGTAAACTTTATTGCATTCTTTATTGTTTATTGTTATAATTATTATATTAGCATTTACTATATAGATGTTGATGTATATTTTCAGTTGTTTCATGACTATAATTAAGATGGGGTGAACCTTATTAAAAAACATCTTTTTATCTTAGCTTTTTTGATGATATTTTGTGTTCAGTTCATTTTCACTGGATGCAAGATTTCTTTTGATAAAGGCAATTATCTAACCTATTTTGGAAAGGTGACCTTTCAAGGCGAAGGTCTTGAAGGCGTAAAAATTGTGGACAATGTAAATCATTATGCGACCACAGATGAAAATGGAGAATTCACCTTCACCTCTCAAAAAAAAGAACTAGAAATTTTTGCGGTTAAACAAGGTTATAAATTTACCCCAAAAATGATTGCTGCAAGCCCTCAAACTTCCATCGATTTTGTTGCAAAAGAGGCAGTTTTGCTTTCTGGAAAATTAAAGCTGGAAGAAATTTTACTCACCCCAACCAGCATAATTTCCCTTCCAACAAATAATTTTAATTACATTGTCTCGGGCAAAAACTGCGTCAAAGTTTAGTGGAATAACCGTCTTTTTTAACGACACACAAATAATCGAAAGAGATTCCACCCAATATGTGGAAAAGCAGGTTCCAACTAATATATTAAATTATAACGACAGTTTTTCATTTGATATTGAAAATGGCGTGGCTGATTTTAAAATTAAGTATGCTCTAAGAATGTATTACAGTTATGATAAAAATGAGGCAGTCGTAAATGAAACTACGAGAGTTATTTTTAGTAGCGCCACCCTTTTTGACTCCAATCTAGATGATAATGATTGCATTTATTTATCTGCTTCTGGAATCAATTCCATTTCATCTGGGTATAGCTATAACATTTCATTTGTATTTAAATTTGTTTCCTAGGAGGATTTTATGAGCACAAAAGCAAAATCTATTTTAAAATACATAATTATATTTGTCGTTGTGGCAACGCTCGTTTTGCTTGCCGTTTTTCTGATTTTTCCAAAACCTAAAGCTTTAGACGCCTATTCATATACTCTCGAATTGAATAGCAACCAAAAATTTAAGGAACAATTTGAGGTAAATCAAAATTTATCTCAACTTTGTTCCTCATTAAAAGAGGACCCAGAGTTAAATTTGGATGCCTATTACAATTTAGAAAAAACTTATAATGTTTTAAAGTCCCTTGAGAAAATCAATAATTTTAACTCAAACAAGCTTGCCTATGCCTCAAATACCAAACTCTACAACTCTAATTGCAGAGCAATGAAAAAGCTTTTAAAGCAAATGAATGAGCAACTTGAAGACACTTCAAATTACATCTCTTCCCAATTAAATTTGTTTTTGGAGTCGTCAAACCCAACAGCAAAAACAACAAACACCTATATTTTTGCTCTCTATGATTTAAACAACAAATTAATCAACAATTTTTATGAATTTGTGGATAAATCAACTCAAATAGTTTTAGAGTTAGAGCAGGATGTCACATTGAATCCACTCTCTTGCAAAATGCTTTCTATATTAACCGTTTGGAACAATTTGCAAAAAAATTCAAATCTCCAAGCCTTTGACCTTTTTAATAATAGTAAAATTTTATTAGGTTTTTCAAACAAGCTTGAAAGCCAAAGCAGGTTATTTTATAAAAATCTTGAATTTTATAATGAACTTTTAGAAGACTTAAATTTGTTAGATTTAAACACAGACCTTTTAAAACTAGGTACTAACCTAGAAGGTGAAATCAAACAAGACCAAGAGGAAGACAAATTAATAAAAATAAACAATGCCATCGCATTTTTGAAGGAGGCATAAAATGAAAAAATTTTTAGCAATATTTTTAATGATACCTATTTGTTTAAGCGCAATTTGGCTTTCTGGATGTAAAGAAAACCAAGATTTTTGGACACCAACCTATCAAAAGATAGAGGAATTTAAAAACGATGAAAAATATGCATTTTTAACCTCAGGACAAGCCTTGTCCTATACTCCATTTATTGAAAACTCAAGTCTTAGCCAAACACTTAAAGAGGTTTACGAACCAATTTATAGAAATCTTTTATTTGAATTTAACTCACTTTGTGATGTGTTTTCAGTTAAACCTATTTTATTAAACGACAAAAATTCAAACGATATAAAACAAAAATTTGAAGCTTTACAAAACCAACTGGACACACTAAAACAAAACACAAATGAATTTTTAAATTCAAAGCAAGTTTTTGAACAAGCCGTTTATGAAAACGAAGAGTCTAGCTTCGCCAAACAAAAGCTTAGAGAGTTCAAAAAAGAATATTCAAAATTTTTATATTCTTTAGAAACTTTTAACAAAACCTTCAACAATGCCTATCAAGCTGGTTATCAAACCCTGCCACAAACCCAAGAAGATTTTGAAAAAGATAAAGCGATTGTAAGTTTGGCAACAAGCTATGCAATAAACTCTATAACCAACAACTTTATCGACCTTACCATGAGGGCGTTTGATGGCGAATTTAAAGGTTCAAGCACAGCTTTATTAACTCTTGCTAGTGATTTGAAAAACCAAGAAATGCCCTTAGAAACAAGCTATGAAAAATATTCTAAATGGCTAAATTTCAAAAAGGTGTTTGATGTTGAACAAGATAGGTTTTTGTTAGCTCTTGATAAAATCAATTTAGATGAATATCACAAAGACAGCGAGTCATATAAAGCTAAAAACCCTTCCCTAGTTGCCTATACTAATACGGTTGACAACTTTGTTGAGGCGTGCAATAATTTTGCGAATTTTACAAAAGATTTAATTTAATTGGAGAAAAAAATGGATTACGAAAAATTAGCCAACCTTTTATACCCAAATGCAAAATCACCCGAATATTATGAAAAAAAATATCCTAAGAGAACAACTTGTGGACTGGTTACAAGATTCGCGCCTAGCCCAACCGGCTACCTGCATATTGGAAACTTTTTTTCCGCATTTATTGATAGACTTATTGCCTCAAATTCAAACGGAATCTTTTACTTTAGGCTTGAAGATACCGACAAAAAAAGAGAGATTGAAGGAAGCGGAGATGTCGCTCTTGGAATACTTAAAGAGTATGGAATAGAAATTGATGAGGGTTTGACTTTGGAAGGACAAAAGGGTGAATATGGTCCATACATCCAAAGCCAAAGACTTGATATTTACAAGACTTATGCAAAAGAACTTGTAAGACGTGGACTTGCCTTCCCTTGTTTTTGTGAACAGACCCATTCTTTGGAAGAGATAAAAGAAAACAGAAGACAAATGCTTCAAGAAAATGAGGAACTAGAACACAAAGATGTTTGTAGAAACCTTAGTTTTGAACAGATTGAAAACAACTTAAAACAAGGCAAAGCATTTGCCCTAAGGCTCAAATCTAAAGGGGAAAAGGATGATAAAATTTTAACATACGACCTTATTGGTGGTGAAAGGGAAATGCCTGCCAATTGTAAAGATATTGTATTAATTAAAAACAACGGAATACCACCCTACTGCTTCGCCCACGCTGTTGATGATCATTTAATGGGGACAAGCGTAGTGGTAAGAGGAAATGAATGGTTCGCCTCCCTTCCCGCACATCTAGAAATCTTTGATGCCCTTGGCTTTGAAAGATTAAAATATATTCACACACCTTTAATTTGTAAAATTGATGAAGAAACTGGCAACAAACGAAAAATGAGCAAAAGAAAAGACCCTGAAGCTGATATGAGGTTCTTCAAGACAAATGGATTTCCAAAAGAGGCAGTTTTAGAATATCTTTTGACTCTTGCCAACAGTAACTACGAGATTTGGAGACTCAATAACCCAGAGGAGAGCTATAAAAATTTCAATTTCCAAATAGACAAGATAGGAAGCTCAAATCCCCTATTTGACATGGCAAAACTCTGTGACATTTCAAAAAATATCATAGCCAACCTTTCTGCGGAGCAAGTTTATGACAGAGTTTGTGAGTATTCAAAAGAATTTGATGTTGAATTTTATAATATTTTGAAAGACAACAAAGAATATGCAATTAAAGTTTTTTCTATAGACAGAACGGGCGAAAAAAAGAGAAAAGATTTTGCAAAGTATGGCGACTTTAAATCCTTCTTTAACTATATGTTTTTTGAAAATTCTTGCAAGCTTCAAGACTATGAGCTTATTGGAATTAACAAGAATGATATGGCAATGGTTTTAGAAAGTTATCTTTCAATCTTTGATTATAACGATGACAAACAGACATGGTTTGATAAAATTAAAATAATGGCAGAAAAACTTGGCTTTTGTATTGACAACAAAGAATACAAAAAAAATCCAAACGCCTACAAAGGAAATGTGGCAGATGTTTGCACCATGCTTAGAGTGGCAATAAGTCAAAGAAAAAACTCTCCAGACCTTTGGACAATTTGCACCATCTTAAAAGATAACACAAAATCAAAAATTCAAAAGTGTCTATCCCTTTTAAAGGCTGAGTAGTTGTTAAAAAATGCGTATTGACTGAAACGTCAATATTTGATAAAATAATTTCAAAGGAAAAAACTATGCGTGAAGAAATTAATGGAATGGTTTTCATAAATGGAATTTTATGTGATGGTTCTGGCAGACCTATAACTGAAAGAAATGGATACTCCTCAGAAGATGAAGAGGCTGCAATAGCAGCGTATAATGAGGCAAAAAAAAATTGCGTTGTGTCTTATAGCAAAAATTACAATAAACCTAAAAAAAAGTCTCCACAAGCAAAAAACAAGCAAAAATTTGTTTACAGAAAGTATAGTAAGAAACTCACCTTGGAAGACGAAACTTTATATGAGGTCATTATTGAAGGCGACTTTATAAGACCTAAATATCGAAACGACACCCTTTGCAATGAATCAGGTGAGGAAATTTCTATTGAAAATGGATATAGCGATGAAGATGCATATGATGCAAAAATGGCATTCAAAGAATATATCAAAAATTTTGAATAAAACCTAAACCTATCAAAATTTAATAAAAATAATTTAAGGGAGATATCTTATTGCTTAATAAGACATCTCCCTTTTATAAATGAAAATCTAACATTTTTTTCATTATTTAAAGCAATTTTCTAAACTTTTAAGCTAAATCTAACTTCTATGGATTATATTTAGGAGGGTTTGTATTTTGTATTTTTTCTGTTACAGTTTCACCGTTAGTTTGGGTTTGACTTTGTGGCGGAATATACTTCACATCGTTTTCTGGAAGGGTTAACCCCTCAATAAGGTCCTCTGTGCCCTCATAGATTATTCCTTGAGTTGGACCATATTTTTCATGTCTAATAAATTTTTCTTCTAAAACTTCGCCATCTTTTAAATAATCTATATATGCTTTTGCCTCATAACCCTCACATGGATACTTAACTCTATAGTACTCTCCCTTAAAGGTTATTTTATCCTTGTACAATCCTTCTGTATCTGGAATGATTTTATCTCCATTATGAGGAATAGTTCCCACAAATTCTGCCCTACGTCTAACACTTAGTCCATCCTCCCATGGTTGTCCATACACCTCAACATAGGCATCTGTTTCATCTCCCCAAGTTTTAAAGTAAATTGGATAAGCTGTGTTATTTTTAAATCTTAAATCGGAGCTTCCTCGATTCACCATAGCATCAAAACCAAGATATACATAGCCAACTGGCAAGGAATGTGGGTTCACCTCCAAAATTTCTAAGTCAGCCATCAAAAGTGCGTTGTAAAGGGTAGTTGATGCCTGACAAATTCCTCCGCCCTTACCATCAACAAATTGACCATTTAATATTATTTTAGCGGTTTGGAAATCATCGTCATTTATATTTTTTTGCACTATTTCATTAAAAGAAATTTCCTGTTCTGGCTCTACAACCAACCCATTGAAGGCGGAAAGTGCAAGCTGAACGTTGTGTTTTCTTCCGTCAACCGAGGAAGAGTAATTTGTACTAAAACTTCCTCTCACCTGTAAATTTTTTAACACCTCATCTTTTGTTGTTTCTGTGGATGTTAAAACAACGGGTATCTCAATGTCAACTTGGTCGCCTGTTTTAAGAGATTCGTTTATTAAAGTGTAAAGTTTTTCCTTGTCTACACTAACCCCCATCTTTTCACTAGAAACCTCAAAAGGGGTTTCTTTTTGTGGATTGAAGACAACTTCAGGCTCTTGTGGTTGACACTCGATTTGATTTGCAATCTCGTCAATTTTTTGATTGAGCCCCTGCATCATGTCCTCTGCCCTTACATTAACAAACTTATCCCTCTTCTTAACGCCAATCTTTTCAAAAACGTCTTTTGGCTTTGTCTGTTCATAAGCATTTTGAACAATTTGTTCAACATTAGGCAGTTGTAAATCTTTACCGTAAATTTCATAGCTTTTATCATCATATTTTAAAGTTATTTTTGTCTTTTCATTTTTCGCTTTAATTTGGTTGGTCAAATTTTCTTTTACACTTTCCAATTTCATACCAGAAACATTAAAGTCATTTATCGTGGTGTCTTTAGAAAACTTTGCCTCGTTATTACATCCAACAAGCATTATTGAAGAAAAGAGTATTGATAAAATTAAAAGCTTCTTTTTCATTATTCACCTCTATCTTAGTTTTCTTACTTTTATGACTTTTATTCATGAAACAATCAAAAATTCAATATAAAGGTTTATATCAACATAGCTAAGATAGTTATCACTATCCTCAATTGTTTTTAAAAACTCTTTAAACTCTTTTTCATGTTGGGAATCAAACATATCATAAATTCCAAAAATGTCAATCTTTAATTCCCGCGCAAGGTTTAATATTTTAGCGAAATCACTTCTAATTTTATTTTGCGCCAAAAGCTTCACTGTTTCGGAAAAGTAGTTTTTATATAGCAAAAGTTCATTGTTCTTCAAGTTGTCTTGTTCAACCTCTTCTAATTCCATGCTCAAGAACAAAAAGTTGTCATATACAGGCCTGCCATTTTTCATAGTTACCTGGGATTTTTCCTTCTTTTCTTGAATTCTATAAGTTAAATTTGCATTTTTAAAAACCTCGTCTGTAACATTAAAAAGTTGGAACATATTTTTATATTGACTAGAGTTAATCCAATTATATTGATAAACTTGTTCAGGAGAGAGTATGGTTATAAATTCCCCCTTTTTAAACACACAGGCACTTCCATCATTTAAGATTTTGCTGTTTGGCTGACCCTGTCCATTTTGTGATGCCCCGCCGCCCTGAGAACTATCCCCGCCTTGGGTGCCAGAGCCACCTTGACTACCGCCTCCGCCTTGAGCTCCACCGCCACCTTGTGAGCCTGAACCGCCTTGGGTGCCAGAGCCACTATTGTCATTAGGTTCAATTCCCTCTTCTTCTGCCAACTTTAAATAACCTATCATTGACACCTCTGAAGGTGAAAAATAACCTCTATAAAATGAACCTATATTTGAAGTCTTTGAATAAATGTTATTTGTGTTAAATGCAACCAAATCTCGTACAGAAAGATCGGAGGAACTATCAAGTTCGTTGAGTTTTTGTAAAAGGTTTTTTGCACTTTTTTCGGTGCACAAAAGGGCGGTCTTATTTGAAATGTCATTACTTCTGGCTAGATGGTCTATGTATTTGACAATTCCGTTACTTGCAAGTTCCTGATTTACAATTACAACCGCGGTGTGAGTTAATGCCACCGTTTTTCCAACGTAAAGACCTATCTTTGAAATGGCTTCTGAAACCGAACTTCCTTTTGCAGAAAACACCTTGTAGTTTTCCTGATAGGTTGTCGATGACACAGGGATAAAACTAAGAGCGGAAATCTCTATTTCGTCTTCAACCAAATCCACTGCAAGTGCGGTTACTATCAATCTTCTTGTACTGTCAGGTTCTCTAAACAAAGCTGAGGGCAAAATTATTACAAGAATTAAGCAAAATACCACGAAAATAGGCCGTTGAAAAACGTGATTAATAAATTTTTTCATAGCCCCTCCTTTTTTGCTTTAAACGTGTAAAAAGGAAGATTGCAAGCAAAATGGCCAAAAATGCTAAAGTTATCAAATTAAAAGTGGTCAAACTCAGTTCAACAATTTTCTCCATGGTAACAAGACAAAAATATTCAATACTTAAAATTATGAAATCTAATAAAATTATGGAATGATAAATGTTTAAATTTCCAACTATATTGTTCAATGCCTCTTTCAAGCAATAAAACATGACCCCAAACTGAAAGTAGATAACAAACATTTTGGTCAAAACCGCCACGATGTCAATCTTTCCTATGCCAGGACTTATTGAACTAAACTGAATAATATCTGCGAGTGCACCTTTATAAATGAAGGTATCAACGTCATGAAGACCAACAAATATTAGGTTTAAAACAACAAGAAGAACCGCGGTAAAAATCAAATAGCGCATAATAGTTGTTCCATAATTTTTTTCAAGCTTAATCTTATCAACAATCAAGAAAAAGAAAAGATAATCAGAAAACCAAAAGCAAAGCTTTAAAGGAGCTGATAACATTTGCTTATTAAATTTAATGGTAGGCAAATTAAAACTAGAAGAAAATACTCCCGCCATCATACTTATGATAAGTCCCGCAACAACAAACCAATAAAAAAATTGTGCACTTCTACCCATTGAACGAAGTCCAGTGAAGGTCATTGCATTGACAACTGGAAGCAAACAAAGTATGAACAAAAAAAATGAAGCATCTTCGTACACCAAGTCTTTTAAAAAGGTAAAATTTTCGTTGAGCAATAACAGAATTCGCATTAAAAAATATGCAAAAAGAATAATGTATACCAACTTAGTAAAAAACTTACCAACACTATTGACTAAAACCTGGTCAACTTTGCTATCTTGATGCCTTTCTTTAAACTTAATAATCAGATAAAATATTAGCAAATCAAGGCTTAGCAAAAAGATTGTAACAAAAATACCTGCAAAACCTGCCTTATAAAATGTCAAAGACGGCAAAATTACAAATTTATCTGCAAGCATAACTATACTCATCAAAATTCCTGTTTGCTTTACATTTATTTCATTTATCATCGCTCAACCTCTTAGTATTTTTTTGGCTAAAAGATTTTGGCCGGTCATACATTTCTGTGATATTTGCCTTAAAAAGTCCATCCTTAAAGTCGTTGTGAACACTTGGAGAAAAGGGGGCAAGATAGGGAGCGGTATACTCATTTAGAGAATTCATGTAGTTTACAAAGTAAATCATTCCACCAACAACCCCTAAAATTCCCAAGGTGCCACCTAGAATCAAAAATATAATACGCATAAGTGTAAGCTGTGGGGCCTGGTCAGGAACCGTGTAGACCGAAATTACACTCATCGCAATTATGATAACTCCAGGAGGAGAAATTAATCCTGCCTTAACTCCAGTATCTCCCAAAATCAAGGCTCCCACAATGGAAGTTGCAAGACCTAAATATCTAGGCAACCGCAAACTCACCTCATAGAGTATGTGAAAAAGCAAAAGTATGAAAATAAGCTCTATGAGCGGAGTAAAAGGCAAACCTTGAGTGCTGTTTGCAATCGTTATTAAAAACTTTAAGGGAGTAATTTTATAGTGATACAGTCTGAGCGAAATAAATACTCCAGGAGCAATTGTGGCTGTCAAAATACCCAAAGTTCTAATAATTCTAATAAAAGACACGTAATGATGATTTGTGTAATAATCATTACTATTTTGCACATCTTCCAAAAAAATGAAAGGTATGGTCAAAACAGTTGGTGAACCATCCACAATGATAGCCACCCTTCCCTCCAGCATTCTACCTGCCACAATATCTGGTTTTTCCGCACTTCCAACCTGCTTAAAAATTGAATTGGGCTTATATTGTAAAAATTCTAAAATGTTATAACTGTCGACAACTCCATCAATATCAATCTTTTTGATTTTGTTTACAACCTCTTTGACCACCTTTTTATCCGCGATGCTATCCAGATAAACCACCATAACTTTTGTTTTAGTGTATCTTCCAACCTTTAGGTCTTGAATTTTAAGGTCATTTGTTGGGAATCTTTTTCTTATCATGGAAATATTGATTTTTATGCTTTCGGTAAATCCCTCTCTAGGTCCTTGAATTACAGCAGAAGTTGGAGGCTCTGCCGGCGTTCTTGTTGGATATTCCTCAATGTCTACCGCCAAAATTTTTTGGCTGTTTTCAAGAAGTATGCAAACCTTTCCAACAAGAATACTTTCTGGAGCCTCTTTTTCATCTACCTCCTCAATCTCTTCAATGCAAACTATCTGCGCCCTCAACTGCTCTAGTGTTATCTCTTTTTCAGAATATTCTGTTATTTTATTTGCAATTCCCTCAATGAAAAGCTTGTTATTTATCATACTTTTCAAAAATACTAGAGCTAGTTTGGTGTTTGCCACATCAAAAAATCTGGACACAACATCTTTATTATCCTTGAGTTTCTTTTTAATTTTTTTAACCCTTTGCTCCAAATCTTCCATTTGTGTTAAGGTTGCGCAATTTAATAAAATATATACTTTTTGTCTAAAAATGATTTTTTATATCGGAAGTTTTGTCTGAAAGCGCCTTTAGGCTCATTCAAGAAAAACTGATGTTTATTCAAAAGGGAAGTGCTTGAGCAATCAAGCATATTGCGATAGCAATAATAAATGTGAGTGAGGCGAACATTTTACTTCTTATAGTTAATATTATAAAAGACACTTTTTTTTAAAAATTTGAAGACACTTTCAATCGTATAAATTGCAACATCATCTATAAATTCTTCTTGACTCGTCTATAATTTCTTTTGTTCTGCTCTTAACACTATCTTTTGCATATTTAAAAAAATGATTAAAGCAAATAATGAAATTCTATTGTTAAACCTATTCTTTAATCTTGTTTACAAACTCACAAAGAACAATTCAATACTTTTTTCTTTTTCTTTTTGTATTTTTAAACTAATATTTTATTTTAAAATAATCTAAGTATTTTTTATATTTATCTTGAGCTGTTAAGCATGTATCTATCAAAAAGCCATGTTCGTCATCCCATTCTTTTAATCCTCGATAATAGAAATATTTTAGTTCATCTTCTATGATAAATGGAACAATATTATTCGCAAGACATTCTTTAAACATTATAAGTCTTCCTACCCTGCCATTACCATCTTGAAATGGGTGGATCGATTCAAACTGTTTATGGAATTCTAGTATTGTTTCAATCGATTTATTTTCAATAGAATTGTAAGTTGTTAAAAGTTTTTTCATTTCTTCTGCGACTTTTTCTGGTTGACAAGTTTCGTTGCCACCAACTTCATTTGGTTTAGCTTTATAATCGCCAACTTTAAACCAGGGTTTCAAACTGTCACTTGTTCCTATTTTTAATGTAAAATGAAGCTCTTTTATAAACTTTTCTGACAATTCTTTTTTAGCATTGTCAATAACCATATCTACGCACTTAAAGTGATTGTTAGTTTCAACTATATCATCAACCTTAACACCAGCAGTTTCTCCAATAGTGTTTGTTTCAAAAATTAGCCTAGTTTGGTCTTCTGTTAAAGTGCTACCTTCAATATGATTTGAATTGTAAGTCAAAGCAATTTGGGTTTTATGATATATTCCACCTTTTAGTTGCATATCTTTTTCTTCTTTTAAGATATTTAAAAGTGTATTGTCGCTAAAAACTTTATTTGAAGCTCTATTTGGTTTTAATGCATCTTCGGGAATATTCCAAGTTTTTCCCGTTAAGAATGCTCCTGCAATGCGTCCTTGAGCACAATAATTTCGAACAGACCTTTCACTAATCTTCCATTTTTTAGCTATTTCTGCTACAGATAAAAATGCCATTTATAATCTCCCTATAATAATTATAGCCTACATCGGCAATATTTTCAATAAAAATTCAATGATTTTTGCCGGTATTGGAAGTTTTAAGCAATTTAAAATAAAAAAGTACCTTAACATTTCTTGTTAAAGTACTTTTAAGATTTAAGATATTGTTAAAAGTTTGTAACTGTGCAAAAAAAATTTAATTTAGATTATACAGTGACCCATTGAGTTATTTTGCCATCACAAACTAAACGAACACTGACATTTCCTGAAAGCGAAACATTAAAAATAGTTAAGTCGATTTGACATTCCAATTCTTGAGGTCTATAAAAATAAATTTGTTCACCAATCTGAATTTCTATATCACAAAGTTGAGTTAAACTTACAAACAAAACTTCATCTTGTAACCAAACAACGGGAAGTTGGATATCCGTTAAAACAATTTGCACTAAATTTGAAGCTTTACTTATAACCCCACTTGAAGAATTTTTTGCGACTACAAATACAAGATAATTCCCCTTTTCAAAATCACAATTTACTTTCACAAGTGATTCATTAGAGGTGACGTTAAAACAATTAACTTGATTTTCTTTTATATAATAGATGTCATATTCATCAGCATTTTCAACCTTTTCAAACATCAACTGGTTGTTTTGAGCATAATAGGAAATAGTTGGAGCTAATAATTTTACCCCGCCCTCATAAATCAATTGTTTTGATTGTTCGCTACGAGAGCGTTCACTTTTCCCTTGTATTCTGACACTTATTTTAAAAGATTTTTCCTGATTAAAGTATGTAC
This sequence comes from uncultured Clostridia bacterium, assembly GCA_937992055.1. Taxonomy (GTDB): domain Bacteria; phylum Bacillota; class Clostridia; order Christensenellales; family UBA1242; genus CAJKWP01. The sequence continues at coordinate 49,694 of CALKLQ010000004.1, read as the reverse complement.
TTACATCAATTATATTTTTTTCACTGACAATTTCCACCCTTTCCTCGTCAGCTTGTATATTGAAAATATATTTTTCAACACCCTCAATTTGGTCAAACATTAGATAGGTTTTGTCATTAATTTCTAAAACCTCTAAATTATAATTTTCTGGAAGAAGCAAAGTTTTTCCATTTTTAATATATATTCCTAGCCAAATTCCAACTGCAAAAACCAAAACTAAGGCAAGGCAGAGCGATAAAATCAAATATAGTTTTTTGTTAGATCTTTTATTTTTTGAATTTTCCTTTTTTAGTTTATCATTTTCTTTATTTTCTGTTAAATTAACATTATTCTCAGCATTTGGCAAAGACTCATCAATTTGTTTTTTTTCTAGGTTCTGTTCCGGCTTTTTGGGAGGACGTGGAGGAAGAGATGGCAAGGGTTTGCCATCAATTGTTTTTTTAACCTCTTTTTCCTGATTTTTTTCCATTTAAAACCTTTATTTTTAATTATTATGCAATATCTTTTTTTTATTGTCAAACAATTTAATTTTAAATTAATTTGTAGTTTTTTATATATTTTAATTATTATGTCTATTTTTAAAATAATAATTATTAAACTAGGTTTTTTTAGAATATTAAACAATAATGTTGTTTTATTTGTTTCACCCACATTTTTATTGCTATCGCATTATATTTGACCGCTAAGGCAGATTTAGTTTTGTTATTAACATCAGTTTTCCTTGAATGAGTTTAAAGGCGTAAGACAAAAGTTTTGTTAATATTTGTTATTTGTTTAAAAATTGTGTTACAATTAAATGCAAAAGCTCTGTGCTTTAAAAAAATATTTTTAAAACTTAAAAAATATGAAAAAAATAATTAATTTCAGAATACTATTTTTTTGTTTTGTAACATTTGCGTTGGCAATATTTTTTGCTAACGAACTTTTATCTGGAAGTATTTTTCATATAATTTTTTTTGTTGGTTCCATTTTAATTTTTGCCTTGATTTCCATAAAACGAAAAGCAGTAAAAAAGTTTGCTTGTGTTTGCCTGGCTTTTATTCTTGGCATTTGCACTTTTTTAATAGGTTACAACAATTTTGAAGGAAAGATATTCGTTGGCGAACAAACCATAAGTGGAAGAGTCAGCAATGTCCAAAGTTACGTTGGTTATCAAAGAGTGGTTTTGACAAATGTGAAAATTAATGGGGATAACGAAAAAAATATTACAGCTACTATTAGCGGGACAGAGCTTGACCTTGGAACCCAAATAGAATTTATTGGCGAAATAGAAACCATAACTCAATTTTCTTTGGGGGAATATTCTAGCTTTGCATATAAAAACGGAGCCCCTTACTTTTGCAAAATAGATAATGATGACATAACCCTATCCACAACCACAAAACTCACCATTGGTGAAAGTTTTAGACAAAGCGTTAAAAACTTGTTATTAAAAAACATGCCAAAAGAAAGTGCAAACCTGGCATACAGCATGCTCTTTGGAGATAAGTCCAGTTTGGACAAAGAAATTTCAGAATCTTTCAGAGTTTCCGGCATCGCGCATGCGTTAGCGGTATCTGGTTTGCATGTTGGATTTTTAATAGGTGTTGTCAATTTCATTTTAAATAGATTAAAAGCCAAACCATGGGTTAGGCTTTTGGTTGCTTCTGTTGTACTGCTTTTTTATTGTTATCTTTGTAACTTCTCTCCCTCAGTTGTACGAGCTACCGTAATGAGCATTGTCATGCTTTCTGCAGCTGCTTTAGGAAGACAATATGATATTTTAAATTCTCTTTCACTTTCTGGTATTGTGATATTGTTAATTCGCCCCATGTCTGTTTTTGACGCAGGTTTCCAACTGAGTTTTATGAGTGTGCTTTGCATTGCATTACTGGCAAAACCCACTCAAGCCCTTTTTGCAAAACTAAAGCTGCCAAAGTTTGTTTCAAGTCCACTCGCTCTCACAATTTGCGTGCAAATTGGAATACTTCCTTTTATTGCTAAATACTACACAAGTGTTTCCCTTCTTTCGGTTGTGACCAACTTCATTTGTATCCCGCTTTTTCAAGTTGCCTTTGTCATGCTTGTAATACTGATTATTTGCACCTTAATCATTCCAGCTTTGGGAATATTTTTGACACCAGTACACTGGTTGCTTTCCATAATTATCAAAATTACAAAATTAATCGCTAACGTAAGCTCCTCTGTTATAAATCTAGTAGCCCTTGATTTTGCTGGAATAATAAGTTTTTACATTGGCATGTTTATTGTAAGCGGATTTGTTATGATGCAAAAAACATATAAAACAATTGTTTGTTCCGCCCTCTTTATCTTTTCCTTGATTTATGGAATCTTGCTAGGACTTCCTAAAAAATATGACAACCTTAACATAATGCAAGTTGACAACAACAATAGCCAGTATTCTCTCATAATATCTAACAATCAATCAATCTTAATTGGCGACTTTAAAGATATTGAACAATTGGTAAAATTTTTAAAAAGAGGCAGAATTAAAACAGTTGATTATGTAATAATGCCAACAGAAAGCGAAAACGAACTACTGAACAATTTTTATGATGATTATGATGTGGACAAGGTGATTCATTTTGGTGAAGATTATAGCGGGAAAAACTTAAATGTGAAATATGTTATAACTCGCACAAAACCAGTGGCCATAGAAATTGAAATTGATGGATATAAGATTATGTATGTCAATGACAAGTTGGAACAAATTGATGAAGAAATTTTGAATTATTACATTGACAATGTTAATATATTGTTAAACTCTCAATATGCTCTCTCAATAACAAATGTGGATTATAGAGTTAGTCAAAGTTCTCTTGTCATGCCACAAGAGGAAACACAAGATCTAAACAATTGGATATTCAATCTTAAAAATGGAGATTTAAAAAGGATATGGAGCCTAAATTAAAGTTGACAAACATAACAAATGACACGGCTAATTGCTATATTCTTTGTAGCAATGATTTTTACCTGCAAAACCTTACTTTAAAAATTTTAAAAAAGGCTATCTCGCTAGAATATGAAGAATTAAATTACAACCTTTTTGATGAAGAAAACTTTGATTACAATTTGTTTTTGGCAACCTGTGCCCAACTTCCTTTTATTTCAAACAAGCGTATGGTTGTTTTAAAAAATGTTAGATTAAATAAATTTGATGAATTAAAAAAATATCTAGAAAATCCTAACCCATCCACCACACTTTTGATTTTGGACGCCAATAATGATTTTACTAATTTAAAAAATGCGATATATTTACAAAATGAATTTTCCATTCAAGAACAGCAAAATATGATTTTCAACAAATTAAAAAAATACAATAAAATGATTACTGTTGAAGCATGTAAAAATCTCATTTTGAAATGTGACAATAACTTGTCAAAATTAAATAACGAGCTTATCAAACTGATTAGTTATTCCTCGAAACAAACTATTGAGCTAGAAGACATAGAACAAGTTGTAAAGTCAAACGAGGAATTTGAAGTTTTTTCACTAATAGGTTTTTTAGTTCAAAAACAAAATGACAAGGCATTTGTTCAAATTAAAAAAATGCTAGAATCAAAACAAGATTTAAATTCAATTTTAGCCTTAATCTACTCAAACATCAGAAGAATGTTTTTAGCAAAAACAAGCACATTGAATGACCAAGAACTCGCATCTAGACTTGGTGTAAAACCTTTTGCAATATCAAAAGCCAGACAGAATGCAACCAAATTTCAAACAGTTGCACTTAAAAAAATAATGTATCTTTGCGAGGAGGTTGATTATAAAATAAAAATGGGCGAACTTCCCCTTCTAAATGCATTTTATATGTTGATTTTTAATATTTTAAGATAAAATAGCTATAGACTCATAATAAAGAGCAATTAAGCAACCTATTTTCTTCAATCTTTTTTATAAACAACAGTTTGTTTTGTTAAACTTTAACAAATTTAAAAAAAATAAAAACCCAATTATTAAAAAAAGTTAACCGCATAAATTAGTGGTTAACTTTTTTCTAAAATACAATTTCTAATTTAATCAAAGTGTATTTTGCTTCAATAAATGTTATCACATTTCAAACAGTTCAAAATAATGCCAACTTTTAAATATTTGTCTATTAGATATAAAAGCTTTTATATATTGATTTAATAAACTAAAACAAGGTTTGAAGTTTTTTGGGCCTTTATTATTCACATGAACAAAGTTCATTTACCAGCGACCTCCACCGCCTCCGCCAAAGCCGCCTCCACTAAAGCCACCGCCACCAATTCTTCCACCGCCACTTCCGCCAATTCTTCCACTACCTGATGAATTTGAAACCGGTTTAAAATTAATTTGTGTGTTAATTCTACGCAAATTTACATCTAGCGTTCTAATTAAAAGATAGCTAGTTAAAAAGTCTGAATCTGAACTATACCAAGTTGGAATGTCGATAGCAATATTTTCAAACTTGTTAATCCAAACCTCACTTACGCCCAAAACATAGGCAAAAGGCAAAATTTCATAAAAAGCTTGAGGGTTTTCTTTTACCAGCATCTCCAGCCTATCCTTTTCTGCAAGTTCAATAAACTCCCTAAGACCAACCAACTCACCCTGAATTTTTAGACCATAATCGGTTCTTATGTTGAGCTTGTAAATCAATAATACTGAAATAATTGCTAAAATTACAGCTAAAAAGGTCAAAAAGAAGGGGTCACAATAAAAATTATAAGTAACAAAGCTATAGGCAGATAAAATTAAAACTGAAGCAATTGAAAAAAAGATGATTTTAGTCTTTTTCTTTTGATTGTTATAGGTTCCAAATTTGTCTTTTATAGCAATTAAACCTAAAAGTACAAAGAACCAAACTAATGAAATAAATAGACCAATAACAATTCTCACAAAGCTAACTTGTTGATAATTGACTTTAAAGGTAACTAGTCCCATAATTATAGCGGACAAAAAAGAGAATGTGGTTCTTGCAGTCACTGCGGACTGTTTAAAAATTTTATCTTTGTTTTCTTTTTCAATTTGTTTTTTAAGGGAAAAGACTTCCATGTATATCTTTTCACCCAGAGTTTTAACATCAACCTCTTTTTCGTTTTGCCCCTCGTGAAGATACTCGCTTTCAAATATTTTATCAAAAAGAGTTTGCTCATATTTTTTTAGGTTTTGAGGGGTTTGGAGTTTGCTTAAAAATAAATTTTTTCCTTTCTCCCTAATTTTTAAATATCCTTTTGATGCCCAATAAACAATTAAGGATGCCACATCTGCATTGTCAACCTTGCCATCGATAAGATATCCCACCTCAGCAGAATTGACTTCTTTTGGTGGTTCAAAGTTGACAACGGGAATTAAAATACCCTTGTTGTGAGTCCTTTTAAAAGTGAAAATGATGATAACGGCAAAGATAATGACTAGCACCAACAAAATTATATCGAACCTAAAACTTCTTGAAACTTCAAAATAACCTTGTGGCAATTTAACTCTTGCCGTCAAGCCCTCTCCAGGTAAAAGGGTTTGATTTGAAGAATAAGCAAAGGTAGTTTTATCCTCATTTGCAGAAACAACCGCACCACTATCACTTCCATATTCGCCCATATAAAAATACATTTGATTTTCTACTGGTTTATAAAAGTTGATGGTTATGTTTGTATTGTTTATTTTTGTATCCCAATAGTTCCCTATTAAATTAAAATAAAACTGGTCGAAATCTCCTATTCTGTCATCTCCAAGATAGACAACATAACTAAGTTCAAACTCTTTTTCGCCCAAATAATTTGCACCAAGTCTTCCAAGCTGAACAAAGACAAAGTTAGAACTACTACTGTCCGTTTTATAAAGTTGGGAAGAAATCACTGAAGAATATTTGACCTTGTAATTTAAACTATATTTTTTTCCACCCTCTTCAAATCTTACTTCTGCACTTTTTGGTAGAGTTCTATAAATCCCATTGGAAGGAACAAAAAAATTGGCAAGAACTTTTTCGGTTATGTAAAAACTATTATCTTGCCTTACCTTAACGTCAACATCATATCTTTCAATGACATATTCATTGGAGTTATCTTCCACATTTACATCCACCTTGAATAAAAGGGAAAATACTCCTGGAAAAAAACAAATTATTAGCATAAGCAATGAAAATGCTATGCTAACAATTTTACTTAAATATGTTTTAAAAATGTTTTGTCCCATTAAAATTGAACCTTAACTGTCTCTCTTTGTTCCTCATTTGTAATTTCATAAAGAGTTCTTTTTTCAAACTTAAACATACTTGCAATTATGTTTGAAGGAAAAACCTCTCTTTTAACATTGTAAACTTTAACAGTGCCATTATAATACTTTCTAGAACTAGCAATTTCACTCTCAATAGATTTAAGTGAATTTTGCAAATCGATAAAGTTTTGATTTGCCTTTAAATCAGGGTATCTTTCAACAACAACATTGAAAAGAGTTTTAAGAGCACTTGTTAAATTTTTCTCATTTTTTATTTGCTCTTCAGGAGTGGTTGAGTTAACCGCCAAGTTTCTTGCGGAAATTACCTTTTCCAAGGTTTCACTCTCATGTTTAGCATATCCCTTTACAGTTTCAACAAGATTTGGAATCAAATCATATCTCTTTTTCATATAGACATCCATAGTTGAAAAAGCTTCGTCTACATTGTTTTTCATTTTAATAAGGGTGTTATAAACTGATATTGCCCAAATTACAAAAACAAGTGCAATTACCACAATTGCAATAATTAAATATCCCCACCAAGCCATAATTTGCTCTCCTTTAAAATTAGCTTTGCATCAAACTAAACTATAGGAAGTAAAATGTTCGCTTCACTCACATTTTATTATTGCTTCGCAATATGCTTGATTCCTCAAGCACTTCCTGTTTGAATTAGCATCAGTTTTGCTTGAAAATGCCTTACGGCGCTTTCAGACAAAACTTCCGATAATATAATGCTATTTACTATTATATGTTATCACATCAAAAACCTTTCAATCAAGTTTTTAAGGAACAAAGTTTTTTAAAAATAAACTTTTTATTAAATAAATTAATTTGAAGAAAATTTAAAAATTCTAACGCTCATAAACAAGCTCAAATTTTGTTGTGTTTTTTAATCAAAGCTTCAATTTTTTTTACCGTTTTGTCCAGATTAATATTATTGATAACATAGTCATAATGAGATATATAAGACATTTCAAATTCCATTCTTGAAAGCCTCAAATCAATGTCAGCCTCACCTCTTTGTTTAAGTCTTTTTACCAGCTCATCTCTTGGAGCGGTTAAAAAAATAGATAAAACTTTTTCCTTTCCTTCCAAATATCTTGAAACATTGAGTTTGCCCAAAACACCAAAATCTTTAAAATAAATTTTGTCGCTTCCAATGATTGAATTTACAGTTTGTTTGAGCATTCCATAAAAGTTTTTGTGAATTTCTTCATACTCAATAAACTGGTCATCCTTTATCTTTTGGTCAAACTCCTCTTTTGTGACAAAAATATAGGGACATTTTTCGTCTGCTCCATATTCAGATTCTCTAATTTTTCTTGTTGTGCAAGTTTTTAAAAATTGAGAATTTGGAATTTTTTTTAAAAGCTCTCCTATGACAGTTCCTTTACCAACTCCCGAGCAGCCTGAAATGATGACAAGCATGATTTCTCCTTTTTATTTTTTTTATTGAAATTTTTACTTTTTACGATAGTTTAACCCATTTTTCAACTATTTTCAACATTTTATGCCAAAATTTTAAAGTGTTTAGTTATTTGACAAGATTTCACAACGGAATTATTGTTTGTTCTGAGTTCAAAATGTTTAATAAGCATGGAAAAGCACCTGCTTTGATTGCCTTGATTGCAAGTTTGGCATAACATTTACAAAGTTTAATTTCCTCCTTTGTTGGAGCCGTTCCACGCTGAACATAACCAACACTTGCGCTTTTAAACTCAAAACCATATTTTTCTTCCAACCTTTTTGCAACCACATCTTTATTTAAAAGATTTTCTTGAAGAATCACAATATTGGAATTTTTATTAAAGTCAATAGTCAAGGTGTCTTGTTGGCTAACTATAACAAGACCTGCATTAGCTCTTTCCCCGCAACACTTACAAATGGATGGGTTGTTTCTTCCCATAACCTCAAAAACACAACCCCTGTCAAAGGCCTCCATACTTGGCATGACGTTATTTATGTAGTTTAAACAAGCATTAACCGCGGTATTATAACCAATGCAAGAAACCTCAAAAGGCATATCGTTGTCTATTGTTGATGGAATAAAAATGACCTTTATTCCATTATTTACAAGTTCTTTTGCTCCTTTAAATGAGCCATCTCCACCTAAAATAACAACTACGTCAATTTTATTCTTTTCCAAATTTTTTAATGACTTTTTAAAACCAAGTTGGGTTTTAAACTCCTCACATCTGGAAGTTTTATATAAAACTCCAGCTTTTTTGCTTTCAGCTTGTAATTTTTTTAAGTTGACGGGAGTGATTTTATTTTCTACCAGTCCTCTGAAGCCATAGAGCGAGGCAAAAAGGTTATGTTTTTTTAAGCCCTTACAAATCTCATACAAACACGCATTCATGCCAGGAGCATCTCCGCCGCTTGCTAAAATTAGTAGGTTCATACGCCCTCCTTTACTATTAAGTTTTCCTCGCCTAAAAGCCCTATTAGGTCATTGATTAAGTTGGTATTAATCTTAGTTGTCTTTGTGCACTTGAAACTTTTCTTTGTTATTTTAGATTTAAAGTAGACATCATCGTCACCAATATATTCGCCAGTCAAGGACAAAATCTCCTTTTTTAAAGCCTCATCATCGGTGTCAAAAACCACGCAAATTGCCCCATGAGGTTTAATTTCTTTGGTTTGTTCCTCTTCCTTTTTCCAAAAACTCAAATTGTCTGCAATAAGAGTTATTCCACCATCTTTTATCGAAAACTTTCCACTGATAGACACCATTTTGTCTTCTTCCAAAAGGTTTTTATATCTAGCATAAATATTAGGGAAAAGCATAATCTCCATAGACCCCATTAAATCTTCTAGCTTTAAAAACGCCATCTCTCTGTTGCTTTTGGTGGTCTTTCTTGAAATTTCTGTAATAATTCCTCCACAAGTAAAAGGCGAGCCATCTTCAAAGCCTAAAGACTGTTCTTGAAGCATATCCTCATCGCCCTCAGGCTCCTCCTTAAATAACATGTCAGAAGTCAAAGAAAACCCACTAAATCTATCCATATATTCATCAAGAGGATGCCCAGAAACGTAAATTCCAACCACCTCTTTTTCATGCTTAAGCTTTGTATCTTTGCTAAATTCCTTTATGTTTGGATAATCTAAATCATCGTATTTTTTCATTGTGTTATCCACATCAAATAATGAAAACTGACCGGTTGCCCTACTCTTTCTGTCACGCATGGTACGCTCTACAGCAAGGTCAAAAACATTCATCAGTTGGCTTCTATATTTTCCAAAACAATCAAAGGCTCCGCTTAAAATCAAGCTTTCCAAACAACGTTTGTTAAGTGCAAGAGTGTCAACTCTTGAAACAAAGTCCATAAAGTCCAAAAATTTTCCATTTTGGTCACGTTCTTTAACGATTGAGTCAATAACACCAACACCCACGTTTTTAAGTCCACCAAGACCAAAACGTATCTTGCCATCTTCAACAGTAAAGACGGAATATGAATGGTTTATATCTGGAGGCAGAACCTCAATGTTTTCCTTTTTTGCGTACAAAACATATTTTTTAATTTCATCTAGGTTTGTTATTCTGTTGTTGATAACTGCGGTAATAAACTCAACCTCATGATAACATTTTAAGTAAGCAGTTTGATAGGTCAGATATGCATAAGCTGCTGCATGTGATTTGTTGAAGGCATAACTAGCAAAACTTTCCATCTCACCAAATACCTTTTCTGCAACCTCTTCGGAAATTCCAAGCTTGATTGCCCCTGGTATTCCAGTTTCCTCCTCGCCATAAATGAATTTCTTTTTTTCTATAGGCATGAGTTCCTTTTTCTTTTTACCCATGATTCTTCTAACATTGTCCGCCTGAGCAAAGGTGTAACCACCCATAACCTGAAAGATTTGCATAACCTGTTCTTGATACACTATACAACCATAAGTCACGTTCAAAATTGGCTCTAAACAAGGATGGTCGTACACAATGTTTTCTGGATTTCTTTTGCCATCGATATATCTTGGAATGGAATCCATAGGACCAGGACGATATAAAGCCACACCCGCTATGATATCTTCTAGACAGTCCGGCTTTAGGTCCTTCATGAACTTTTGCATTCCGCCACCTTCCAACTGGAATATTGCCTCGGTGCTACCCGTACTTATAAGGTTGTACACATTGGCATCGTCATATTCCATGTTGTAAAAGTCTATGTCAATTCCCTTATTTTTTTTAACATTTTTAACCGCGTCATCAATATCGGTTAGCGTTTTTAATCTTAAAAAGTCCATTTTTAAAAGACCTAAATGCTCAAGCTCAATCATGTTATACTGGGTTGTAACATCATCGCCATTTTTTGCAAGTGGAACAAAATCATCGACAGGTCTTGGAGCAATCAGAACGCCGGCAGCATGAACAGAGGTATTTCTTGGAGTTCCCTCAAGTTTAATAGCAAGATTGACCACCCTTTTTACAAAGTCATCCTCTTCATACGCCCTTCTTAGGTCCGGTACAATAAATTTATCATTCTCCGGTTTGCCCGTTGTTCCAAAATAATATTTTAATACGGGAGGTTTTTTAATTCCGTCCGGAAGTTTTAATGGTATTTGTTTGGTAAGTTTATCAACCTGTGAAAGAGGCATTCTCATAACTCTTGCAACATCTCTAAGTGCGTTTTTCGCCGCCATTGTACCAAAGGTAATTATCATGGCAACATGGTCTTCGCCATATTTTCTTTTTACATAATCAACTACTTCAGGAGTTCTAATTGGACAAAAGTCAATATCAAAATCGGGCATAGATATTCTTTCCTTGTTGATAAATCTCTCAAACAACAAGGAGTATTTCATGGGGTCAACCATGGTTATTCCAATAGCATAAGCTACAATACTTCCCGCGCCAGAACCTCTTCCAGGTCCAACTGGTATACCCTGACTTTTAGCATAGTTAACATAATCCCAAACAACTAAAAAGTACTCGACAAAACCCTGTTCATTGATGATTTGAAGTTCCATCTCCGCCCTATCTTTTATCACTTGGTCATAGTCGCCATAAATTCTTTTTAAACCATCAAAAGTCATCTTTCTTAAAAATTCATAGGTGGTCATTCCTTCCACACTATAGAGCGGAATAAAGTTTTCATTTGCAGCAAGCACATACTTTTTGTCAACGCCCTTTATATCTCCATGTGATTTGCTCTTTATTACAAGGTCACACTTTTCCGCAATCTCTAAAGTTGTTTGAAGCGCCTGTTCATAACCATTTAAAGCCAGCCTCATCTCATCTTCTGTTTTAAGATAAAACTCCTGAGTTTCAAACTTCATTCTGTCTGGGTCATCAACCTGTTTGTTCATCTGAACACAAAGAAGAACATCTTGCGCCTCGGAATCTTCCTTTTTTAGATAGTGAACGTCATTGGTAGCCACTAGCTTTATTCCCGTCTTTTTAGAAAGCTTTTCCATAGGCTCTAAAATTTCAATTTGGTCCGCCAAACCATGATTTTGAATTTCTAGATAAAAATCTTCCCCAAACATGTCACGCATTTTAAGTGCAAGCTGTTCCGCCTCATCATAGCGTCTTTGAAGAATAAGTTGAGGAATGTGCCCGGCCAGACAGGCACTTAGACAAATCAACCCCTCGCAGTGCTCTTTTAACACATCGTAATCTATTCTTGGTTTGTAGTAAAAGCCTTTAACAAAGGCAATGGAATTTAGTTTTAAAAGGTTTTGATATCCCACCTCGTTTTTTGCAAGCAAAACAAGGTGACCAATATCAGCCTTGCCCTCTTTTTTGTTTAGGTTATGACAAATGTAAAACTCACAACCTATAATGGGTTTTATCTGATGTTTTAAACAGGTTTCAAAAAAGTTTATCGCACCATACATGTTTCCATGATCGGTAATTGCAACTGCTGGACAACCCCTCTCTTTACAGGTTGCAACAAGCTCATCAATCTTTGTAGCACCATCTAAAAGACTATATTCAGTATGTACATGCAAATGCACAAAATTATCCATTTTTCCTCCTAATCTTTAAGCTCGTTTGCAAGGCTTATAAGCTTTCTAAACCTATGATTAAGCCCACTTTTTGTAAGGTTTGGATTAAGCCTAGCCAGTTCGCTAAGACTCTCTTCCGTGTTGGCGAGCCTTAATAGCACCACATCCTGAAGTTCTTGAGGCAACGCCTCTATTCCAATTGTGGAGTCTATAATATCAATTGCTTCAAGTTGCTTCATATTTGCGCTCACCGTTTTTGAAATGTTGGCGCTTAGGCAGTTTGTCTGTCTATTGACCGCATTTCGCATCTCCCGCGCCACAATTTCATTTTGTAGCGCCAGCACACTATTGTATGCCTGAACAAAGGTGAGTAAATCGCAAATTAGTTGAGCTTCCTTCAAGTATAACACAAATTGTTTTTTTCTCTCAACCAGTTTCGCCAAAATTCCCTTGTTTGCCAGCACCTTAGACAAACTATTCAAAAAGTTATAGTCATGCGATGTGAATTCCATATGATAGCCACTAGTAGATTTTTCATAGGCCTTTTCACTCAATTTAATGGAAGAGGTGGCAATCATCAAAAACACACCCTTAACAAAGTTGCTTTCACAACACTCCTCTTTTAAAAACTCCTCAAAATTGTCACGACCCTTAATTTTAAAATCTATAGGCGAAATCAAAAAGCAATCTAAAAGAACTTGTTTGGCAATCAATCCAGGGAAACTTACAAGATAGCTCTCCTGCTTATTAAGAAGGGGTGAGTCATCCCTTTTAATTATTAAACTCGAACCATAATGCTTTTCAACCAGGTCATCAATAAAATGAAAAAGCTCCATGTTGTCGCAAACAAAAGAAATTTCAAAATTGTCCTCTTTTTGTTTTATGTTTGCACTTGAGTATAAAACACCCGCAATGAAGGCAAGTGCACAACAATCGTTTTCAATTTTAAATGAAATAATTTCATCTTTAACATCTTTTATAAAACTCATCTTTCCCTCTTCAATTTTAACAGCTTGTCCACATTGCCAACAAGTTCAAGGTCAATGTTATTTTTCAAAATCATATTCATCGCCCTGTTACATTCGCCAACATTTTCGCTTTTATGAGCATCTGAATCTACAACAAAGTTAACTTTTTCTTCCGCCATTTGGCAAAACACCTCTTGGGAAAAGTTAATTCTTTTTCCATTAAGCTCAATATAGATTCCAGCCTGTTTTGCCTGCCTTGCAATCTTTAAAAAGTCAACCCTCATTCCATAACCCATATGTGTGAGAATATCAATAGGATTTTTGTCAATTGCACGCATAATTGCTTCCGTGTTTTTTTGTATTTGCGTTTTACTATCCTTAACAAAAGGGGTTATATTCCCAAGCATCAAGGAAAAAAAATCAGGCAAGGTTTTGGGCTTTGCGCTATAATGATGTCCCATCAAAATTATGTCAAAAAGTTTGATTTGTTCTTTGCTCAAATCAATACTCCCATCCAAAGAAATCAGATTTGCCTCAACTCCAAGCAAAATGTTAATGCCCGTCTTTTGCTTGGCAATTTCAATTTCATCCCTCATTTTTTCAAGGTCTTTAAACTTCATGCCACAAGCAAGATGCCCAAATCCATGATCGGTAATTGCAATCTCTTTAAGACCCTTTTGTTTGGCAACAATTGCGTTTTCTAAAATAGTCCCCTTTCCATGGCTATAGGGTGTGTGAGTGTGATAATCACCAAATAAAATCATATTCTAATCTCCAACAATTTCTATTTCCTGCTCTAATATTATGCCCTCTTTTTCAAAAACCTTTTGTTTTGTAAGCTCTATTAATTTTTCAATATCATAAACACTAGCATTTTTTTTATTGATAATAAAGCCTGCGTGTTTTTCGCTTATCTGCGCATCATTTATATTAAAACCTTTTAAACCCAACTTGTCAATCACTTTTGCCGGAATAATTTCACCTTGGCGTTTAAAAACACTTCCCGCACTTGGAAAGTTTAGTGGTTGTTTAGCCTTACGTTTTTGTAAAATATCTAACATTGTTGCCTGAATTTTTTTATTATCTCCCTTTTCTAAACAAAAAACCACTTCTAGAACATAAAGTCCATCCTTTTGAACAATACTCTTTCTATATCCAAAGTCCATTTCCTCTCTGTTTAACCAAAAACATTTTTTACCATCAAAAAGCCTAACCTTATCTATAATTTGACTTATTTCACCACCAAAAGCTCCCGCATTATTATAAACCCCACCTCCAACAGAGGCTGGGATGCCGGTAGCAAACTCAAAACCTGTAAGAGAGTTCTTTAAACAAAGTTGCGACAATTTGGAAAACTCTACCCCACACTGTGCCAAAACCTTGTTTTTGATTTTAATTTTATCTAAATTTTGTGTTGAAATAACAATTCCGTTAAAGTCTTTAAAAAGTGTGTTACTGCCATTTCCTAAAACAAAAACCTTTAAACCTTCAAGATTGCAATATCTTAATACTTTTATAAAACTTCTTAAATTTTTTGGCACACAAAAAAACTTTGCCCGTCCGCCACACTTAAAAGTACAATGCCTAGCCATGTCTTCGTTACTATTAAAATACACACAATTTTTTTCTATATTTTTTAAATAATCCCTCATATCTTTTATATATGAAAAAAACTCAAGGTAGGTTTAAGAACTAAATTTGGTTAAAACTCATAAATATAAAGCTCTATAGGACTTTTACGACATAGAATAGTTAATTTTAATGTAACAAATAAATTCAACAATTTTTCTTATTTTTCACTATTTCAAGCCTTTTATTTTGATTGACAAAAATATTAAAATAAAACAATTGAAAAAAAGTTTAAAAAAATAAGTGTTTATTTTACCACTTATTTTTTTGAATTATCCTATTTAAATTCACAACAAACCGTTATCTAAAAAATTTTGAACTTTCTAAAGTTAAATTAAATAAATCATCAAATAATATTAAGCACATCAGTGTACAAAATTAAACATACATTTATTTTTAAACGGTCCCAAATTTTAGATTGCTTTTAAAATATCCTATTATATTTCCAATATAATATTGACAGGGCCATCGTTTTGCACATCTATATGCATGTGCTTTCCAAACTCACCTGTTACAACATTAATGTTGAACTTTCTAAGTTCATCAACCAGATTGTTATACAAAACAAGGGCATTTAGGCTATCCATTGCGCCAGCAAAATTAGGTCGATTACCTCTTGTGGCATCAGCATATAGAGTGAAATTGCTTACCAACATAATTTCACCTTTTACATCCAAAACTGAATAATTCATCTTGTCATTTTGGTCTTTAAAAATTCTTAAGTTCAAAATCTTTTTTGCAAGCTGAGCAATTTTGGTTTGGTCATCATTTACACTTATACCTAAATATATTAAAAGTCCATTTTCTATTTTACTAACAAGCCTTTCATTTACCTTTAAACTGGCAAAGTTTACCCTTTGTAATATCGCTCTCAAGCCTCTTCCCCCTTGATCGAATCTAAAAAGGCAACCGCTTCGTCATGGGTCATAAATCTGCTCACTGGATATCTTCTTGCTGTTTCATAAAAGGCGTTTTGTATAATAAATTCATAATCCTCGCTTTTTAGCTGCTTACAATTTTGTTTTAAATTTAAAGATGTGATAAGCTCATCCACTTTTTCAATAAATATATTGGCACTTCTTTGTTCACTCTCACCCTCTTTAGAAAATCCACAGTAAATGGCAAGCTCAGCCAATTTTTTTGTGGCGCTTTCTTGCTGAAACTGCAAAACTTTTACCAAGGTCATTGCAATAGCATTGCCATGTGGAATGTGATATAGCGCACCCAACTGATGTGCAAAGGCATGGGCATATCCTACCATTTCGTTATTCATGGAAACTCCGGCAAGATAGCTGGCCTTTAGCATTTTATTTCTAAAGTTTAAATCTTCAGGATTGTCATAACTATTTTTTAAATTATTAAAAATCATGTTTATGGCGGTTGGAGCATAAAAGTCATGAGCTTTTTTTGTGCATGTTGAAAGATAGGACTCCACTGCATGGGAAAGTGCATCTATTCCGGTAGATGCCGTCAATTCCTTTGGCAATGATACTGTCAATTCCCCATCTAAAACGGCAAGGTTTGGAATGATTTTTGGAGAAACAATTGTTCGCTTTATTCCTTGTGCGTCCGTAATAACAGAAATAAAGGTGGTTTCAGAGCCAGTTCCAGCGGTAGTAGGGACCGCTATCAAAGGAAGCCTTTTTCTCACCTTAAGCAAACCAGAAAACTTTTCTAGCGGTTTGTTCAAATCTGCAAGTCCAGCGGAAACAAGCTTGGAAACGTCTAATACAGAACCTCCACCAATTGCAATCACAACATCTGGCTCAAAGTCTTTGGAAAAATCTATAATGCTTTTTGCTAGCACAAAATTTGGCTCACCAGCTATATTGTCATAAACAATGCTTTCTATTCCATTTCTTTTAAGCGACTCAAAAAATGCTTGTAATGAGCCAAGCTCCAGCAAGGTTTTTGAGGTGACCACTAATGCCTTTTTATATTTATTAATAATGCAATAGTTTGCTATCCTCTTAACACAACCACTTCCCTCAATCATGGGAGCCGGCTTCAAATTTAAAAAATGTGAAACTCCCTTTAAAAACCAGGTAGAAACTTTTGGATTCATTTTTCCTCCTAAACTTAATGTACGAACTTGAATTAACCATGCCAATACTATGTAAATATTTATTATTTATAGCAAGCGAATAAAATAGCGAAATTATTTATCAAAGATAATTATATCACTTTTTTTGGCAATTAAAAACAAAAAAATTATCTTGCAACATATATTTTTAATATGGAAGAACTCTCAGCAGAACAGGTCACGCTTTTGGCAACAGCATTTGCAACCGAGATAGCCAAAAATAAATCAATCAAGGAAATCAATCAAATTAAAATTGTTCTATCACAGGTAGTATCCTCACTAGGAACAATAGTTGTCCAGCGCCTTACTGACAAAGAATGATAAAAATTTAAATTAAGTAAAAATTAAAGTTTTATAACCAAATTTTATAATATTACAACCACACAATTAATAATTAAAACTAAAATTAAATATTTAATCATCATTTAATTTTTTAAACGTTAAATATATACAAATTCAATTAAAACTAAAAATTCTTTTAATAATCTTTTTAAGAAATTAAACATTTTTTTTTTAGCAAAATATTTGATGTTTTTTGTTTTTTTTGATATTTTTATAGCATGATTGACGAAAAATATTTATTGAAGAACATTCAAGATAAAATATATCAAAAAGGTGTCTATTCACTGACGGAAAAAGAGGCAACCATTTTTATGCTATCCTATGTCATTCATAAAAAGGCTGATTTAGAAATGATAGCATCAAATCTTTTGGAAAAATTTGGTTCCTATCAAGAAATCTTGGATGCACATTACCTCGACCTTATGCGTGAAGGAAATTTATCCATGGCATCAGCTAAAGAAATTTCGTTTATTAGGCACATAGCGGACTATGTTAGAACCAACAAGGCATATAAAACAAAATCATTAAAAACAACTCAAGAAATTGTCGATTTTTTCAAAAGTTTTATGACGGGTAAAAGTCATGAAGAATTCTATGCGGTTGGATTAAGCAAAGATAATGATATCAAGTGCATAAAAAAGATCGCAGTTGGCAAGTCTAACCAGGTAGAAATTGAAAAGAAGGATATTTCAGATTTTTGTGTACTTAATAACGTGACAAGGGTTGTAATTTGCCATAACCATCCAAAAGCATCTTGCGAGCCATCAAGAAATGATGATATATGCACCACGAACATATTTAAGTGGTTAAACTCTTTTGGGATTGAACTTGTAGACCATATCACGGTAGGAATAGACGGATGCTTTTCCTTCAGCGAGGTTGAATATTTTAAATAAAACAAAAAAAAAGTCAGACATCTTAAATCTGACTTTATTTTTTATTGCCAATAACTCTATAAGATTTTTCTTTTTATCTTTAGAAAGAGAGTTCACCAACTCTTCGACCTCATTATCAATAACATAACTATCAATATCTTTACTAAAAAATCTTTGCACTGAAAAATTACAAATATCTAAAATTTGTAATAGTTTTTCAACATTTAGCATTATTCTTCCTCTTATAACTTGAGCAAAATATTGTTCGCTCATGCCTAGACGCAAACTTAATTCTCTTGCTGACAAGTTTGCTTGGTTTCTAACATATTCTAATCTCAATAAAACTTCCTTAATATTCATAATAACTCCAAAAATCAAAATCTATCCCCGCTTAATAGCCCCATCAAAAATTTCTTTTTTTCTGGCGAAAGATTTTTAATGGTCTTGTCCAATTCAGAATCGACATCACTTTTGTAATCTTCGCTAAAAAATCTATTTATCGAGAAATTGCAAGTTTTAAGAATCATTAATAACTTTTTTATACTTAAAGAAATTCTTCCACTCTCAACCTGAGAAATATATTGATCACTCATTCCAATTCTTAAACTCAGTTCTCTTGCAGATAAGTTAACGCTATTCTCACATAACTTAATCGAGCCAAAATTTCCTTATACTCCATGCTAAAACCTCTAGTATAATTATAAACTAAAATATTTATTTGCTATGTGACTGACATACATAAACTTTTCTTATAAAACTCTATTTTGCATACTATCACACATAAATATAGTTTTTTAAAGTGTTTTTATACATCAACAAGAGAATTTTCATTAATTTTATATTTGCAACTTTTTCACTTTATAAGTATATCCAAAAGTTTGTGCAAACTATGTAAGTGATACACATAAAAATTTTAAAATTTTGTCAAAATGAGTACAATAATACATAAAACGTGCTAATATTATGTATGATAGTATTCATAATGCTTTTTATTATTTAAATATAAGGTGTATCATGTTCTGTATTGCTGTTATAGGGCACAATTTCTTTAATATTAATCTAGAAAAAAAAACCATGCTAGGTTGCTAACTTTTAAAACTAGTGTAATGATATTAAAGGTAGATCTTATTCTGATTTGCCTTTTTTTATTTAATTTTTAAATTAGGGGTTGTAATTATAATTAAAATTTGATATATTGTTAATACATTTAAAGAGAGTATATGGAACAAAAAAGCAATTTAACAAAAGTATATGGAATATATTTTATGACAGATGAATCAGAATGTAAGTGGATAAATGATATTTTAGCAAAGACTGATTCCTCATTATTCTATATTCCTAGAAAATTTAGAATGAATATATATTTCAAAAATAGCGTTGAAGCTTCCAAAGTCGCTAATTATATTAATGGGAAACAAAATGGACGATATTATCACATTTTTCCAACAAGTCTTGAAAGTTTAGAACACATTAAAAGTTTATATGAAAAAGATAAAAAAATAAGAAAGCACGCCCCTATAATGTATCATAAATTAACTGGATATAGATTATATGATACTGCTGATGCTTATCTTGCAATATTGAAAGAAACCGAAAAATCAAGAATTCAATCTTCTAATGAAGAAGATACATTATGTAAATAAGGAATTTGGCACTTAGACGTGTGCTTGTCATATACAAGTGTTCTCGCTTTGCTCGAACAGACAAGCACACGCCTATAAACTAAATAAAGCAAACAAAAAGCGAAAGTGTTGGCAGAGCATAACACACTTTCGCTTTTTGCTGTTATATGGTGGCTAATTTATTCCATGGTGTACTTGACAAGAGTCTCTGAAATGAGTTTTTCTTTTGCTGGTTAAGACAGAGAAACGATGTTTATGCTTACGCACTTTGTTTATCGTTTCTCTGCCTTTTGATATTATGTTTTCATTTCTTCTCTTGTCAAGTACCTTTCACGGCATAAAGTAGCCAATGAAAAAAGAGAACTAGATCTTTTATTCTAATTCTCTAATTATTACGCTAGTTTCAAAAGTTTGTGTCCTAAAACATTTTATTGAAAAATTAATTTTAAATAATGTGTCAAAATTTAATTTTAGTAGTAAAAGTAAATTTGTATATTGTGTTTGGGATATTGATAACGCAACTAAAAATGTCTATATTGAACGAAACAAAGAAATTATTGACAATAGCGATGTTTGCCTTTTTTACTATGACCCTAAATATAGACCTCCAGTGCGCAAGCATTTTAAACAAAGTACTACTTCCTATCAACCCCAAAGCGGAACAAAAATAGCCTTTGATTATGCGATAAAAAAGAATAAAAAAATTTATAATGTATTTGAACTTTTAAATAGAATTGATTAAACAATATCATTATAAACATTTCAAAAAAAGTGATTTGCTTCAGATTCACTTAATTTAAAAAGTATTAGAATATTATTAAACTTCTAATGGGGTTATAATAATTTTTATAAAATTTTAAAGCGTATCGTTAAATTAAAAAAGAATATTTGCATTTATTAAAAAAATGATTTATACTTTACCAAGCAAAATTCAAATCTTTTCGTGATAAAAACAAGGTAGATAAAAAAATAAAAAAATGGAGAGTTATCGAAGTGGTCATAACGAGGCGCACTCGAAATGCGTTTGTCGAAGAAATTTGACACGAGGGTTCGAATCCCTCACTCTCCGCCAAAATACAATATACTGTGCTTAAAACTTTTGATAACACTATATATTGTGTTATTTTTTTATAATATTACAAAAAATCTTAAAAATCTGTGTCAAAACTTTTATTGAAATTGTCTTGTTTTTTCAGTACTTCAGCATTTTCAAAAATCTGAATTAATCTGTGTATATACTTTCCTTTATTTTTTATGAACACCCCTTGCATTTCTCATTTCGAACAATGCAGAAACAAATGATGGATAATAATTTATGAAATCTTTAGATTTTATCATATCTAATATTTCATCTTTTGTTGCCCATTTTACTGCTTGAACTTCATTGTCTTTAAAAGTAACATCTTTCAAAGATACATCTTTTTCAATTAAGTAAAAATCGTCAAAGCCATTATCAAAATTAATTGTCAGATAAGCTCTTTCATTAGAAAAATCGTGGTCTACACCCAATTCTTCGTTTAGTTCTCTTTGAGCTGCCTGTTGGGAATTTTCCCCACTCTGAACACCACCTCCCAATGTCAAATCCCAAGCATTTGGCCATGATTTTTTTGTGCTTTGCCTTTGTTGTATCAGCATTTCACCTTTACTATTAAAAATACAAACATGAATGACCAGTCTACACAAATCAACAGGGCAACTTTGCCCGCGTTCGATAGTTTGATTTACTGGTTGTCTATCCATGGTATATAAATCTAATCTTTCCATATCTTATCGCTCCTTTTAATTTTTATCACTTTAAATGTAAATGTCAACTTTCAACCCTATCAGCAAATGCTGTCTACACTCCTTCGCAACACAATCAATAAATCTCACGAGAAGAAATTGCAAAACTTCTTCATTTTTCTTTGTTTTGAAAAATTTTATAAAAACCAATTTAAAAAACTTGTTGAAAAATTAGAAAAAACCGAAAATTTTGAACAGAAATTAGATATTATTAAAAAAATTTGCGAAGATGTTGGTTTAAAATATGTAATTTCTGTTAAATATAAAAACTACTTTAAAAATGTAAGTCAGTATAATATTTATCAATATCGCAAATGGCTTGGTGTTAAATTATTTGAGCATTATGATGGAATTGTTAAAATAACCATGGCAAAAATTAATGAGCTTATCAAATTATACAAAGATATATTGACAAACAAAAATAATATATTAGATATTGCTAACAAAAAAGAAAAATATTTACATGATAGTAGTATGTACTTCTAGATAGATTAGCAAATGCAAGGAGTTTATCTAATTTATATTTTTACCTTAGCTCAGAAACAATGATTACTTTTTCTTTTGGTTTTGAAGCCTTTTCCGAACTAAGGCATTTAATTTTTTTTGGTATTCATTCTCTATTTATAGTTGCTCCAATCTTTCTTTTAAGTGCTGATTTTCTGCAATTAAATCTTGTTTAACCTTTTTATCTAAGACCTTTTTAGGTCTACCTTTTCTAGGATTATCCATTTTTTTAGTCCTACCACGCCGTTCTATGTAGAGACCGATTTCTCCTCCTTCTAGATATATTCGTTCCCATAAATTGGACTTGAGAAATGTATTTATTTGATTATATATACGAATCTAATTGCCAATGCCTTACGAATAACTTCACCATATCCCAAGTGATTATTTAACATATCTAGTATAACAGAAATTTTAAATTCTGGACTATATTTCATATATTTTTTATTTGTTTTCATTAAAAAAGTAAGCCTCCTTAAGTTGTCTAACTTTTGGGGTTCACTTCAAAATAATCTCCCCTTTTATTTTAATTACATTCAAGTTAAGCCAACCGCAAGTTTCACCCTTTTGATTGTGTCTTCCGCTATTGGTTTAACTTTTTGCGCCCCCTTTAAAAGAATCTGCTCAACAATTTGTGGGTTGTTAACATAATAAGAATATTTTTCCCTTATGGGCTGAAAAACGCTATTCATTTTTTCAAAAAGAGTTTTCTTTGCATCTGCCCAAGAAATGCCTTTTTTAAACTCGTTTTCAAACCCCACTATTTCTTGTTCACTTGCAAAAAGCTTATACAAATTGAAAATTGTACAGTTTGTGTCTTTAGGCTGGTTTGGCAAAGAGCTGTCTGTCACAATTCTTGCTATGAGCTTTTGAAGTTGATTTGGCTCGCAAATGATAGGAATTATGTTCCCATAACTTTTGCTCATTTTTCTCCCGTCAGTTCCTAAAATTGTAGCTTGTTGTTTTTCCACAATGGCATTTGGCATGACCAAGGTATTTCCAAATGTTTTGTTGAAAACTTTAACAATATCTCTGGCAATTTCAATGTGTTGAAGTTGGTCTTTCCCAACTGGAACAGAATTTGAATTTAAAAG
This sequence comes from uncultured Clostridia bacterium, assembly GCA_937992055.1. Taxonomy (GTDB): domain Bacteria; phylum Bacillota; class Clostridia; order Christensenellales; family UBA1242; genus CAJKWP01. Next base: position 26,669 of record CALKLQ010000004.1, on the reverse strand, counting down.
AACAATATCGCTAGCCATCAAAATTGGATAGTTAAAAATACCCATGTTGACGCCATCATCTTCCTCGCTTCCGCACTCCTTATTTTTTTCCACAATATTCTTGTAAGCATGGGCACGATTTAAAAGCCCCTTTGGGGTCACGCAAGAAAGAATCCAAGAAAGTTCGCACACCTGTGGAACATCAGACTGTCTATACAAGGTAACCTTGTTTGGATCAAGCCCACAAGCTAGCCAAATGCAGGCAATTTTAAAAGAGTTATCTTTTAATTCCTGTTTGTTTTTTACCGTGGTCATAGCATGATAGTCTGCAATGAAATAAAAACATTGTGAATCTTCACTATTAGCTAAATTTATAGCCGGTTTAATGGCACCAAAGTAGTTGCCTATATGCGCAGTTCCAGTTGGTTTTATACCAGTTAAAATTGTTTTTGTCATTTTTTTAACCCTTTAAGTTACATCTGATTTTGGTTAAATTATATCACACAAAAAACACTTTGTAAATTTTAAAATCAATTAAATTTTTGCTTTCTAAACTTAATGAAAAACCAAACAAGGGTTCCAACCGCACCAAGTAGAATCAAAATTAAAAATATTGTAGGAAAGACCTCGTTATTTTTTTTCTCAGCCAAGACGTTATCTATTGTGTTTGCATAGTCGTCACTTCCAATAACCAAATTTCCGTCATCATCTATAGAGGTTGAAAAAAGTGTGGTGTCAATAACTTTGGCAAGTTCTGGAACACTTTTTAAAACCAAATCTTTTTCCGCAGTATACGTGCCCATTTCAAAAAGAAGGGCTTTTGATGAAAGGTCTTGATTGTACTTGCCGCTTGCATAATATATGTCAGCAAAAAGCCATGGGCAAACACTTTCCGCAACAGTCATGAGATAAAGCGCAAATTCAAGATTTTTTTCCTTGTTGGGGTTTGCTCCTCCAACTACTATTCGCACCTTGCATCTTTCCTCACCATTTACCTTTGTAACATAGGCACTTCTGGCAACACCATCTCTATGAATGTCAAAAATGGCATTTGGGTTTTGCTCCAATAATTTTTTTGCGGTAACCGCACTTCTAGAATATGCAGTTGAGTTGTGAGGAATGTGAAGGGTTTCATCTATTACTATATTAATTCCCCTTTGTTTAAGTTCATAGGCAAGTCTGTTTGCAACATCGTGAATTCCACCCTCACCATAAACACTGTCAGTTCCGTCGCCCTTGATGTAACTTTCATCATTATGAGTCATATAAAGACAAATCTTTTTATCGATATTTCTGTTGCCAATAGTTTCCAAGCTTTTTTTTGTAACTCCCAACCTCTTTTTTTCACCAATCAATTCCGCCTTGGCATAATGTTCTCTTTCATCAACTAGATAAACTTTATATTGCTTGAAATCTTTATCTATAAAAATATCTCCAACACTGACATCAATTCTTTCAAATAAAACATTCTCCATGTTACAGTCATAGACAAGATAACTTATGCCCTGTTCATCTTCGGCAAAAACAAATGATTTTGGAGAAAAAACCCCAACAAAAAACAATAAAACAAACAAAATAGACAAAAATTTTTTCATGATGTTATTTTGTGAAGTTTTTGTGAGTTAATTCATTGTTTAACAATTTTTTTCTTTAAATAAAAATAAATAATTTAATTTAAAAACAAATTAATGACTTTTTTGTAGAAAATATCTAAAAAAATTATTCTTTTGAAGCTTGCCAAACTAAAAGGCATTTGTTTGCCTTTGGCAAACTGTAATCAACAAGTTGATTACAAAAAATTTAATTTATTTAAATTTTTAAATGCCTTTTTTATCTATTATTTGGTTATTAATTAAAAATACAAAAAGATTAATAATAATATTTTTTAACAAATTTAATTTCCCTAAAATAAAACTCCTTAAAATCAACTCTTGACATAACTTTTAAATATGCTAAACTATTTTTATTGAGGGAGATTAAATATGTTAAATAATGATATTGAACGTAGTATACTTGCCGCTTTTGTTTCGCAAAACGGAAGATTTACATTTAGAAAGGCCGTTTCTATTGCCTTTTATGAATGTCCTAACGATTACACAAAACAACAGATTTTAAAAATAACCACGGTTGTTTTAAATCATGCATTAGATCATAGCTTGATAAAAGCACATGGCTATGACCTCTATGAGTCTGCGCTTTGTAATCTTCCATACGAAGAAAAAATATTTTAAATTAAAAAAAATAAAATTAACAACCCAAAAATAATTTGGGTTCAGTGTGTAGATAAATTAATCAGGCTGAAGAAAAACGAGAGAGACAAGGCTCGAAAAATGCTCTAAGGCAGGAGTTTACTAACGTAAATGACTGTCTTAGGGCGTTTTTCAGTTAACGCAGTAAGTAAAATTTTGTTAAAATTTTACGGTCTCGACGTTTGTCTTCAGTCTGAACAACCCAAAAAATTTGGGTTGTTTTTATTAAATAACTATTTTAAAAACAAATTATTAATTAAATAATAAAATCAATTGTTTTAAACCATCAGACACACTAAATATAAAGGTCTTTCACGGTTGACAAAATAATAGTTTATACTCATTCTGCGGTGTTGACAAAGTTCATGCTGAAATGATAAGACCCCACTCCCACACAATAGATGTTGAATTGAACCTTGTGACTTTGTGGCGTGGTTTTTGTGTATTCTTGACCATTGTTATATGCGGGATAAAAAACTGTACCATAATCTTGTTGCCCAACCGGACTATCTGCCTTTCCGTAACCATAAATTTTTGATTGATTGTTTTCACCAACACTTACAACTCTTTCTGTTATAACAATGTCGTTTTGAGTTATGTTGTTGGTGCCATTATTGAGTTTTACAAAAACAGAATTGCTAAACTTATTAGATTTAAAACTAATCACTCCATTTTCATCTTTAAGTTCACCCGTGCCTTGATTGACAAGGGTTCCTGTAAGCGTGTTTTCATCTTTTTCATATACATTAAATTCAAATGCATTGATTTTGTTATTAGGAAAGCTAATTTTTACCATGCCATCTTTATTGGCATTTAAAAGAAGAACTAGGGAGGCTATGTATAGATTATTTTCTTTCACCATAAAGGGCTTTCTCTTTAATGTGTTAGTGTTTCCAACACTAAATTCAGAATCCTTGTTTGCGTCATAAACAACATCGCCTATCTTTATTATAGAAACATCATTGTCTACCTTTCCAGCAACTAAAACAAATAAATTTTCATCTTTTAAATAACTTGTAGAAGTAGAGGTGTTAAAATCAGTACCCGATGTTTTAGAAAAAACATTTTCGCTTAGAAAGGTTTGAGAGGTTTTAACCTTACTAGGTATATCTTTTGCAATTTCGACAGAGGCATTGCCGCATCCAACCAGTGCAAATGTGCAAAAGCATAGTAGAACTGCGACAAACATGCTATAAAATTTTTTCATAATAAAAAACTCCTTTTTTTTAAGCTAAAAGGAGTATAACGCATTAAAAATTAAATTTGCAAAAATAAAAATAAGGAAACATGGCGAAAAAATATGAAAAATTAATTATTTTTAAAAACCTCCAAAATTTGTTTTTCACTGTCGTCATTTGCAGATATATTTTTTTTGACAACATTGCATTTTTGACACTTATGAACTATCACCCTTCCCTTTTTTTCAAACAATACTCCAATTGGTTTCATAAGACCGTGGCACTCGTTATCTCTGTCGCCAGGGTTGTTGTCCACATGAAGGGAGTAAAGGCAAAATGGACAGTGGTTTCTTGAAGAATAGCCAAGCGGAGGAACCTCTCTTTTACAATTTTCACAAATAAACCCCTGGTCATTCTTACTAAACTTTTTCATTAAAGCTCCTCTTTAAGTTTTGTAAAATTTTGAATATATATTTGTTCAATATAACTTGTCAGTTCACTTTGGTTCGCGCTTGTCATATTCCCATATTCATCATAGATTTTCTCATCAGAAACATAAAGCTTTTGATATGAAGACCAAAACAAAGTTTTGTAAGTTATCTCGAGTAAAAAATCTAATTCATATAAATAGGTAAAAGTTGAATCATAACTAACTTTATTTGCAAGTTTGCACAAAGAGGCAATTTGTTCATCTTCCAAATCAACACCATACATGCTATCACAGCTTATAATCCTAACTTGTTTAATTCGCCATTTTGGAGCAGGCATAATTTTGTTTGAATAAAAGCAAGAGCTAAACAAGGTAAGACTAACAAGCAAAATTCCTAAAATTAATTTTTTCATAAAACAATATTATATATATCAAAATTTAAAAAAAAAGTCCATCAGAATTTTTTATCACTCATTTTGAAAAGACACAAATTTAGCTTTTAAAATCATATATAAGCATGTGGAAATTGAAAAAAGGAAAATTGCATATCCAAAACTTGCTCGAATCAAGCACAATTGCTATTATTTGGGCATAATACAAAATCTTTATTGTGGCAAGGAGGGTGAGATCACCTCATTTTTGCAGTTTAGCTATCAAAGTAACCTTCTTTCACCCTTTGGCAACGACATAAGCAAGGCATTTGCCAGGTTCGCCCAAGACGAAATTTTCCATTCTATTTTGCTCTCAGAAATCATCATATCACTTGGTGGAGATCCAGTTTATGCTGACACCCAAGGAAGATGGTTTAGTGGAAGATGGATAGATTATGTAAAAGACATCAAACAGATGTTGATGCTGGATATAGAACTAAAAGAAAAACAAATAATTGAATATAAAAGTGCAATTGCAAAAATAGATGATGTTTCTGTAAAACAAATGCTTAAAGCAATTTTAAAAGATGAAGAATCGTGCTATTTGCAACTAAAACGAATAAAAGAGGGATTAAACCAAAAAGTCTAAAACTGTTTTAAACACCTTTTCATTAATACATTCTATAGATTGTGGAAAACCATCCAAGCTACAATCTATTTTTTTAAAATTGCAATAGTCCACAAGTTCTAAATAGGCATTTTCTGCCTCTTTTAATAATTTTTCATTTCTTTCATGTTCATCCGGCTTTTCCTCCCTGTTCTTTTTCAAGATAGAAGACGCCTCGTATGGCATATAAAGCAAGATTTTAAGGTCAGGCTTTGGCAACTTTAAAATTTCATATTCTAGGTTCAAAAGAAAGTCATACATTTCAAATCTCTCTTTTTTATCCTCAATCTTTCCACCTTGGAAGGCAAGATTTGATTCAACATATCTATCCATAACCACATTGACACCCTGGTCTAAAAGTTTTTGAATTCTAGGCGCATTGTATAACCTATCTGCTGCATATAAAAGTGAGGCAACCTTAGAATCTACCTTAGCCGCACCCTCTGGAAAGACCGAAGTCATGCCATAACCCTGTTTGTTCAAATAGGCGCCTGCTATAATTTTGCCTGTTCCCGAGTCATAAAATGGCGCGGAAAGTCTTTCCGCCTTCTTCCCACATGCGTTTAATTTTTCAACCAGCATTTGAGTTTGAGTTTGCTTTCCAGAGCAATCTGTTCCCTCTATAACAATCAGTTTTCCTTTCATAAACCCTCCACTTATAAGATAAACAAAATTAGATTTTTAACTATTGATAGTATAACATCATTTTGTTTTTTTTGAAATATAATTAAAACATTTTTATTTTTCTTAAATTTGTGGTAGATTAAAGGCGTGAAAAGAAGATATTTTTTTGCCTTGTTTCTACTCATGTTTTTTGGTTTGATTTTTACATCAAAACCTCAAATTGCGCATGCAGAAACCCAAATTTCAATTAATGGACCAAGTTTTTTAGAAATAAAAAACCTACCTGATAGCTTTTCCCTTGTTGCCACTCTTTCTGATGACACCTTTTCTGGCAGTGACATATTTTGGTTTAAAGGAACAACAAGATACACTCAAAACATAACATATACATCTAAAACAAGTACACTTGAAATTCTAAAAAGTGAGTATGAAAATTTTAAACAAGAAACTTCTTTAACCTTTTATGCAAAAATCTCTTCCAATCAAGTTTTGCAATCAAGTTTTGTTGTAAAGTTTGGGTTCAGTGATATAAGTCAGGTAGAACTTAGCCTTTCTGGACCATCTACTCAAATTATATCAAATAATATTAAAAGTGTGATTTTGACTGCAAGCATTACAGGTGCTCCTTCAAGCGTGAACTATCAATGGTTTTTAAAAACATCAACCAACAAATTTGAAAAGTTTGAAGGCAACTTGTCGCAAATAACCTACACTCCAACCAAGGCTGGAGATTATAGCTTTTTGGTTTTGGCAAATGGGGTTGCTTCAAATCAAATAAACATATCTGTGGTTTATAAAGAAATTACCGCACTTTCAATAAAGGTTCATAGAGCCACTCAAAATGCCAGTGGATTTGATAGATACACCTTTATAGTTGATAATATTCCAAGTTCGCAGGCAAATCTTTATGACATTTCAAAAATAAATTGGTATGACACAAATGGCAATCTTTTGCAAGCTGGTGGGCTTTCTTTTGACTATCAAATTACCCAGCCAACCTCCCTTACCGTTTATGCAAAATATAATAATGTTAAAAGTGGCAACCAAAGAATTGAAGTTACGGTAAATAGGAATAAAACAATTTTAATTGTTCTAGCTTCTGCAATTGGCGTTATGGCAGTAATTACAGTAATAGGAATTATCATCAATGTCAAAAAAGACAAGATTTGGTAAAAAAAATTTGTCTAAGCTTTAAAACCACATAAAACATACAATTCTATTGCGATATTTAACAACAAGCTTTTTTATTTTCCTTTCCATATCATAGATCCTTTAAATTTTTTATAATTTTGTTTTTAAACAGCTCATTAAAATCTTGCAAGCTATTTAAAGCATTTGCAAGTTTCAAAAGTGAAGAAAGAGATATTTCACCGCTACCTTCAAATCTGCGTATTGAACCATAACTCACACCAGATTTTGTTGCCAGCTCTTTTTGCGAGATTTTACTTTCTTTTCTTCTTTTTTTAAAACGATTAACAAGATTTTCCAACACTTTTTGCTGGGTCTGTACTGAAACAAACTCACTTATATCAAATTTACCTTTCATATCGATAATATTTTAGTACTTTTATATAAAAAAATCAATTATTTGCTAAGATATTAGCAGTTTTTTTAAATATTTTTCTTTTGATTTTATAAGTATTGCCAACTTTTGTCCCTTCAATTAAGATTTTTAATTTTCAATTAGCTTCAATGCTTGTCAACAATATTCTTTTCTTAAACATTCAGAGTGTTCAATAAAATAGCCTAAATTATAAAAAAACTACAAATTAATCTCTATCAGTTCAGCATTGTCAATCTTGAGAATATAGCATTTAACATTTTTTAAATCATATCCTAATTCTAAAGCTTTTTTATAAAGTTCTAGTTGCTTACAATATCTTTGTCTAATACCATCTGCATTTAATTTGGTGTATTTATAATCGACCAAAATTCCACTTTTACTAAAACAATCAATCATTCCTTGCACAACTATATCATCTTTTTTCTCGCTTTCTACCACCTCATCATACGCCAGTCGCATAATGAATTTTTTTTCTTTAAAAACCTCTTGTTTATTAAAAAGATTTTTTAGCTTTATGCAACAATTATAGAGCTTATTAAAATCTAAACAAGAAAACTGGTTTCCCAAAGACTTTTCAACATCTTCAAGTGATTCTATTTTATTAAAATCCAAAATTTCCAATGCATTATGATAAAGGGTTCCAATTTCAGCGGTATGGGAAGAAATCGATTGCTCATTAATAGTAAATTTTTTTGGCTCCAACACAACATAGTCATTTTCCATTGAAACAAGAGTTGAAACCGAGTTTTTTAATGCTATAGGAAGTTTGTTAAAATCACCCACAAAACCAAGATTATGCTCTATTTTTTTAACCAAATCATCATCATATTTTCCAAAAGCTACAAAATTATTACTAACAGGCTTTTGCCTTTCAACATTGTCAAAACAAAACAGTTGAAAAAGCTCTGTTTCAAAACTTTCTCCATTTGCTATTTTTTCTATTTGATTTTTATCTAAACTTCCAACAATCAAAGAAAGATAACTTTTTTGAGATAACACATCTAAGCTACTATTTATTTTTGAAAACCCATTAAGCGGCGAGGAACCAAAGATAAACAGACTGTTTTTAGCTCTGGTCATTCCCACATACAAAAGCCTGAGTCTTTCCGCAAACTCCTCACTCTGGTTTTTTAGTTTTATTGCCATGGTGGCCAAATTAGAGTATTTATCATCAGAATTAATTTTTAAAGCAATGCCAAGTTTTTCATTTATTTCTAGGTCCCCACCACTGACACTTTTCATAAAATTGTTTCCCGCATCAACCAAAAAAACGATAGGATATTCTAATCCCTTGCTTGCATGTATGGTAGTTATGTTAACACAATCTGTTTCACCCACAAAAAAGTCTGGTGCCTTAACCGCTCCATTTTCAAGTTCAAAAAATTCAATTAATTTTGCAAGATTAAAGTCCAACCCACTTGAACCTACAATGGATAAAAACTTATCTATGCATGAAAGTTTGTTTTCACCATCAACCAAACAGGATAGTTTGGTTCTGACATTACACTCTCTCAAAATTTGATTTAAAGCATGAAAGGCGCCAAACAACTCTATATTTTCTACAAATTTATTTATCTTTTGAACAAAATCTCTTGTTTTTTGTGCAAAATCATCCTCTTTTTTCATAACCTCAAAAAGACACTCGCAAAAGCTTTCTTTTTCGCCTAAAGTTTTTATCTTGGCAAGCTGGCATTCATCAAAATCACCAAAAGATGAAAGCATGACGGTTACAAGAGAATATTCATCCTCAAAATTGAGGGCTAACTTTAAAAGAGCAACAAGTTTTTTAACCTCATTTTCATCCAACAGATTTTGATTTGATGAGGCATAGATTGGAACCCCAAGTTCTATTAATCTGGAACAAAATTTTTCAAAATAGTCCCCTCTTTTTCTAACTAAAATGGAAATATCTGAAAAGCCTATCTTTTTAACTTCCCCATTAATTTCCATCTCTTTGTCATAAAGATTTAATATTTCTTGAGCAACTAAATCTGCCTCAGTGGTTGCATATGAAAATTCATCCTCCTCTTCTATGTGTTCTTTAACGCTATAGACCTTGTCAGCCGGTTTTTGTGATATCTTTTCCTGTTTGTTTGCAATTAAAATTTTAACATGAGGGACATCTTTATTATTAAGACTCACAAATGGGATAAATTCTGATTTCTGTTTATAGTCTATCCCACAAGTATCCTTAGTCATTATCACACTAAAAACTGAATTGACAAATTGTAAAATATTTTTGTCACTTCTAAAGTTCACATTTAGTTCGAGGGCTTCACTATCCTCTCTTTGAACATATTCCCTCTCTTTTTCCAAAAATATTTCAGGTTTAGAACGCCTGAATCCATAAATGCTTTGCTTAACGTCACCAACCATAAATCTATTATTTTGTCCACTCAGTGCACTGATAAGCTGTTCCTGGGTGTTATTGGCATCTTGAAATTCATCGACAAAAATATATTTGTATTTTTCTTTAAGCGCAGTTGCAACCTCTGGATTTTTAAGAAGTTTAAGCATTTGAATTTCTAAATCTGAAAAATCTAAAAGATTTTGTTCCTGTTTCAAGTTTTCATATCGTCTTTCGTAATCTTCCTCAATTTCAAGCAAAAAGGTCAAATATTCACGGCATTTGGAAAATGATTCCTCAACTTTGTCAAGTTCGGTAAAGTCCAAAGATTTTGCCTCGCTTAAAAATTTTGAAAGCGAAGATTTTTCCTTTGAAATTTTTTGGGTTAAATCTTCCAAACCTTCCACCTTTTTTAAAACTGGCAAAGATATTGAATAAATGTTGTTCAAATTCTGAAAATAGTCAAAATTAATTGAAATATTTTCTAATAATGAGATAATCTGGTTGCAAATTGAAACATAGGAAAGAGCGTCTACTTTTTCACATTGTTTGGCAAAACCTTCAAACCTCAACTTAAACATATTTGCAGTTTCAACAAAATAACCATTTAAAACTTGAAGGTCTTTATGTATGTCGTTATAAACATTGAAAGCATCTATCTTTCTCTCTTTTTCCTTGTCTACTATTGAAGATAAAAACTCTTCTATTGCATAAACCAGCTTTTTAATTGCAGCCTCACTTCTTCCATTGTTAAAAAGTTTTAATAGTTCAAAAAACTTTTGAGGTTGGCTACTTTTAAATTGCTCCAAAGTTTGCTTTAATGCCCTTTCTTTTAAAATGACCTTATTGCTATCATCCACAATATCAAATGCAAAATCTAAATTAGAAAAACTAAAAAAACGTTTTAATTGCTTTTGACAAAAGCTATGGATTGTGGAAATGTCACAATTATCAAGCTTATCCAAAACCTCTTGTGAAACATCTGCCTCTTTTAGGCTTTTTTCAAGCTTTGCCTTCATATCTGATGCGGCAGACTTGGTATATGTCAAAACCAAAATAGAATCTAAAGAGGCTTGTCCGTCTAGTAGAAGTCTAACAATTTTTTCTATCATGATTGTAGTCTTTCCACTTCCGGCAGATGCAGACACAATCATATTTTTATCTCTTAAAGAGATAATCTTTTCCTGCTGTGGCAGAAAATTCAACTTACTCATTTCCCACCTCCTCAAAAAAATCTTTTAAATCAAAATTTATTGTTCTTTGTTTGTTGCCAGCATTACTATTAAAATCGCAAGCCCCCTTGAACTCACAAAAAGCACATGCCTTTTTTAAAGGCGAGCAAGCTATGTAACCACTTTTGATTTCCATAACCGCCTTTTCACATAGTTTTTTAGAATACTCAATCATTGACTCAAGGTAGGAGGTTGAAGAAAGCGTATTAGACAAAACCACCTCTCCATTTTCGATATTTTTTTTGCTCTTTGAAATTTTAAGGTTAAAAAACTCACTCGATGGCTTTTCAAAATTTACTGAGTTGTCTAAAGCCAGCGCAATTTTTTCATCTTTTAAAAAATACCCAACAAACTTATGAAATGAAACACCCTCATCTTTTTTAATAGGTAGATAAAAAACCCCAACCGGACTTTTATTTTTCAAATATTCAAGAACACCGGCATACACCAAAACCTGTATTTTTTCACCACAATATATGCTTGAAACGTTAAAATTGAGGTTTGAAGACTTGTAATCTATTACAATGAATTGATCTTCAAACTCGTCTATTCTATCAACAACACCCTTGAGTCCTATTTCATTATTAAAATATTTTTCCACTTTTACAAAGCTCTCCAAATCATGTAATTTAAATGATGAAGATTGCTGTTGAATGAAAATGCTTTTAACAAAGTTTTTAAGCTCATATTTAAGATAAATGAGAAGCATGTCATTTTGTTTAGACAACAAAAAAGGAATAAATTCCACAAGTTTTTTTTCACGAAACAAAGCTTCCACAAAATTTTCACAATCTTCAACACTTTTAAAATTATCAATATTTTTTGCAAAGAGCTGGGCAACTTTGTGCGACAAGTTTCCTATTTCAATATTTCCAACACCCTCTGGGAGTTGCTTTAAATTTAGTCCATAATTCAAAAAATGTCTATAAGGACATAAAAAGTAATCTTCCAATTGTGAAATTTTTGTAAAATTATTTTTGAAAAATAATTGCTTTCCATTTTGAATTTGTGGCTTTTTGTTCTTAAAATTAAACCTTTTTAGTTCTTCATTTGTCACGTCGCCTTTTATAGCTTGATATATAGAACTTAGGTAAAGCACACTTAGTTTGTTTGTTTTAGACTCTGAAAATAATTTTTCTTTTAAAAGTCTTTTGTTTGGACAGGTATACAAAATGTGTTGCAAGGCATTTGTTTTGTCTGGAACAAACATGATGTCATTTAAGTTTTCAATCATAACATTTCCATCACACACATTTGCTATAAACGATGTAAGTGTTTGCTGTTGCTCATCTTCAAAAATGGGATAGGTAATAACAAGTTTTTCGGTGGCAGATAGTAGAGTGTTTAAAAGTTTGAATCTATTTCTCTTGTTAATTGTTCTTATTGTTGGGGAAATATCCAGCCTAGTATTCAATAAATCAATGTCATCATCTAAAAGTAGACCACAATCTTTAATAATTTTTGGAAGAGCATTGTTAGTTGCACCTAAAACATACAACACCTTAACATTTTTAAAAAAGCTGTCCGTACAGTCACCTATATAAACACAATTATTTGAAATTGGAACGGTTGAAAGCAAAACATCACTAAAACCATCGACAAAAATTTCCACAAATTCATTTAAGTCGCACTTTTCACCACCCAAATCATCAATATTTTGTAAAACATGGTTTGTTTTATCATAAATTTGCTCAAATAATTTTTGATTTTTTAAATCACCTTGGGAACTAAGATTTGAAACAATTTCCTCAAGTCTTTGTTCAATATTCATCTTTAACAAAAACTCTCTTATAACTTGATTAAAATCAAACACAATTTTACAAGCAGAAAATTTGTCTTTAAATTCATCAATAAGTTCAAATAGATCACGCAAAAGATTTAAATCATCAGAATTTAAAAATTTGCGATTTTGATTAAAACCCTCCTCAAATAGTTGATACTTACTTAATAAATTAATCATTTTTGTTTTTTTCAACATATCTTGATTGAAAAAACTGCTTTTAATAAAATCTAAAATATTCTCTTTCAAACAATTTTCTTTAAAAATATTAAGAAAAGATAAAATAAAATTAAAAAGAGGGGTTTTTGTAATATTTTTAGAAGAGTCAAAAAAGTAATTTATTTCAAAATCGCAAAGTCGATTTTCAAGCAAGGGTTCATATTTTTCAAGCGATGAACATGCAATTGCCAAATCATTAAATTTATAACCCTGCCTAATTTTGTCACAAATATCCATTAGTACAAAGTCAATCTCTGAGCCAACCCCGTCACATTCAACAACTTTTAGAAATTCTCTATCCACCTCGCCCTGTCCACTAAAACTGGACAAAAGTTTCCTTTGATTAACTGACAAATATTTGCCTGCATAAATCACCTCCATCTTTCCACTTTCAATCTCACTTTTGAACATGTTATACATTTCAAGTTCACAAAAGCCATTTTTAGTTTTAGAAAAAGGAATGCTCAGAACAACATTATTTAGTTCCATCAAGGCTTTAGCAATCAAACTTATTTGCTTGGTAAAGGCATCAAATCCAACAAAACAAAAGTTATAGTTTTCCAACTTCAAATTATCAATTTTGGACAAAAATAGATTCAAAATCTCATTGTTATCCAGTTTTCCAGACAAAAGCTCATCGTATTTTTCAAAAATTAAGTTAAAGTCATGCAATTTATTTTCAAGAATTTTAGAGCTAATAACCAAATCTCGGCTTGTAACCTTGCAACTTTTAAGCTGCGAGATTGTCTTTGAAATTTCATCAATAAATGCGGGAGAAAGCTTTTTAAAGCACTTGAATTTATCTTTACATAAATTTATAGCACGACGTATTAAAAACTTTTGTTTTTGGCTATCCACCATATCAAGTGGCATAATTTTATTTAACTGAGCAACACAAAACTTGGAAATTGGCATAACAAAAGTATTAAAGGTGCAAGAGATTTTTTTGACATCAAACAACAAAAGCTCCGCCAGCAAGGAGAACCTATCTGGAACAATAATCAAGTTTTCCTTACTTGAACCAGTGTCAATGCAGTTAATACCTTCAATTGCCAGTTCATATAAATTGTCACCTAAAATAATTTTGTTTTTCATAAATTTAGTTTAGCACAATTAAATCTTCTTTCCAAGAATTAAATAAAAAAATAACATATTAACCTGATACCGCTTTAAAGCTTTTAACATTAGCAGAATCTAACAAAAAGATACTGAAGAGAAAGGAACGAGGCATGGCTCAAAAAATGACACAAAGAAGTTTTTTCCTAAATGACTGTTTTGGGACATTTTTCAGTAACATAGCAAAAAAATTGCCTGCAAAATTATGCTTGCGACGTTTGTGTTAGTCTGAGTATTAGCGGTAACCAATGCTTTTTGTATAGTCAAATTGATTAGACTAAAAAGAAAAAATCGAGATAAAGCTAGAAAAAAGCCCTAAAGCAGAAAATTGACTGTTTTAGGGCTTTTATAGTTAACCTATTGTTTAAATAACCACATTTTTCCTTAGTGAGTTTTGGCTATGTTATTGTTATTAAAGACAATTTAAGCTAAAAATCATTGACTATTTAAAATCTAAACCGGATATAGTTTGATACAACTCATAAGTGTTGGCAAGGGTGGTAATTTCATAATAATTAGTCTTTGTGTCAACATGCTCAATCGCATAGATGTTAAATTCATGATAGCCTTTTGTTTCGTCTATAGCAAACATAACCTCACTAAAAACAATTGTTTTAGAAGAATCTGTGCCATAAACAAAGTTTTTACCATCCTTTTTAAGGGTCATATCAGCCTTAAAGTCAAGAGTAACTTTATAACCTGTAAGTGTTGGTGCAGAAGATTTCAAACTGATTTCAACATTATTAGAAAGGTGTCCGCTAAACATACTAGCCAAAATCGATTGCTTCATGGAATCATTATACTGGGAAATAAGTTTTTCAAACATAACCTTTTCATTTTCATTGTCATTTGCAAAGTAATTATAATAATTTTTTGAAGAACTATCAGTTATAGTTATTGCTTTAGGCGACAAATCAAATTCAGGAGAATAGTCTTTTTTAAGCACAGCAAGAAGAATAACAGCTAGTGCTAAAAGCAAAACCAAACCCAAAGACACCCAAAGTATTATTTTCTTTTTCATACATCTTCCTCCTCATCTTTTGACTTTTTTGTCCTAGTTTTTTTATTTGAAGATTTATTGTCTTCAACTTCTTCAGTAGATTTTTTTCTTGTACGAGGCTTTTTTTCATTCTTTAAAGATTCATCATTCAAATCAAGATTTTTTACCTCATCTTTCTCAGTTTTAGCATTTTGCATAGAAGCTTTAAAATCATCACGTTTTTTAATCAAAACATCTAAATCAGCCTGAGTAATAATTCCATTTTTAAGGAACATTTCTCCCGTCTTCACCTTGTTTTCAAGCTCTTCCAGCTTAAGAACAAGGCTTTGTTGTTCCTTTTGAACCTGTTGTTTTCTTTTTCGCTCTTCCTCTTTTTTGTCCATAATTTCCACAATTTCTTCAACTTCGCGTCCCTCAATTAAAAGTTCAACTTCGTCATGATAAATTGTTTCTTTTTGAAGAAGTAAGTTAGACATATTGTGCAAAAGCGTAATATTTTTGTTTAGCAGGTCTTTAGCTCTTTTATAGTTGTAGTCTAATATATTTTTAACTTCATTGTCAATTTCTGAAGCCATCTTTTCACTGTAATCGTTCTTTCTTTGATAATCTCTTCCAATAAAGAGTTGGTCCTCATTATTGAATCCCATAAAACCAAGACTGCTCATTCCCCAATCAGTAACCATTTTTCTAGCAATTTCCGTGGCTTTTTGAATGTCACTTGAGGCACCTGTGGTAACATCTTTAAAAATAATTTCTTCAGCAATTCGTCCACCCATAATCATGGCTATTTCATCGTTTAAACGATTGAAAGTTCTATGAGAGTCATCATTATCTGGCCTAGACATTGTGTATCCGGCAGCATTTCCACGAGGTATGATCGAAACCTCTTGTATAGGTTCACAATAAGGTAGAAGCTTTCCTAAAATCGCATGACCAGATTCATGATATGCGGTTATCTTCTTATCATTTTCTGTAATAACACGGCTTTTCTTTTGAGGGCCCATAATAACCTTATTAATACCCTCTGTCAAATCCTCCATGATTATTTTTGCACGATTTGCCCTAGCTGCCAAAATTGCAGCTTCATTTAACATGTTTTCAATATCCGCGCCAGTAAAACCGCTGGTAATTCTTGCCAGGGTTTCAAAATCAACCTCATCATCAATTGGTTTATTACGAGCGTGAATTTTAATAATTCCCTCTCTGCCCTTAACATCTGGAACATGCACATAAATTTGTCTATCAAATCTTCCCGGTCTTAAAAGAGCAGGGTCCAACACATCACTCCTATTAGTTGCTGCCAAAACAATTATTCCGTCGTTAGCTTCAAAGCCATCCATTTCAACCAACAATTGATTTAAGGTTTGTTCGCGTTCATCATTTCCGCCTCCAAGCCCAGCCCCTCTTTGACGACCAACAGCATCAATTTCATCAATGAACACAATACAAGGCATGCTCTTTTTAGCATCCTCAAACAAATCTCTAACTCGAGAAGCACCAACACCAACAAACATTTCAACAAAGTCGGAACCGCTTATTGAAAGGAAAGGCACATTGCTTTCACCAGCAACAGCCCTAGCTAAAAGAGTCTTACCCGTTCCAGGAGGTCCAACCAACAGCACACCTTTAGGAATTCTAGCTCCAAGCGCGGTAAACTTTTGAGGGTTTTTCAAAAATTCAACAATCTCTTTAAGTTCCTCTTTTTCCTCATCTGCTCCAGCTATGTCAGAAAACCTAACCTTAGTACTTGTAGAAATCTTTGCCCTACTCTTTCCAAAGGCCATTGCTCCCTTATTTGAGGAAGAAAGCATTTTAAACACAATAAATATCACTAAAAGGCCCAAACCAATATACAAAAATGGGGCGATTTGCTCCAAAATTGAAGGTTCAGTTGGTTCATAATCCCATTTTATGTGAGTTAAAGCATCATCGGTTTCTGCAAGTTTGTTATTTTCATTTATTGCATCTATCATAAGTTCAATGGTAACAGAGGTGTATTTGAAATAGTAGTCAGCTTTTGCTGGGAACCTGTTACCATCCACCTGTGAGTTTTCCTTAACTTTTAATTTGGCAATTCCATCTTTAGCATAAAAGTCAGAAACCTTGCCCTCTTTAACATAGTTAATTGCGGTATCTGCAGAAATTTTTGTTCCACTTACACCCGTATCACTAAATAAAAATACTAAACAGAGCACAACCAAAAGTGCCACAAAGATGTAAGACCATTTAAATCCAGACTTTTTCAACTTAATTCTCCTATTAACACAAGTGAAACCATTATATCATAGTTTTATAATTTTGCAAACGAAATACTAATTTTTTAGCAGTTATTTGGCAAATAAAATCCTTATAAAATCAGTTAGATTCATTTATAAAAAATTAATATTAAACATTACATAAATCAATTTTATTAAAACCAAATTTTATTTTTCATTATAATAATTTAAATAAACAAATCTAAACTCATTCACAAACAATAATTATTATATGTTTTTATTGATATTTCTAAACCAAAAGATAAAAATATAGATGCGCTAAAAATAAATAAATTTGCGCCACCTAAAATTTTAAAATATAGGAATTGACAAAATCTAAAAGCGGTTTGGCAAGATAGGAAGATTCCACGAAAGGCATCACCTTTTCACTCACAGAAGGAATCATACAAATGACATCAAACAAAATCAAAATAATACTAATTGCAATAAGCCCTTTAACAGCCCCAACAACAATACCTAAAGTTCTGTCCAAACCGCCAACAAGATTTTTTCTTGGTATCTTTTTTAGAATAAGATTTAAAAGCATAACCAAAATTCTAATTACCAAAAAAACTAAAATAACAGCAATCACCTTTAAAAGCAAACTGGAAACAGCAGACGAAACAACATCTCCAACCGATAAAGCCCCCTCACTAAAATCAGCCCCAATAATAAGTCTTTCAAATATCTTTTTATATACAACGTTTGTGTTACTAGAATTGACAACTTCAAGCATACTTGTTGAGTCATTAAATCTCTCTGATACAAAAACCTGATTTAAATTCCCCACCTGTTTCATAATAAAATCTGCAAAAATTGTTCCCCAGCCAAAAATCTTGTTTAACAAATCAGCAAAAAAATCTCTAGTTAAAAAAGCTATAACAGCAGAACCAATAAACCCAAAAAAAGATAACAGTCCTCTTAAAAAGCCTTTAAAAAAACCTACTATACAAAACAAAATAAAAAACACAACTAAAATCAAGTCAATAACTATTCCGTTCATTTATACCTCGTCAAAATTATATCACAAAATTTAAAATTTTAAAAGCTTTAAGGAGTAGGAAAATATCTCAAAACACGAAGTATTTTGCAGACCGCCCGAACCAAAAGACATTGTCTTACCTCAGATAGAAATTAAATTTGGAACAAATTTTCAACATCTACTTTATGCAATAGAAAACATCGCAAAAGCGACAAATTTTCGTTTGGACATTTTTCAGGACCTTCTTACAATAAGAAAATTTCTTATCGCTAGAAAAAAAATTGATAGAAATTAAAATTTACACAAATTTTAACTCATATATATAATGTAGTTAAATTTTGTTAAGTGAAGTCTATGTTAGGTTTTCCTCACGTATCAAATTGCAAGATAACCGTCCTCATCTAACATTTATGCAAAAAAACTTATAACGCAATTATTTATAGTTCTATCATTAAATAGCGCCAATAATTTATTCCAACACAATTTTTAAGCGCAATTATTAGTTAAAACATAATTAATTAAATGCTATTCTATTAAATAAAATATTATATAAAAATCAATCTTTAACTTATATTACAATAGCATCAAATTTACTAGTTTATAAATCTATTAATAATACAAACTGGTTAACTATTTCTTTATAACAGCTATATTGATAGTACATAAAACAAAAATTGAATATAGGCATAGTATCTCTATAAAATAAAAATTGAATACAGCATAGCATCTCTTTCAATTAAGCGAATACATATCATTTTGTTTATACAAAATAACATTAACATCTTTATATATTCAAAACATAAAAAACTTTAATTAATTCATTTTTTAAATCTTCATTCCATTATTAATCAAAGCTTTAAAAAATTTTTTATTAAATGATTGTTGCTTTTACAAAACAAATTTTCGCAAAAGTAGCTCTTTAATTTTTTTATTATTATTGATACAACTGTTTTAATTAAAATTCAAACTTTATCATATTTTTAATATTAAACAACTTCACAGGAAAACTGCATTATTTATTTGGTATAATATATGCAATATTCTGGAAATTGTTATATATAAATTCCTTATAAGAAATTATATTTTGTTGTTTATCAATAATTTGTGACCATTATGTTTACTCGTAATTGTAAAGCCTTATAAAGCAATTACAGATTCTAAATTATGCAATTATAATGTTTCACGTGAAGCAACAATACAATCTTTTTTATCGTAGCAAAATATTAGCTTTATATAGTTTGTATATTTTATACGTAATACAACCAAATGTTTCACGTGAAACAACAATACAATCTTTTTTATCGTAGCAAAATATTAGCTTTATATAGTTTGTATATTTTATACGTAATACAACCAAATGTTTCACGTGAAACAACAACTACAAGCATTTATTTTTCATAGCTATACTTTTTTTTAAATAATTCTATTTTCAATATTGAACGTGATACAAAATGTTTCACGTGAAACATTTAAATAAATTACCTAACAAAAAAAGATTTTTATTTTAAACATATTAAGCTTTAATTAACATCGAAAATTAATCTCATCAATTATGTTAACAAAAAAAATTTCTTTATCAATTGATGACTGAATTTATATCTAAAACGTTTGTTTTTAACGTGAAGAAATACTCGTAAAATAATATTATAAAGCCTCTGGACAAAGATTTTTAAAAATAACGTTTTTTTAATATGGTGGTTTTTTTAAGTAATTTTAATAAAATTAATTGTAAAACATTTTATTCATTAAAATAATAAAATAAATTTTAAAATCAATTTTAAATATAAATAATTTTATAACTATTCTTGAATAGTCTAAATTATATTTAAATTAATAAACTATAATAACTACATTTATATTTACACATGCTAATTTTTCCTAATTTAGTAAATATTTTAATAAAACAACTTAATATCAGTCTATAAAAGCTATTTTAAATTAAAATATCAATAAAGTGTATTATATTTTTTAATTACATATGTTTCACGTGAAACAATTGCAACGAAGAATAAATAATCTATTTAAAAACAATAATGCTTTTATAATAGAATTCTTCTAGTAGATAGTTATATAATTGTTTAAAATTAAAAATACAGTATAATTAAAATAAATAAATTTGCTATTAATATATTTGTTTCACGTGAAACTTTTTGTATATGTATAAAACTAAATTCAATTTGTAAAAACATCAAAAAACAACATATGCATACTAGTTTTGAGTCTGAAATTAATGATTGTTTCACGTGAAACATTTTAAGATAATAAAAAAAACTATAAGATATTTCCTATAGTTTTATAAAACATTAATATGTTTTGCCTTATTTTTTCAAACGATTGTAATTGTTTAAATCTTTGAGAGTCAATGTTTTTTGGTTGACTAGCTCCAAAAGCTGACAAATTCTATCTAAATCATCTCTAGAATAATAATCAATATATATTCTTCCTTTTTTATCGTTTCCAATTGCGGATACCTTTGTTGCAAATACACGTTGCATTTCATTGATAAGCTCTTTTAGTTCATCGCTTTGCTCCAACTTCACCTTTTTGGTTTTAGGATTCAATAAATCACGTACAGTTTTTTCAAGCTCTCTAACAGACATCTTGTTATCTCTAGCCATTTGAGCCAATCTAACCTGTTCACGAGAATCAGAAATTGCAACCAAACATCTTGCATGACCGGCTGACAAGTTACCGTTTTCAATCAAGGAAACCACTTCCGGTGTTAAATTCAACAATCTCAAAAGATTTGCTATTGCTGGACGGCTTTTCCCTATTCTGTCCGCAACCGTTTCCTGATTAAGCTTATATTCTTCCATAAGTTGTTTTATTGCACGTGCTGCTTCAATAGGATTCAAATCTTCTCTTTGAAGGTTCTCGATAATTGAAATTTCTTTAATTTGTTTAGGTGTATAATTTTTAACAATTGCGGGAATTGAATCTAGCCCTGCAAGTTTTGCCGCTCTATAACGCCTTTCACCCGCAATAATCATATATTTTCCATTTCCATCATCATTAACAACAATAGGCTGTATTACACCATGAACCCTAATAGAATCTGCAAGTTCATTTAGCGCAGTTTCATCAAAGTTTTTTCTTGGCTGATTAATATTTGGCGCTATGTTAGAAATCAGTATTTCATCAACCCCTTGTTTTTGCGCCATTTTAGCTTCAGGTTTTGCTTCACTTTCTTCATCATATACTGAAAATAATGCTTCAAGCCCTCTTCCTAGTCCTCTTTTGTTATTCATTTTCAACTCTCCTATAATTTATTTTAGTATTTTTATTAATCTTTTTATATTCCATATTATTTCTTTGCAAAATTTCCTCTGCCAAAAGCAGATAGGCTTGGGCACCCTTGGAATTAAAATCATACGACACTATTGATTCGCCATGGCTTGGAGCTTCTGCAAGACGTATGTTTCTTGGTATTGCGGTTTGAAAAACCTTTTTGCCAAAAAATTTTACTATTTCCTGGCTTACCTGCGACACCAGATTAGACCTTGAATCTTTCATTGTCAACACCACACCTTCTACATCAAGAGCCTGATTTAAATGATGTTTAATAAGTCTAACCGTGTTCATAAGCTGACTAAGCCCTTCAAGAGCGTAAAATTCACATTGAATTGGAATTATAATGGAATCTGCTGCTGTCAATGAATTTACAGTTAAAAGGCCAAGCGAAGGAGGGCAATCGATTAAAATAAAATCATAATTATTTTTAATTCTGCCCAAAATATTTTTAACAATTTTTTCTCTTGAGCTCATTTGAACCAAATCAATTTCTGCTCCAGCAAGGTCTACTGTAGAAGGGATAATGTCCAAACCATCAATATATGTAGGCAAAATAACTTCATGAACAAAGGCATCGCCGTCAATAACGTTATAAATTGTCTTAGTTTCTGGTGTTTTTTCTATTCCAACACCACTTGTAGCATTTCCCTGAGGGTCCATGTCTAATATCAAGATTTTTTTACCCATCACCGCCATGTAAGCAGCAATGTTAACACAAGTTGTAGTTTTCCCAACACCACCTTTTTGGTTGGCAAATGCAATGACTTTTCCCACTTATTCCTCCAATAAACCAAGATTTGTTCTTTTTAGATAATTTTACATAACTTTTAAGAATTTGTAAAGACAATTTATTTAATGCAAATATTTTTATAAAAAAAACGCCTTACTTTAACAAGGCGCAAAAATTTTTTTAAGAATAAAATTTTTTAAATCAAATAAATTTCAAATCTATTCGCAAAATAAATCTATTGTTGTAAACAATTTTTGTTGAATATCCTTTTTCTCACATATTCATGTTTGTAATAAAAGTTTGCAAGACGTCACAACAAAATAACTTTTTTTGCTTGAACCCGCTAATGGACTTTTAAATAAAAGTTCTAATTAAAAAAATCAAAGAGGTTTCAATCTAGGTTTATTTTGCTCGCGTGGATATTTTTTGGGGGTGTTTTTAGTTTTATTTACTAAAATCAAACATCTTTTAACTTCCTCAAACTCATAGGTTAAAACCCTATTTATTTCGCCACCAAGAATATTTAACGCGCTTTTACTTTCTTCCAGCTCTTGTTCATACTGCTCTGTTTTATAAGCTAAAAATGTTCCATTTAATTTTAATAATGGCAGGGCATATTCAAGAAGGGTGGGAAGTTTAGCAACCGCTCTTGCCGTGACCATCTCAAAACCCTCAAAGTTTTGTTTTGCAAAGTCTTCTATCCTTGAATTGATGCTCACAACATTATTTAATCCCAGCTCTTTTATTACAATTTTATGAAAGTTTGTTTTTTTGTTAATTGAATCAATTAGGGTAAATTTTACATCTGGCAAAAGAATTGCCAAAGGAAAGGCAGGGAAGCCGGCGCCCGTGCCTATATCCACAATATTCTTAACATTTTTAAAATTTTCAATGCAAATAACACTATCTAAAATGTGCAAAAGTGCAAAATCATGTTCGTCTGTAATGCTTGTGAGATTAATTCTTTGGTTATAGTCCACAACTATTTTATACAACTCACACAGTTTTTCTAGTTGGGTGTCAGTGCAATTAATATTGTATTTATTTAGTAATTGCTTTAAAATTTCCTTCATTTGCCTTCCTTTTTGAAAGTTTTTACCAAGATAATTAAAACTGAAATATCAGCAGGGGAAACGCCGGAAATTCTGGAGGCTTGTCCAATGGTTCTAGGTCTAATTTTGTCCAGTTTTTGTTTGGCCTCAATTTTTATTCCTGAAATAGATAAAAAATCAAAATCTTCGGGAATTATCATCTCTTCTTGTTTCCTGTTTTTTTCTATTTCGTCATATTGTTGAGCAATATATCCCTCATATTTGACATTTGTATTGATAAGCTCCACAATATCTGCGGAAAAATCATCAAAAATTCCATAAGTTTGTTTTATATCAAAAGCATTTATATTATTTCTTTTGATAGCCTCTTTGACCGTTATGCTTCTATTTGGTAGATTCTCGCCTTTTTGGTTAAATAGATTTATAAGTTTATCATCTACCTTTAATTTTGTTTGAAGAAGTTGCTCCGCCAAAACAAGATTGTTTTTCTTTTCTTGAAAAATGGCGTATCTCTCATCATCTACAAGACCAAAATCTCTGCCAATTTGGGTCAATCTCAAATCTGCATTGTCTTGACGAAGAATTAGTCTATATTCAGCACGACTTGTCATCATTCTATAAGGTTCATTTGTAGGTTTGGTAACAATGTCATCAATAAGCACTCCAATATATGCCTCACTGCGCTTTAAAATAAGGGGAGATTTACCTTTTAAAAAGCAATCACCGTTTATTCCGGCAATAAGTCCTTGTGCCGCCGCCTCTTCGTAGCCACTTGTTCCATTGACTTGCCCGGCAAAAAACAATCCTGCAACCTTTTTGCTTTCAAGACTGGGCTTTAGTTGTGTTGCATCAATGGCATCATATTCGATAGCATAGGCATCACGCATAATTTCAACGTTTTCTAAACCTATAATTGTTGGATAAAACTGTTCTTGAACAGAAACGGGTAGGGAGGAGCTCACCCCTTGAACATAAACCTCGTTGGTAGAAAGAGCCTCAGGCTCTAAAAACACCTGGTGACGACTCTTGTCTTTAAACCGCATGATTTTATCCTCGATAGAAGGGCAATATCTTGGACCAACCCCCTCAATCATCCCACTGTAAAGAGGGGATAAGTGAATGTTGTCCTGAATGATTTGAGCAGTCTTTTCGGTGGTATAGGTGAGGTAGCAAACCGCCTTGTTTTTAGGCTTAACTTTAGATTTAAAACTGAAAGATTGAATGTCGGCTTCGCCCTCTTGAACCTCTAGTTTGGAAAAATCTATAGAATTTTTATTTATTCTTGCCGGGGTTCCCGTTTTGAGTCTTTTAATTGTAAAGCCCAAGTCAACAAGTGATTTTGTGAGTTGATTGGCGCAAGAAAAGCCGTTTGGACCACTTTCTCTAGTATACTCGCCTATAATAATCTTGCTTTTTAAATATACTCCAGTTGCAACCACAACCACATTTGCATGAAAAATTTCACCTTGGGCAGTTCTGACGCCAAACACCACCTTTCCGTCTGAAATAATTTCAACCGCCTCTGCCTGCTTTATCTTTAAATTTTCCTGATTTTCCAAGGTGGCTTTCATTTGGGTGTGGTAGTCAATTTTGTCGGTTTGAGCACGAAGGGAGTGAACGGCGA
Organism: uncultured Clostridia bacterium; assembly: GCA_937992055.1. Classification (GTDB taxonomy): domain Bacteria; phylum Bacillota; class Clostridia; order Christensenellales; family UBA1242; genus CAJKWP01. The sequence goes on along the minus strand of CALKLQ010000004.1, from coordinate 1,979 downwards.
CACCTTTGCCACGATTGAGCATTCTCAGTTGAATCAGGGTTTTATCTGTATTAATGCCCATTTCACCGCCTAAGGCGTCAATTTCACACACAAGATGTCCTTTTGCAGTTCCACCAATGGAAGGATTGCATGCCAAAAAACCAATTGAGTCTAAATTTAAACAAAGAAGCAAGGTCTTGTTTCCAAGCCTTGCCAAAGCCAAACCTGCCTCACAACCGGCATGTCCAGCACCAATTACTATTGCGTCAAAATTGTGATTCATTTTTCCTGTTCTTCACTTTTCATTGTATACTTTTTGTTTTCAACCAAGCCTCGTTCCTGTTTAGCTAAATTTTTTACTCCGCTTGCTTGTAGTGTTTTAATATACTCTCTTTTTTCGCCCTGTGTCAACATATTTTCATAGTAGTAGTCGTTTTTATAATCTTTTTGTTTTAGATTTTTAAAACTCATAAGGTCTTTTCTAGACATATTTTTGCCGCTGCCAATTACAAAATAATTTTTAATTTTACTAATGTGTTTTGCGTATGAATTAAACTCCTCCAAAGTGGTGTTTTTAACCCAATTAAGATAGTCCGCTTTATTTAGCCCAATACCTTTAGTTTTATCTGAATTTATTAGTTTAATGCAAACATCATTCAAATATTCATCATTATTACTATCCAAATAATACTCGCTACGTTTAATATAGTCTTTCTTAAGTTTTTCAAATTCCTCTCTTGTCAAACCCTTTTGGGCAATATCATCAATAACCCGCCTTATCAAACCGTTTACCTTTTTTACATTATCTTTAAATGTTTGATACGATATTTCAAGAAAATTTAAATTTCCTTCTTCAATTATATCTGAAAAAATTGCGTAAACCAAACCACGTTTTCCTCTCAACTCTTTTAACATGACAGATAACAAAGACTTACTTTCAGTTAAGTAACTAGAATATAAAAGGGATGCACAATATAGTTTGTGCTTTTTAGAAACACTTGGAATTCTAAATATAACCTTTGCATCTTCAGATTTTGTTTGGGTAACAAAATAATTTTGAATAGGGGAATAAAATAAGCTTGATTCTTCCTGCTTCTCATTGACCCAATAAGGGTTAAACAGTCTTTTTAATTTGGAAAGCTTTTCTAAGCCCTGTTCAACATGTTTGATTATGTTTTCATCGTCAGTTTGTAATGATACCACCATATTGTCTGATGTATAGTGCTTATTAAAAAATACTAAAAGATATTCTTTTGAAATGTCTTTTGTCTGAAGTACATTCAACGAATCTTCCTCAATATTTGAAATATAATTGTTTTCAAAATTCATGTTTGCAATACTTTCCAAAATAGAAATTGGACGATTTTTTAACATATTCATTTCAACATCTATAACTTTTTTTTCATTTTCGAAACTAATATCATCATCAATTGTGAAATTGACTAGTTTGTCTATAAAAAAGTCAAAATGCTCGATAAAATCCTCTTTTTTTGATTTAAAGTAATATTTTGTGAAATCAAACCAAGTTTCCGCACCAAATTCAATTGCGCAGTCAAAAAGTTCTTTGCAATTTAGTGCAACCATATGTTCTAATAAATGGGCAGTTTGGTCATATCTTACATTGTCTTTTTGCCCTACACCGATATATAAACTAAAATCAACATAATCTGATTTTTTTGGGTCTAAAACTAGCTTAGTACCCCCCCGGCAACTTTTCTAAGTTTAAACATTTTAATCCCCCTAAACCTAATTAAAAACATTATAAAACAAGTTTAGCGTTTTTTCAATATGTTTTTTTTATTTTTAAGGTAAAAAAGACACAATGAGTTGAAACTTCGCTTCACGGCAACCTTACGGTTGCCATTGCCAAAGGCAATCTCATTGTGTCGTTTAAAACAATAAAAGAGCAAAAATTAACTTTTTACAAATTTTTATAAACTATTTTTCTTCTTCATCAAATCTATATTCCATTGTATTGTTTGGATATCGACTTACAAATC
>CALKLQ010000003.1 GCA_937992055.1 uncultured Clostridia bacterium | reverse complement strand
GTCATAACAAGGTAGCGGTATCGGAAGGTGGCGCTGGATCACCTCCTTTTAAAGAGTAATCTTTAAGTCGAGGGTAGATATGGTGTCTACTCAGTTGTGAAAAACAACTATAAAAATTTTCAAATCTTTAAAATTGTAATTTAATTCAAATAAAAGTACATTATAAAAACCCAATCATAATTCAATTTTCAATTAATAGTTTAAAATAAAAAGCATATCTTAATGATATGTTTTTTTTATATTATTAAAATTTTTAGAAGGATTACCTTTTGCGGTAAATTGACATTAATCTATTATAAGAAATTTTTTGACAAATTAACATGATTTAACAATACATAGTTTAGAGATAACTATTTTGAATATTTATCAAACATAGAATCGAACTCAACACAGTGATAAGCTTTATTTATCGCTGTGTTCTCTTTTTCCAACACCCAACAATTGTTGTCAATTTTTAGAATTTTGACAACAGTTGATAACAATAGTCCTATTTTTACCATTAAAACACTCACTTTTTCCATCTGAAACCATCTAAATTTTCTTAAAACCGAATAACAAGTGTTGTCAAAGATTTTTATATGAAAAAATAGCACTAGGATTTAACCTAACGCTAATTTACTTTTAGATATTTTTTCTTGTATAGAATGTGCTTCAACCACTTAAGGGCAAATTATAGCATTTTCTCCTAAAAACATTGTAAAAATAGGACAAAATGTTTTGTTTTATCATATTAGGAGATGCAATTTCAAATTTTGGTGACAAAAATTAGGTTTATTATTTGTCATTTACACATGAAAATTTAATAAAATTTATGTCAACAAATAAGATATGAACATAGAAAAAAACCTTATAAAATAAGGGTTTTTAATGATGGAGTTGATAACGAGACTCGAACTCGTGGCAGCCGCATTACCCAGGCAGTGATCAACCACTGAGCCACAGTAGCAAAGCCCACAAATGGTTGAATTTCATATTAAATTTTATGAGTAAAATTTAGGCAATTTTTGTCTTGCCAAAGAGAATTTGATAATAGCTTAAGTCAAGTATGCAATGGTAAATTTAATAAAGTAAATGAGTTTTAAATTAAATACTTTAATCATAATTGGATCAGTGAAAAATTGAAGAACGTATACGAGATCTTGAAATCTTGCAAGAATGCAAGAGAAAAAAGAAAGTGATAAGCAAAAAATGGCAGTGAATGTTGAATTCCTTAAAATTCGTATGATATAATCTGCTTAAAAGGTTGAAGAGAACAATGCGTTCCTTCAACCTTTTACATTTTAAAAGGAGTTGTGTTATAATATGGGAGTATTTGATGATTTAATACAAATAGATGATAATGGGAATTTGGTTTATAATCAATGGATTGAATGGGATCATTTTTTAATTCCAAACAAACCAGTATGGTTTAGAGAAATCTTGCGCAACATAATGGCTTTTTTTGGACATTGTATGAATTGTACGTCCTTGGATGGTTGTTATTTGGTAAAAAGTAATATGCCAGAAAGACCATTGCATGAGCATTGTGATTGTAAAGAAAGAGATTTAACTTATGCTAAAGTAAAAGCCAATGCATTTGCAGAATGTGATTTATCTAAGTTTACTAAATATATTTTTAAAAATAATAAAGACTCAAAGGGTAAAAATAAGATATTTTACGATTTGGGTTATTCCATAAAAGATTCAATATATTTACAGCAAGAATATTGTAATCAGGCATTAAAGCAGTATTTACTTGGTAATTATAAACTTAAAAATCTTGACAGGCGAGGGCAAAGACTTGCCATTCCGACAAATTTAAATGGAACTACATTCTATAGCGGTTGGATGTTATGCCCAGAAGGTAAAATTAGAAATACTACACCATTTGGAGGTTGGATAAAATGAAAAAGTTTGATTTGGTAGAGTTAAAAAATGCGGAGAAATATAAATCTTATAATTTAACAAATGGAATGCGTGGAATAGTTTTTTCAATTCAAATAGACAGTAGTGAAGTGTTGTTTTTTAATCCTCAAAATATAGGTGAGTGTATTTTGGCAAAAATCTATCCAGCTGATTTGAAAATTGAAAAAGAAAAGCTTCCTGACGAAATGATTAAAGAATTGTCTTACAACTTGGATAAAATCAAAACAAAAGCGAAAGAAAAATTTGAACCTATAAGAGTAAAACAATACGAGATGGTAGAACTTTTAGTAGAAGACAATAAATATACAAAATATGGAATCCACAAAGGTGATATAGGTTGCGTTATGGAAACACAGGCTGTTCAGGGATATATAGAAGTAGATTTTTCTGGAATAAATGATAAGGGAGAATACTATGGAGATTGTGTATCAGTAAAGATTGATGATTTAAATGTTATAGGATAACTTTGACACCTATTGACACCTAATAGGGCAGTTTTGGGTGAGTTAGACAGCTTTGAAGCGATTTTTGAGAAGATAAAAATTTTCTTAAAAGTCGGTCTTTTTTTGTCAAAATTTTGACACCTACAATGTGTGATTGTGACACCTAATATTTTTAAGCATTGATTTCTTTGAGATGAAATTGTTAAATAAAAATAATAAAAGTGCTAAATCAAAGGGGTTTAGGCACTTTTTATGTGGAGCTGATAACGAGACTCGAACTCGTGGCAGCCGCATTACCCAGGCAGTGCTCTACCACTGAGTCACAGTAGCATAGACCGCAAATGGGTGAATTTCGTATTAAATTTTATGAGCAAATTTAGGCAATTTTTGTCTTGCCAAAGATAATTTGATAATAGCTTAAGTCAAGTATGCAATGGTAAATTTAATAAAGTAAATGAGTTTTAAATTTCATAATTGGTTCAGTAGAATTTATAGATTGCTTATGAGATTGTAAAAGCTAAAACTTTGTTGTGAGATTAAAGAGCTAATATTGTAACTACTAATGATATAACTTATACAATTCATATGTTGTTTCATTAAAAACCTCCTATTAATTAAATAATAGGAGGCTTTTAATATAAGATTTATTTATTCGATAAATTTAAAGTTTTTTACATTGAAAGTTGATTGTCATCTTCTTTTTTAGGTTTGATTGTAGTAACATTATTTTTAGAGGCAAGATATTGTTTTACATTTAAGTATTTTACATTATCATTTTCAATGTTTCTTGTAAATCTATTGGTGAAGTTGCTAAATTCATATGTGAAAGCATACCATTCTTCGGATATTCTAGAAGGATTATTTTTTTCATAAATATCCATTTTATAAAAATAATAGTCTAGAAGGGTTGAACCTTGATTAGAAGCTATATAAGCATCAAATTCTTCTTGATTATATTTGTATTTTGGATTGAAATTGTAGTATGAATATTTTCCTGTGTTTCTGTCTTTGGCGATTATAACTAGGCTAAGAGAAAGATAAGTGCTATCATGGTCAGAAACTTTGTCTATATCAGTCATATACCTTGCAATAACTTCTTTATTATAAGTGGCAAAGTGGAGTGTTTGTTGAATTCTATTGTAAATTTTATCTTGATAATACAGTGCCTCTTTAGAAACTGGCTTGCATGCATTAAGAACTTGATCATTAGAGGAGTATCTAAAAGGGTTATAATCAAATGGGAAGGGAGCAAAATCCTTACTTTTCAAGTTTTTGATTATTTCATCTACATTTGAAGAATTTTCTAATTTACAAGGTATACTTGCTTTAGCAGTGTTAATATATTCAATTCCATCTTGAGTATGTTTGTAAACAACAAATAAGTTAAACTCATCATAAATTGTATAATTAGGACTACGCTTGTAATCAATTAAAAGAATTTCTGCATTTTTTCTTCCTTCTTGACTTCTAAGGTAATTTAATACACCTTCATATAATTCTTCTTTGAAATTTTTTGTATTTGTATCTATTTTGTTGATGTAATTGACTTCTGTGCCCCGTGCAAAATCATTATTTTTAAATTTTTCATAGTAATAGTCATATTCATTTTTTGTAGGATTGTTTTCAAAATAGCTATTAAGTTCATCTTCGGTTGCTCTATCAAACCTGAGAGTAGCATTATAATAAGTATAATTGCCATTTTCATCTTCCCATAGATACAAGCAATTTATTTTCGCATATTTTTTTAAGATAGATTCATTATCCAAATATTGAATTTTTGAGGTATAGCATAGGTCATATTGAGGTAGTTTGCCATCATAATATTTATCAAATACTTGTGCTGCAAAATTGTTTTCTTCTAACTCAAAAGCGTTGATATATAGATTTTTTTCAGCAGTTGTATTGTCGGAATAGTCAACTAAATTTAAATATGATTGAGGTGTGTAAGGTATAATATTGTTGTAAATTTTTGCGAAATATTTATTACCATCTATTGAATAGGTGACTAAAGAGGCTAGATCATTACTTTCATAGTAAGAGGTTGTTTTATCATCAAGCTTTCCTGTTGTAATAAATTGTAGATTTTCCAAACCATTTTCTTTAAGTTTATTTATGGTCTTTTTCTCAATTGAGTTTAAGAATTGTTGTTTTGCTATATCTTCTTTTTCTTCAGCAGTAAGTTGATCTAATAAAGAGGTTAGGTTGTTGCTTCCTAAGTACTTGATATAATTAGAAGCAAAATTAGAAAAATTGGTTGTTTGAGTATGAGAGGCAGCGCTTTTTCTTGAAAGCAGATAATCATAAAGATTTTCAAATTTTCCATCTTCAAGCATTAAACTAAATTGGTTCCAATTTGGCATTGCAAAAATCACTTGATGGTCGAGCTTTGACACTTGGTTGGTTGTTTTGTTTTTAACAATGTAAGAAAATTTATATAATCTTTGTTCCATACAGGTGATACCTATAATCGTTTTTATTGAATCATTTTGAAATGCATTTAAAAGTTCATAATTTTCTTTGTCAAATTCGTCACAAGCGTAAAAATATTTAACGGCAAAGTCATGCATGAAAACATTATCATTACAATGTTTTGTTTCAACCAGATTAACATTATTGACTTTACTTAAAGCCTTTATTAAACTTGAGGAATTATTCTCACTCTCCAAATTAAAACTTGCAACAACAGTAGAAATTTTATCATTTTTAAGTGTGCAATATGCGGTCATCTTATTGTTTTTAAAGTCAAGTAAGGTGATATCCTCTATATCCATAACAGAATTATGTTTTAACACTTTTAATGTCATTGTTTTAATTTTAATAAGTTGTTCTTCCTTACTCAATGTTTGCCCACCGGGATTGACAATAGGAGGTTCAGGATTCACAGTTGGTGCCTTTACCTTTTTGATGGATGTTGCAGTGACTGCCCAAACATTAGCAGAAGCAAGCACACCTATCAAAAGCTTTTTTACATTAAATTTTTTCATAATCTATCTCCTTCTTATAAAAATTTATTGTTAAAGTTAAGAAATTATCTTTTAATGTCAATTGATCTAAGAATTATTAATTTTATACTATAATTATATACTCTATTATATTAAATTTTCAATATAAAATATAATGATTTTTGTAATACATTCGTTATATTTTTTAACAATTATAGATTTGACAGATATATGATTGTTTAGGTGTGTTGCTAAAGTTATCAAGCAGTTTTCTGCAAGTATAATTAATAACCAGATTCAATAACATAATTGATTGTTATTACTTTGAATTAGTGCATTAGTTAGTAAACTTATTTTAAATTCTATGAGAGGTATTTTGAATTTTAAAATTCAAAACGATGTGTGTTATTTGATAAGGCATAGAGAGTTTGAAACATCTTTTCTATTTCTTTGTTTAAAAGTGTATGGCTCATTTTAGCATTTTCACTTAAGCACAGTGCTTTAAATGCCTTTTTTAGTTCTATTTTTTGATTGTAAAGAGGATTATTCAGTAAGGCATTAAAAAGCAAAGTTTGTTTGTTGTGTGGGTCTTTTAATAGCTTTGGTGTTTTAGAAAAAAAATTGGAATTTTTATTTATTAAACCTTTAATAAAGAGATAATTTAAAATATTAGAGGCTTCATTAAAGGTGATAAAATTATTATGTATATTACAGAATTTTATTAAATCATGTTCATCAAAGATAACTTCTGCTTCTAATAAAAAATTATAAGCCAATTTATATTCCATAAATCCCTCTTTTTAAATATAACAAAAAAAGCTTATTTTGGAAAGCAAATTTATCATAATTTATTATATAAATAATATTTTTAATTATATTTATATCTACAATAGATTTTTTTAGTTCATTTCATCTTAAAAGGGCATGATATGATACATCTTTTTTTTATTTTCATTTTAGACAAAGATATTATTTTTTCTTTAAGTTTAATAGGAAGTTAACAGGGGAATAATTTGTTTGTTTAGAGTATTGAATGTTTGTATTTGCTTGACATGAGTGGGTAAATATTGTACTATTCTAGGTAAATGAAATCGTAAAGTATTAAAAATTTGCCGGTTTCAATTAGTATCAAAATTAAATTATGTTTGATATTGATATAATGTTTTAATTAGTTTTTTTGGAGAAATATATGAAAAAAATTTTTGCACTACTTGGAGTTTTTCTATTATCTTTTTGTTTTGTTCTAGCCGGTTGTGGTTCTCTTGGTTCAATGCCCGATTCAAATGCGATTATTGTGGGTAATGGAGGATTTGTTGCACAAAAAGGTGAGTATATCTACTTTGCAAATGCTTATACCTCATACTCCTCTCTATCTACCATTGATAATAGAAAGGGCAAGGTTGTTGAGTATTCTCTTTGTCGTGTTAAGGCAAAAGATATGCAAACAGGGGAATTGGAATTTGACCAAGACGGATATGCAAAAAACGTTGAAACTGTTGTGTCGAAAGTTGTAGGCTTTGAAAATTCTAATTTTTACATTGTTGGAGATTACCTATACTTTTCCTCTCCTAACATTCACAAAAATTCTTCAAACGAAAATATGTTTGATTTAATAAGCATCTTTAGGGTTAAACTTGATGGCTCAGGACTAAAGGAATTATACACAACCCAAAGCTCAACCAATGGTGATTTTGCAATTTATTGTTTGAACGACAAAAATTATTTAGTAACTGTTGAAGGAAATTATATTTATAAACAGGAGCTTACAAACAAGGGCTTGGCAAACAAAACTCAACTTTGTGATGACGTTACCTCAACCATTTTAGTTGATGAAATTAAATACGAAAGTGACACAAAATTATATTATACAGCTTCAAGGAGTGAGTCTGATACAGAAATTGGATTGACAGGTAATGTGTTAAAATATGTTGATTTGAAAACTGGAAAGGTTGAAGTTGTTTCAAATGTAATAGGCGAGACGATTTCAATTATTTCACGAGCTAATGGTGCTATGTTTTATTCCAAAAAGAATTTAACAGAAGACGCCTATTACTGGATAAAAGATTTTTCAGCTCCAGACCGTAAAGTAACTAACTGGACGGGTATAACAAACTTTTTCTTTATGGGAAAAGACAGCCTAAATCAAACCATGCCAATGATTTACAACTATCAAAGCAAACTTGTTATGCAAGATATTACTTCTTTGGAGGTAAAAGTGCTTGTTGATGAGAATGTAACTCCAATTATGACTGAAGGTGAATATGTTTATTATACAAATTCAAACGGATTTTTCCGCATAAGTTATAAAGATAAAGTTGCTACTCAAATTTGCGAAGTAAAAGATTTTCAAGCTAAATATGACTTTGATGGAAGATATTTATATTACTTTGCCAAAACAGAAAATAATACTACAGAAACAAAATATCTTTATAGATTAGACACATATTTGTTAGAGCAACAAAATAGTGTAAGTCCACAGCTTATCAGCAAGGTTTTGGAGAAAGATAAAAAAGAAAATTAAAATAAAAACACGGTATTTTCCGTGTTTTTTTAATCGTAGTCAAAACTGATTGTTTAAGATGAAATATTATTTAATAATTTACTTTTACAAATAGTTTTTCACAAGTTTCTAAAATTTATATAAGAAATAAAAAGTATTTGTGTTAAGAATATATTTTTTAAAAAAATTACAGAAAATAAAAGTAATTATGAAAAGTCTATCTAAAAAAGAAATTATTTGCAAAAATCATCGTTGTTTATTTTTTTAGTTTTTTTATCGGACTTTTCTAAGTTTAGTTTGAAAAAATCAACAATGCTTTCATTTATTTTCTTTGATTTTTCAGATGTTGGGTTTGTGACGTTAAAACAATGAGAACCACTTGTAATCTCCAATTTCACATCTACATTTAGCTCTTTTAAGGTTTTACAAAATTTTTTTGTATGACCTAGTGAGATATCTCCTAGTTCTGACACGCAAAAACAAGGAGGAAAATTTTTGTTGACGAGTTCAATAGAAGAAAAATATTTTGAAAGTGGGTTAGATTTATGATCTTCTCCAACTATTAAATTTTTATAGGCATCTGAAAGAGGGGTAAAGTTGTAGAAGTTTAAAAGATGAAACATGCCAGAAGAGAATGCGCATGCTTTTATTTTTAAATCACTTGAAAGATTATATTTTTGTTGCAAAGTTTTGTTATTTAAAATGCAAATTGCTAGTGAGGCGATGTGGGCTCCGGCAGAATTTCCCGCTAAAAAGATATTCGTCAAGTCAAACTTATCTTTTGAAAAATGGGTTGATATGTAATTGAATAATTTAAAAATATCGTTAATAGGTGCAGGGAATTTTTCACTTTTAACCAATGTGTAGTTTGGGCATATAACGCAAAATCCTTTACCTGCCCAAAATTCGCTCAATAACCTATTCAATTCTTTTTTGCCTGAAACATATCCTCCTCCATGTAGATTGATAATTATAGGCAAAGGATATTCTCTTGTTTTAGGAAGATAACAATCAAAGAGATTGTATTCTGTTTTTTCACCATATCTAATATTTTTTATAACCTTACAATTTTCGAACTTGAAATTTTTAAATTTCTTTTCTCGTTTTGCATCGTTTTTTTCGCTTTGTTCCCAAATGAAGTTATGAAATTTTTCCATAAGTTTAATATAACACATTTTTTGCCTTTTTAAAAGATGTAAAATAGAAATATTATTTATTTTTTTTGTTTTAATTTTTTAGAGTTGTAACTTATTAAGCAAATCGTTATTTAGTTTTGATAAAATATCTGCATAAGTCTATTTATGATTTTGTCATTTTTTTTGATTATTCACTATTGACAAAACCATAATTTAGTCATATAATTTAAGGCTAAAAGGAGTTTTTATGATTAATAATTATGATTATTCTAAAGAAAAAATTTTTAATGACGTTGAAAAATATTTAAACGGCGAAATTGAACTTGATAAAGAAATTGATAGATATTCATTAAATACCCTTGTTAATATAAAAATAAAGGAAGAAGCTTCCTTTAAACAGGCTTATGATGCATATGAAAAAATAAAAAAAGAGGGCAATAACCTTAAGAGAGAGGCGAACTTAACAGCAAAGTTTTTGCATAAGTTTAAACAATGGCAAATATGCTATGCGATGGAAGTGATAATGAACTATATTAAAGATTACTTAGATTCCGATTATATTTTAGATTCAAAAGTTATTCAGAAATATAAAAATCAATCTAAAAGCTACAAATTATTACTTTTGGGACTAAAAACATCGGCGCTTAGATTATCACTTTATAAGGCGATGCAACAAAGATGCCTCGAAAAAGGAGTTAAAATAGAAGGTTATACTTCAAGACTGGGAAGCAATGATTTTGCATCTAGGGCATTTTTGCCAAAATAATTAGAAAAGAGGTTAAGATGGATATATTAAATAACATAAAGGCAGAAGTTCTATCAAATTATATGACGGAATATTTTAATTACATGTATTCAAAAAATAAACAAAAGAAATACGGTTGCAAATTAATTACTTTTAATGCTCTTCTTAAAAGAGATTTAAAAGTTTTGATTAATAATTCTTTAGATTTCAAACAAGATTTTAGAGAATGTCTTTTTAAAACTTGTAAAAAATGTGAATTAAATTCAAGTTTTCTTCCTAAAGATATTTACTTTTTATTTTCTAATTTTTACAATGCAATATACATTTATAACAAACAAAGCTTGCTTTCCATTGTTGATTATAATGACGAGGGCAGAATTACTAGCTTTGAAGTTTTTGATAAAGATAAAAATTTTCCAGTTGAATTTGATAAAAATGCATCTTTTGAAAAAATTGGCTCTTGTATACAAGAACATCAATTTCAATTTTGAAAGTTCCACCAATTGGTGGGATTTTTTTACTAAAAAGTTAAATTAGCTAATGGTCAGATTGTTTTTATATGTATGTTAAAATGTTATTAAAATAAAATCTATATTTTGATATAAAACTTAAACTTTATTTAAAAAAACACCATTAGTTAATGGTGAATTTAATATTAATATGTATTTGGTTATTTTGTGAACTCATGGGATTTATTAAACAACTCATTATATAATTCTCTGCCATAGCGCATTTTAAAATGCGCTTTAAGTTCATATTCAGAGCCCAATCTATAAGGTACGCAGTCATGTAAAGCATTTTCAACATTTACAAGTTGAAATTTTTTAATAATCTGACCTTTATATTTTCTTTCGCTAACTTTTGCAATCCATGGATATCGAGAGATGACCTTATCAATATTTGTATCTTCCACTCCAAGAAAAAAGTATAGCCCATTCCTACTATATCTGTTGCATTGCTCGCATGCCTTTTTAATTTTTTCTAAAGATGATTCGAATTGAATATTAGTAAAATTGCAACCCTCTTTAAACATTTTATTTTCTATTAAAGTTAAAATAACAGCAGAATCTGGTTCTATAAATTTAATTGCCATATTGACCTCTTTTTTTTAGTATAGCAAATGATAAATAATTGTCAATATGCCTTTTTGATATTTTTAGATTTTATTTGCTCAAAAATTTATAATATATTAAACTAAAAAAAATTTACTAATGGAAATACTAAGAGTTATAGTTTAATTTATTAAGTTTAATTAATATTTTGTAAAAACATTGAAAGATATTGAGGTGGGATATGATATATGATTACGCTATTTTTGGAGGAGGGGTTGTTGGTTGTGCAATTTTGAACAAACTCACAAGATGTGATAAAAAAGCTATTCTTTTGGAAAAGGCGCTTGATGTTGCAACCGGGCAAAGTAAAGCTAATAGCGGGCTTGTCCATGCCGGCTTTGACGCAAAAGAAAATAGTTTAAAGGCAAAGTTAAATGTACGCGGTAATTTTCTTATGAGCAAACTTTGCAAGGAATTAAAGGTTCCATTAATAGAAAGCGGAGCTATTGTAGTTTCAGAAGATTTTGAAAGTGTTCAAAAACTTTTTGAAAGAGGAAAAAATAATGGTGTGAACGGGTTGGAACTTTTGTCGAATGAAAAGATTTATGAGAAAGTTCCTAATCTAAAGAAAAAATATAGGTTTGGATTGTTTGCAAAAACTGCAAAATTGATTTCTCCTTACATGTTTACAATCGCACTAGCAGAAGAGGCGGTTATTAATGGTGCAAAAGTAGTGTTTGATTTTGAAACTATTAAAATAGAGAAAAAAGATAATGTTTTTAATATTTATAGTAATAGCTCAGTTATCAAGGCAAAACGAATAATAAATTGCGCTGGATTTGGGGTTAATGAAATTTTAAAACTATTAAATATAGAAGAACTAGATTTGGAGTTTAGAAGAGGAGAATATTTTGTTTTGGATAAAACGGCTTCAAATTTTGTTTCGCTTTCAGTTTTCCCTACACCTAGTAAATTTGGCAAGGGAATTTTAGCAACACCAACTGTTGATGGCAATTTGTTATTTGGTCCTAATAATGAATTAGGTAAATATAGTACAGAAACAACAACTTTTGGACTTAATGAGGTGAAAAATGCTATTAACAATATGTATGACAATGTGCCTTGGAACAAGGTGATTAGAAATTATAGTGGCGTCAGAGTGTCTTGTGGAGATGATTTTGTAATTAAACTGTGTGAGAAAGACAATGATATCGCTATAGTTGCGGGAATAAATTCACCAGGTTTGTCATCTAGCCCTGCCATAGCGGAATATGTTTGCAAGTTGTTTAATGTTGACTGTGAAGAGAGGGAGATGAAGGCAAGAGAAGATTATTCACCGATAAAAACCATGTCACTAAAGGAAAGAAATAGGCTTATTTCCGCACAACCAAATTTTGGGAAAATAGTATGTAAATGTGAGGAAATTAGCGAAGGAGAAATTTTAAAGGCAATCAATAGTCCATTAAAACCCATGACAGTGGATGCAATTAAAAGGCGGGTAAGGACCGGAATGGGACGTTGTCAAGGTGGCTACTGCATGATGAAGGTTGCCTCTTTACTTGCCAAACAAATGGGAGTTAGTCTTGAAAATGTTTTTAAGGAACAGAAAAATAGTAATATTGTTTTAAAGGATTTTGAATATGACATATGATGTGATTATTATTGGTGGTGGGCCTTCTGGAATGGCGGCGGCAATGAAAGCAAGTGAAAAATGCCAAAACGTTCTTTTAATTGAAAGGGAACCAAAACTTGGAGGAATTTTGAATCAATGCATTCATAACGGTTTTGGTTTGAAAATATTTAAAGAAGAATTGACAGGAGTGGAATATGCTCAACGACTTGCAAAAAAAGTGCAAGAAAGCAGGGTTGAAGTAATGCTGAATAGTTATGCAACTCAAATTAATAAAAATAATGTAAAAGTGGTTTCGGAAAAAGGGGTTAAAGAGTTTGAAGCAAAAGCCATTGTCTTTGCAGGAGGTTGTAGGGAAAGAACAGCTGGGTCAATTTCTTTAGCAGGAAGTAGATGTGCTGGAGTGTATACAGCGGGTCTGGTACAAAAAATGATTAATTTTTATGGTAAAATCCCTGGTAAAAAAGCCGTTATTTTAGGAAGTGGTGATATAGGCTTAATCATGGCTAGAAGACTTTTTTTGCAAGGTGTCAAAGTTGAATGCGTGTTAGAAATACAAAAAGCTAGCGCAGGGCTTAGGCGTAATATAACCCAGTGCCTTGATGATTTTGGCATTCCCCTTCTTTTGTCGCATACGGTAAAACGTGTGGTAGGCAAAGACAGGGTTGAAGGCGTAGTCATTTCCCAAGTGGATGAAAATTTCAATTTTAAGGGTGAGGAAAAGTTTATTGAGTGTGATTGCCTTTTGCTTTCCGTGGGACTTACTCCTGAAACCGAAATTTTTAATAATCAAATAGAAATTTCGCCTATTACTAAAGGCGCCATAGTTAATGAATTTAGACAAACATCTATGCCATATATTTTTAGCTCTGGCAACGTATTGCATATTCATGACCTAGCAGACAATGCAAGCATTGAAGGAGAAATTGCGGGAGAAAGTGCTGCCGAATTTGCAAATTCAAGACTTTTAAAACATGAAATGTTTGATATCGAGGTTTCTAATGATATTGCCTATTGTGTTCCTCAAAGATATTGTAAAAGTGAGGGCTCATTTATGGTTTATTTTAGAGCAAAAAAGAGGTTTGACAAAAAAAAGGTTGTTGTAAAAGATGAAACTGGCAGAGTTATTTCGTCCAAGTTATATTTAGCCATTTTGCCGGGTGAAATGCAAGAAATAATGGTGAATAAACATAATCTAACTGGAAAAATTTTTTTGGAGGTGGAAGATTGAAAACAACATGTATTGTCTGTCCGGTTGGATGTCAGCTTAATATTGAAAAAATTGATGGTGAAATTGTTGTAACAGGAAATGGTTGTATGAGGGGAATTCCTTATGGAAAGAGCGAGTTTGAGTGTCCCAAAAGAATAGTGACAGCAATAATTAGAGGCAAAAAGCAAATTTGTTCAATAAAAACCACCATTCCTGTTGAAAAGAAAAAACTTAACGAGGTATTAAAACTTTTAAAATTTGCTCCTGACAAAAAGTTTAAAGTTGGCGAAATTATGTATAAAAATATATTTGGAAGTGGGGCAGATATTGTTGTGACCTCTATTCAAGATGAAGAAAATTGTTAAAAGTTTTCAAATTTTTTTAAAATTTTGTTATCAATTACATGTTATATGTTGCTTACAGTAAGCTTTATATCTGATTTTTTATTTATCTGTAAATTGGCAAAATAATTAGTTTTAATTATACGAAATAATTTATTTTAGAATATTATTTGACATTTTTTATAAACCAGATGTATATATATTGTGTAACTTTAATAGTATATAAAGTTAAACAAGGAGTAAATATGTCTAAAATAAAAAAAGAAGATTCAAAAAACAAGATTCCATTCAATGTTTTCAGAAAGCCATTATCTTTTATTTTGGCTGGAACAATGATGCTTGGAACAGCGGGATTGCTATCTGGATGTACAGAGCAAAAAGGTGCGGTTTGGCATAAGGGAACCGATTATAGTAGTGTTAAAGATGCCCAAAATGGTGATTTTTTCATTGACACTGATGACTATAAATTATATCAAAGAGAAAACGGCGAATGGGTTCTTTTAATGGATAACTTTGGCAAACCTGGAACAAATGGTGCGGATGGATCCAATGGAACAAACGGTCAGCCAGGCTTGAATGGCGCATCATGGGCTACAGGAGAAGGCATTCCTTCTTCTAGCGTAGGAAACGTGGGTGACCTTTATTTAAATACAGTAACTGGCGATGTATATATTAAAAGTGCGCAAGGTTGGGGAACCCCAATTGCAAATTTAAAAGGTGCAACAGGTTCTGCTGGTGCTAATGGTGAAAATGGTTCAAATGGTGCAACATGGTATACTGGCGAAAATGCTCCTACAATAAATGCCAACGTAAATGATTTGTATCTTGATACTTTAACTGGTGATGTTTATAAAAAAGATGCACAAGGTTGGAATAAAATTTCTAATATAAAAGGTGAAACTGGCGAAACAATAACAGTTACTAATGTTTCAGTTACCTCACTTGATGAATGGGGCATAAGAGTTAAATTTACCTTTACTTTGTCAAACGATTCCCAAGTTGAAACCGAGTTTACAAACTATATAAATGCAAATAACTACTACTTAGTTGCAAATCAAGAAGAGATTGCATATCTAAATAGCTTTGGAATTAATAGATTTGAAGTTTCAACTGAACAGGCTTTAGCTGCGGCATTAAATACAAATAACGCAATTGTAAAACTTGCGGATGAAATTACAACACTTTCAACCATAACAATTGAGGAAGAAATTACCTCGACACTTGATTTAAATGGATATAATTTATTATTCAACCCAAGTGTTAAGTATACAGCGGCACTTGTTAACAATGGAAATTTAACCTTGAAAGATTCCACTCAAACAGATGAAGTTGCTGGCTACATTACAAGAATTGCTCAATCATATTATCTTATTATAAATGAAGGAGCTTTAACAATAGAAAGCGGTGGTTACGGCATCATGAATGACGATATTTCAAGCGTTATCATAAATAACAAAGATTGCAGTGCAGATAATCCTGCTACGCTTGTTATCAATGGTGGATTTTTCCAAAGCTATGCAAGTAATGCAATTAAAAACGATGAATACGGAATTCTTGAAATCAATAATGGATATTTTATAACCGAAAATGAAAATCATGCATCTGTTATGACTTGGGGAGTTGCAACAATCAATGGTGGTTACTTTAGTGGAGCTGGTCAAGCACTCACAGTTGCAGCTGGAACCTTTGGTGGCGTTAAGGAAACCAATACTACAGTTATTAATGGTGGAAATTTTGATATGCCTGTAGCCGTATTGTTAAAAAATGGCGATGGTTACAATGCAGATACCCAAACACTTGAATATGCTCCTGGAATTATTGACCTTACAATCAATGGTGGAAATTTTTATGGTGCAATTAGCGATAGTAAAACCTGCCCAATTCAAGAAACTGACATCCTTAATATAAATGTTCAAAATATTAAAGTGATAGCTAATAGCGAACTTATGTTACAAACCGCTATTAATAAAGGTTTTGATGTTTCTCTTGGCAGTGACATAACAACAAAATCTTCTATTGTAGTTAATGAAGATAGTTATGTAGAATTAGATTTAAATGGTTATAACTTGGTTTTAGATACAGAAACAAAATCAACTTCAGTCATTGAAAACTATGGTGATTTAAGAATAGTCGACAATGGCAATAACCCTGAATTTGGATCAATTACAAGAACAGATAAATCTAAATATTACATAATTGTAAATGAAGGATACATGACAATCCAAAATGGAAACATTTGCAATAATAATGTAGGAGATACTTCTAGTGTTATAATTAACAATAAAGACTGTAATTTTGAAAATGTTGCAAATTTAATAATTGAGGGAGGAAACTTTAAATCAATTAGTGGAAATGCCATAAAAAATGATGAGTATGGCAATCTAAATATAAACGGCGGTAATTTTATAAATGAAGATTCAAAGTTTGCTGCTGTTCAAAATTTGGGAAATGCAGAAATAACAAACGGATACTTTAGAGGCGCAGGTCAAGCAATTTCAGTAGAAGTTTATAATGGTCAAACTAATAATACAACAATTACTGGTGGAACATTTGATATGCCAACTGCAATTTACCTCAACAATGGATATTCTGCTAAGTATGAAACGGGTTACATTAATCTCAACGTTGTTGGTGGAGATTTTATGGGAGTTATCACAGAATGTCAAGATTTCCCAGTTTTAGAAACTGATAATATTAATATTTCAGTTCAGGGTGTAACAATTGTGGCGTATGGTCAAGAATTAGCAAAATATGTTATTAATGAATAGTGAAATTTATTTAAAAAAAAAGAAAGATGAAAGTCTTTCTTTTTTTTAAACGAAAAGATTTGTTTAGATTATGGTTAATATATTTTTAAATAATAAATTATAAATTAATTATAAAATTTAATAGAAATTAAAAAGTAATTCCAATAAAATTTATAAATTTAGACAATAAAATACTTATTTTTATATTTTTTTATTTATCATCTTTTTTTATAATGACTTAAAATTATAAAAAGGAAAAAATAAATTGAAAAATAGAGCAAAAATATTAGAAATACTTAAATATATATTTTTTTTCGGAATGTTTTACATACTTTCTAATGCTGGAATATTAGGAATTATTTATCCTTTTGCATTTGGGTTTTTATATGCTTTGGTTTGGTGCAACCAAAGGGTTTATGTAGTTTGTCCTCTTTACATATTAGCATTTTCATTGGCAAATTTTTCTGTTGCTGGTTTAATAAATGCTTCCGTAACTGCAACCGTGATTTTGTTGATGTATTTATTACATTTAAAAATTAAAAAGCCAATAAAACCTTATCTATTGGTCATTTATGCCTTGATTTCGCAAAGCGCTTTTGTATATTTGAACATTGTAAATGGGACCCCACTTTTGACCATTATTTCTACAATTGTAATAGGTATTTTATTTCTTTTATCAAATATATGTTTTTTTTCCGCCATTGTTGTTCGCGGAATTACCAGCAGGTTAAAAGTCATTGAAATTATAAGTTGCTTCATTTTTGTTATGGCGCTTTCTTGTGGACTAAATGAATTTTCTTATTTTGTTTTTGAACCTGTTAAATTTGTGGGTTGTCTTTTAATACTATTGCTTGCATATTCTAGTAATTTTTCTCTATTATTTGCTTCCGCTTGGGGAATAGGAAGTATTTTAAATGGCGCAAATGCCGTTTTCGTTGCTCCTTTCATATTATATGCACTGATTTGTATGCCTTTTAAACATTCCAAACGTTTTGTTTTGAGCATTGCGGTTATAGCTTTAGAAGCATTGATTGGCTTTGGTTTAAATCTTTATTATGATTTTAGCTATTTATCATTATTGCCGGTTGCTAGTGCGGGTGTAATTTTTGCCTTACTTCCTCAGTCTTGGATTGACGCTCTCTCCTTGAAATTTACTTCCGCGGTCAACTTGGCTATGAGAAACATAGTAAATAGAAATAGAGATAGTTTAAAAAAGAGGTTTTTGTCTTTAAGTGAAGTTTTTTCTGAAATGGATGGGGTTTTCAGAACAATGATAAAAGGTGGTCTGACAAAAGAGCAAGCAAGCCTTTTAATTATGTCTGAAATTTCTGAGAAATTATGCCAAAATTGTCCTGAAAGAGCCAAGTGCCATAGAATTTATGAGAGAGAAATTAAAAATGTATTTAATGAACTTATTTTAATTTCATTAGAAAGGGAGGAAATTACCCTACTTGATATTCCACCATTTTTAACGAGTAGATGTGGGAAAATTAATGGACTGGTTTCAATAATAAATGAAAATTCTAAACAGTTAAAGCAATATGCAAGTTTTATGAATAGTGTAGATTCTGGCAAAGTTTTAGTTGCGCAACAACTTAGTGGCATATCTTTGGTAATGAAAAATCTAGCTGAAGAAGTTGGGAAAAACATTGTTTTTGAAAATGAAAAAGAAAATAAATTGATGGAGGTATTGAACTATAATAATATTATTTGTAGTGAGGCGTTAATTTATCAGCAACAACCAAATATTGTAAATGTTACCTTGGCAATAAAAAAAGATTGCGAGAAAAAGGCAAAAATCTCAAAAATTGTATCCAAAGTTTTAGGATTGCCTATGTCGATATGTGCTAATAATGGACTTCAAAATGGATTCACCATGTTGACTCTTAAAAATGCGCCAAAATTTGAGATAGTTTTTGGAACTGCTGGCACTCCTAAACTTGCAAATGAAGTTAGTGGCGATTGTTACAGTTTAATAAGATTGGAAAATGATAAGTTTATTATGGCAGTATGTGATGGAATGGGGAACGGAGAAAAGGCAGAAAATATAAGTAGTCTAACTTTGGGCTTGGTTGAAAACTTTTACAAGGCAGGTTTCGACAATGAATTAATTTTAAATGTGGTCAATAATCTTTTAAATTTAAAAAATGAGGATGACATGTTCTCAGCCTTAGACCTTTGTGTTGTTGACCTTAAAAATGGTATTGCCGATTTCATTAAACTTGGAGCAAGTGTTGGATTTGTCAAACATATTACACATACAAGTATTATAAAGTGTGAAAGCATGCCGGTTGGGATTGTGAAAGAAATTAAACCAATGGTAAATAAGGTTGTTTTATCAGCTGGAGACACCGTGGTTCTTTGCAGTGATGGAATTACCGATACATTTGAAAGCGAGGAAGTTTTTTGTGAATTTATAAACAACATAGAAAAAGTGAATCCACAAGAAATTGCTAATGAGATTCTGGAAATGGCAAAAACAAATTGTGAAGATGACATAAAAGATGACATGACAGTTTTGGTTGGAAGAATTTACTCTTTATGATTTGAAAGTGGCGGTTGAAAGACTTTTAATCTTCCACCTTAAAATGACTACAAAAAAATTTTATAGCAAACGATGTTATATTGTTTTAAATAGATAACAGAGGCTAAAATTATTTGATTAAAAGAATTGACAAAGAAACTTAATTATGATAATATTTAAAAGCATTATTTTAGAGGTGAGAAAATGAAACAAGAAATTCAACCAAATTATCATGAAGTAACAGTTACTTGTGCTTGTGGAAATACATTTAAAACAGGTTCAACTGTAAACGGAGATACTATTAAAATTGACATTTGTAATAAATGCCATCCTTTCTTCTCTGGCAAACAAAAACTTGTTGACACAAGTGGAAGAGTTGAAAAATTCAAAAAGAAATTTAATGTTTAATTTGTGAATTAAGCATTCTTTTTAAACCACACATTAGGCAAGTTAGCCTAATGTGTTTTTTAATTTTTAATAACAAATTCAAGTTGTTTTTTACTTGATTTGTTGTAAGTTAGAATTTTTAAAATATATTATCTTTTTATCTTACAACAACTTATATATTAAAGTGCTTAAAACAGTCTTTTTGTACTAACTATACTAAAAAAAAATTGATTGTTAATAATATTATTATGAAATTTTATCCAACTTTTAATGGGGTTCTTGCCCAAGAAGAAAATATAGGTGTTTTGAGCATGATAAATGAAAGAGCCATGCATGTTGTAGAAAGACAAAATTTAAAAACCAAAAGCATTGTTCATCCTAAAATTCCTTTTTTGCGAGGTTTGGAGTTTTTGATATTGGGCACCTATTTATTTTTTTATTCACTTTTACAAAGTCTTTCAAAACAGGTTGAAGGGAAAATGATTTCCTCAGTTTCTAAAAGGCTCAATGTTTCCTCACAAAGCGTGTTTATAACAGTGGTTTCATTGTTATCGTTTGTCATTTCTCTTTTTTTGTTTGGTTTTATACCTGCAAAATTATCACTTATCTTTGCACAATTAAGCATTAATGTTTTTGTTAAAAATCTGGTATTAGCGCTAATTAAAGTGTTTGTATTTTTACTTGTACTTTTTTGCTTTAAAAATATCTCTGGCATCAATAGAATGCTAAGTTTTAATGCTGCGGCTAACAGTGTTTTAAATAAGCATGAGAATATTTCTCGTTTGAAAAACCATAGAGCTACAAATTACTTAAATTTTATTGTTGCAGGTTTTATATTTAACTTTTTCTTCATAACTCTTTTAGGCGTTCAAGTTACACCACTTTTGAAGCATTTGATTAATACCCTTCTTTTCTTTTTAGGGTTTTCTATAGTTTTTGAACTCAATATTTATTTGGAAAAAAGTAAAATTAGAGGTATTATTATAGTATCAAGCTTTTTTGTAACGGCTAAAACAGGTTCTACTTGTGAGCTCATTGCATCAACAGCATTTTGGGAGATGAATTTGTTGAAAGAAAATGATTTGAGAAGGTTGGATGGTGATGAGATGGAACAGTCTCAAGTTTTCATTTCACAAGTCTTAGCTTTTGTAAATGGCAAATTAAAAGAAGGTGGAATCTTGGATGAAAACGAGGGGCAATGGCTTGTAGCACTCTCGCTTGGTAAAAAGAAAAATGAACTTAAATTTATTACTACCATTAAAAAATCTCAAGAACTTAGAATAAAAAAAGTTTTAGAAAGAAGGCTAAAGGGTGAACCATTAGATAAAATTTTTGGACAAACAGAGTTTTTCTCCCTTCCTATTTTGGTTTCTAGAGCGGTTTTATCCCCAAGACCAGAAACTGAACTCTTAGTGGAGAAATGTCTTGAGATTTTAAAAAATCAACCAAAGCCACTTGTTTTGGACCTTTGCACTGGAAGTGGCGCAATCGCTCTTGCAATAAAGGCAAACTGTAGTCAGTCAACCGTTTTTGCAAGCGATATTAGTGAAAAGGCTTTAGAAATTGCAAGGCAAAATGCAAAAGCAAATTCATTAAAAATCAACTTTAAAAAAAGTGATATGTTTTTAGGATTGAATAAAAGAAAAAAATATGATATGATTATAAGCAATCCACCATATATCAAAACTAAAGACATTTCACTTTTAGATAAAGAGGTGAAAAACTATGATCCCAAAATTGCCTTGGATGGTGGAGAAGATGGATTAAAATTTTATAAAATAATTGCAACGCAGGCTCACGACTTTTTAAAAAGAAATGGTGTTTTGGCACTGGAAATTGGAGATGGTCAGGGGAAAAGTATAAAAAGATTATTATCCCAAAATTTTAAAGATATTGAAATTCAAAAAGACTATTCTTCAAAAGAAAGGTTTGTTTTTGCAAAATTAAAATAAGGTGATTTTATGTTTGAAAATTTGAAAAGTGTTAAAGAGAGATTTGATTTTTTGACCGAAGAAATAGCTAAACCAGAGGTTATATCTGACAACTTGAACTGGAAAAAATTGGTCAAGGAACGCAGTCAAATAGAGGATATAGTTAACTGCTATGTGAGTTATCTAAATTTAAACTCTGAGCTTGATTCATTGAACAAAAGTTTGATGCTCGAAAAAGACCAAGAGATGGCTTTGCTATTTAGGGAAGAAATTGAAGATGTTACTAAAAAAATTGAGTTGAAAACTGAACAACTCAATGAACTTTTGATTCCTAAAGATGAAAATGATGAAAGCAATGTAATTATGGAAATTCGTCCAGCTGCTGGAGGAGATGAGGCTGCTTTGTTTGCAGGAGTTCTTTTTAAAATGTACACCAGATATGCAGAAAGACGAGGCTTTAAGGTTGAGGTTTCAGACCTTACTGAAACCGAGCTTGGTGGCATTAAAGAGGTTAGTTTTTTAATTGTTGGAAGAGGGGCATATTCAAGATTAAAATTTGAAAGTGGTGTTCATAGGGTTCAAAGAGTTCCTGAAACTGAAACTCAAGGACGTGTACATACTTCAACTTGCACGGTTGCAGTTCTTCCAGAGGTCGAGGAAATTGATGTTGAAATTTTGGATAAAGATTTGAAAATTGATACCTATCGCTCCAGTGGCGCTGGTGGTCAGCATGTCAACAAAACCGAAAGTGCAATAAGAATAACCCATTTACCAACCAATATTGTGGTTTGTTGTCAAGATGAACGTTCACAAATAAAGAACAGGGAAAGAGCAATGAGTATTTTGCGCTCCAAGCTTTATGATTTTTATAAATCTCAAGCAGATACTAAATATAGCGAAAACAGAAAACAACAGGTGGGAACTGGCGATAGAAGTGAGAGGATTAGAACATATAACTATCCTCAAGGCAGAATAACAGACCATAGGATTAATATGTCAGTTCATAATTTTAATGAATTTTTAGATGGTAATATTGATGAGATGATTGAAGGCTTGTTGGCGGAAGACAGAAAATTAAAACTTGAGCAACACAACTAATTTGTGTTGCAAAGTTTTTGCATATGGTTTATAATGTTTGCATTAAATTGTTTTACAAAATTTAAACGATTTTAATTTAAATTATGGCAGAAAAAACAAAATCAAAACTATTTTATCATTCAGTTGAGGTAGATGAAAAAAGCACTGCCTATTTTTTGCAGGAACTGAAATTAGAACAACTAGAAAATGGACTATTGGGAGAGTTTCAATCTGATGGAAAGTATGTTATTTCAGAAGATATTTTAAAAATTTTGGTTTCGCTTTATAAGAGAATTAAAAAACAAGAGGAAACTCGAATTGAACTTGAGGCAAAGTGCGGAGGAAAAGTTGTTTTTAATTTTTTAGTAGATTTTGGAACAATTGGCAAAGAAACTAAATATGCCACCTTGAAACTCGTGGAAAATTTTAGTGTTTTTGCAAATGATGATGTTGAAGATTTGGTAACCCCAGTCTTGTATTATAAAGATGACAATGACATATATTTTATGTCAAAAGTTAAAAAGCTTTTTAATATTATCTCAGAAGATGAAAGCGAAGGGAAGGAAAAACTCAATGAAACCTTGGCAAAAATAATCTTAGATAAAAAAGCAAAAATGAAGGTGGCATTTGAACGATACTTGCAAATTTCGAGGAATAAAGACAAGTTATATGTAAAAAAAATGATGATGATTCTTGAAAATTCTGGAGATTTTGGAAAATTTATTTTGCGAAGATATAATGCGTTATCTCAAGAATATGCTAAACTTCTGGACCCTAAAAGTAAAAACTATTATAGAAATTTAAAAAAAATATTAGACCATTTAATTTTAAATGAAAATAATAGACCAAAAGAATTTGATGAAATGCTTGGCAAGCTTAGAACTGGTTATGTTTCTGTGAATGCCAGAATTTTTGAAGTTGCTATTAATCCACCAAAAAAAATTAAGGAAGAGGTTATTAAGCTAGGCAAGGGTCCCGGTGGAGTGAAGTTTGCCAATTCCAAAAGTGCGGGAGCTTCTAAAGCCAAGGCAGCAGCTGCTTTGCCACCAATGCCTTTTTCAGGAGGCAAAGAAACAGGCGAAATTTCAGAATTGTCTGAAGATGCAATTTCAAACTATATAAAGCAATCACTTGAAAAAATTTACGAATCAATAAATAAAAATACGGCAGAAAAAGATTTGGGAAGGACCTCTCTTGTTGAAAATAGCGGTGAAAATATGGCAAAAGAAAAAGATGTTGAATTTGATAATGCTAAAAATTTAAAAGAAGATGTTCAAGAACTTTAATCTATATCAAATAAAGTTATATTTAATAAAAAAGTAAGGCTAAGCCTTACTTTTTTAAAATTTTAAAATCCTTTGCTGTCTGATTTTTCCGCTTTTTCTTTTTGTAATTGAATTGATAATTCTCTCAACTTTTCTGAAATAAAAGGATATTCTCTATTAATCTTTTCTGCAATAAGTGAAATTTGTTTTGCGAATTCATTAGGTGAAAGCTTTAAAAGTGAATCCCATTTTATATCGCAACATCCGTTAAGTTGTGCTGATGAGGCAATCCCATAATCTGCCATTGCTAGAGGGAATATTTCTTTTGAAATCGCAACATCTCCTGGTTTTAATTTGCCAAGTAAATAATTTTCTATAAGTTCTGGAGTGTATTTTTCTCTATCTTTTAACATTTTTTCGTAAAGCTTTCTATTAATATAAACTGTATTTCTTGGCTCTAAAGTTGTTAAATAAGTATAATATTTATTAGCCATATATAAGTTCTCCTTTTTGTTTATGCTATTATATCAATTTTAGCATATGATGTCAATATAGCATTTGCTAAAAAATTGCGTTTGTAAGAAAATTGAGCATTTTTCACAATAGTAGGCTATTAGAGCTTAAACGATAGTAATTTCAATCTATTTCAAAACATTTTAATGTTCAAACTCATTGTCATTGTTTTTGAAGGTTGGCATGCAATTTTTGTCATAGAACGGTTGGTTTCCAAAGTTTTTGGAAAGTTCGTTTTCAGTTTTGTTTAAAAGTTCAATGTACAACTTTTTATTTACTGGATTTGACGAATCTCCATAAAGTGCGATTAAGGTGCTAAGGTCAACCGGAGTTAAAAACACATATGAATTTTTTTCCTCTTTGGTCAAGATTGGTCTTTGAATATACATTCCATCTGTAGGAATGTCATCTTTTGAAGCATAAGCATTTTCTATTTGGGAGATGATGAAGGCGACATCTCCATAATTATATAATGAAAAAGTTTCCGATTCGTATTCATTTATGTCTGAGGAGCCCAGTAATACATGCATCATTTCATGAAGCATGTAAAATCTTAATTGAGTATTATTAAGTTGAATAGAACTATTGAATACTATTTTTGCAGAATCAATACAACAATTATTTGCCCAATTGCTGTCCCAAACTGTTCGAGCGCCTATATCTTTTCCATTATTTTTACCTAAAATTTTATAGTCAACAAAAATATCACAGTCCTTTTCAGAATTTGAATTGACAAATACAAAAGAGTATTTTGGGTTTATTATTGAAAAAATTTGGTTTAAATAATTAAATGAATACGAAAATTGTTCTTTTTGATTTTCAGATATTTCCTTGCAAAAACCAACTTTAATTGGACGATTTTCGCCAATATTAAAGTGGTTGTAAAGATTGTTTTTTCCAAAATAAAAATAATTATAGATATTAGAGATATATCTTGTGTCTCCGCCATAATAAGCTATGTCTTCTTCAACCTTGTTGTTTTTAAAGATAATATTGTTCTTTTCATAGTTTGCAGCTTTAACTCTTCCATAACCCATAAAACCAACAACTGGAAGTGTGGATGTGGCAAGCAAAAAGCTTGTTTTAAAAAAATTTAAGATGTGTTTTTTTGCCTTAAACTTTTTACCGTTTTTTGCGGGGGGGGGAGAAGTGACCTTGTTTTTTTTAGAATCCATAAAAATGGTGTTTTCCGAAACTATTGAATTATTATCTTTCATATTTTATCCTTACATTATACATAGTATAACGATTGTTATACATATAATATAATTTGAAAATAAGAAAATGTCAATATAGTTTGTTGAATCTTATTATTTAATTTACAGTTGGTTAAAATTAATTTTGTTTAAATGTCAATCCTAATTTAAAACAAAAGCAAAAAATATAAATAATACCTTTTTTCTTTGACAAAATAATAACATGAAAAAGTTTGTCAAAGGAGCATTGCTCTTAACCATTGGTGGTTTTATTTGTAAATTCATAGGGGCATTTTTTAGAATTCCGCTTGCGAATGTTTTGGGCGCAACCGGAATGGGTTATTATCAAATGGTTTTTCCCATTTACAGTTTTGCCTTGGTGTTTGTAAGTGGGGGAATACCAGCTGCATTAGCTAGATTTGTTTCCTTGTCAAGAGCAAAAGGAAACTTAGGAGAGGTAAAAGGATACTTTTTATTTGCCCTAAAAATTTCAGTTTTTATAGGAATAATTTTTTCCCTTATCTTTTTGATATTTGCAAAACAAATAGCCTTTCTTCAAGGTGCTGAAAATATTTTTAAAGGATACTATGTTGTTGCTTTCACGATTATATTTTCCTCCATTCTTTGCGCCTTTCGAGGTTTATTTCAGGGCTATGAAAATATGTTGCCAACTTTTTTTTCACAAATTTTTGAACAAGTATTCAAAATGATATTTGGGTTATTGTTTTCTGTTTTATTAATAAAATATGGCGCTGAATATGGTTTTCTTGGAGCCCTTATTGGAATCTGCCTATCTGAAATAGTTAGTTTCTTATATTTGCTATTTTATTGCTTTTTGTTTAATAAAAAGGAAAAAATATTTTCAAGGTCAAATCAAATTGTTTCAATTGAAAAAAATAAATTTTTAAGCTACATATTTCCAATAACTTTGACCTCTTTAATTTTGCCTCTTTTAGGTGTTGTGGCAAGTTTGTTGGTTGTAAATTTGCTTGTATCACATGGTTTGTCAAATATAACCGCCACTGCAATATATGGAATTCAAAGTGGCATGATAAACGCCATTATAAGTTTTCCTACCGTAATTTCAACTGCACTTGCAACAAGTTTACTTCCGCTTTTAGCGTACAAAGTTGAAAGAGGAGAAATGGACGAGGCGTATGCCTCAATAAAAAATTGTTTTAAGACAATTTGGATTTTGGCTTTTCCTTGCATGATAGGGCTCTATGTTCTGGCCCCAAATGTTTTACGTATTGCCTTTAATGGCGCAATAGCTAATGAGCTTTTTGATATTTCAGTTATGATGATGAGAATTTCAAGTCTTTCCATTTTATTTGTTTGTATTGTACAAATTTCAACTGTTATTTTACAAGTGCTAAAAAAACAATGGCAAGCCTTTGTTTCTTTAATTGTACTTTTCTTAACTGATGTTATTTTATTAGTTGTCTTAATTAAAACCAACGGTGTGTATGGAATGTCATTGGCAAGTTTATTTTCATATAGCATTTGTGGAGTTTTAAATTTATATTTAATTTCAAAATATTATTCTATTAAAATGGGATTTTTTGATTTAATAATTCCTATTTTTAGCTCAATTTTTATGGGAATAATCTGTTATCAATTAAATAAATTTTTAGTTAATTTTAATATTTATATTTCCACTTTATTTATTGTTTTTGTTGGCGTTATTTTATATTTTCTGCCTATTTTTGCATTCAAAGTTTTATCAATAAAAAATATAAAACTTAATTTAAAAAAGAAAAAAAATTAAAATTTTAATTTGTAAATTATATTTTTTTAGTTATAATATATTAAATGAAAATTGGCGAATTTGTTTTTGATAATCCCATATTTCTTTCACCCATGGCTGGGGTGGGAGATTTTGCTTTTAGGTCGCTTTGTAGAGAGTGTGGAGCAGACCTGTCTTATACAGAAATGATCAGTGCTAAAGGTCTTGTTTATGATAGTAAAAAAACGATTAAAATGCTTCATACAAATCAAGAAGAAGATGTTTGTGCGGTTCAGTTGTTTGGCAAGGAACCCCAAGTATTTTATCAGGCATTAAAGCGCCCCGAGTTAAAAAAATTTAAAATAATTGATTTGAATTTTGGTTGCCCTGCTCCAAAAATTGTCAAAAACGGCGAGGGAAGCGCCCTTCTTGACAATATTGACGCAATGCAGGAAATCATTTCCGCTTGCAAAAGCTCTACCAAAAGACCAATAGGTGCAAAGATTAGGCTGGGAGGAAACGCAATAAATTATGACATCCCAAAGGCTTTGGAGGATGCCGGAGTTGACTACATAACTGTTCATGGAAGAACTAGAATTCAAGGCTATAGTGGAGAGGCAAACTATGATGCCATTGCAAAAATTTGCTCTTTAGTGAAAATTCCAGTTATAGGAAACGGCGATGTGGTTTGTTTGCAAAGCTTAGAAAATATGAGGAAGACAGGAGTTAGTGGAGTTTCTTTGGCGCGAGGGGCTTTGGGAAAACCTTGGATTTTTTCAGAATTAAAGGGTAAAAAGATATTAAATTCACCTTTTGATTTTGTTTGTCGTCATGTTTTTATGTTAAGGGAAATTTACGATGATAACTTTTTGTGTAAGTATTTAAGAAAACATTTTTTATGGTATTTAAAAGGCGTTCATGCTCCAATGTTAAAACTTCAGATAACAAATATGAATGACATAGATGAAATTTTACGAGAAATGAAAAAACTTTTTGAAAGTCAAAAAAATTTTTAAACTAATTTGATTTTCTAAATATTTTTGATTGCCTTAAAAAAGCTTTTATCATTTTAATTTTATAAAAATAATTAGTTTGCGAAATTAAATATTTTTATTAAGTTTAAAATATTAAAATAATTGTTAAATTTTTGCTTTTTCTTTGCAAGAATAAGTTTAAATATGATAAAATTTCTAACAAAGGAAGGTGTTTATGAAAAGAACAATTGAAGATATTGATGTTAAGGGCAAAAGAGTGCTTTTGAGAGTGGATTTCAATGTACCTTTAGATGAAAATGGAAATATAACTGATGATACAAGAATAATAAGTGAGCTTCCAACAATTAAGTATCTTTTGTCTAAAGGCGCAAGGCTTATCATTTGTTCACATTTGGGTAGACCTAATGGTGAATTTAATATGAAATATTCACTTGTTCCAGTTGCCAAACGTTTGGTTGATCTTTTAATAAATAAAATTTATTTTGGCAAAGATGTTGTTGGACAAGATGCTCAAGAAAAGGCAAAAAAACTTAATGCAGGTGAAATATTGCTTTTGGAGAATCTTCGTTTTTTTAAGGGAGAAGAACAAAACGATATGGAATTTGCCAAACAACTGGCGTCTATGGCAGATATTTACGTTAATGATGCTTTTGGCACCGCGCATAGAAATCATGCCTCCATTGTAGGAGTAGCAAAGCTTCTTCCTAATGCTGTGGGCTATTTGATGGGCAAAGAGGTGAACACAATTTTGTCCACTCTTGAAAATCCAGATAGGCCGTTTGTTGCTATTTTAGGCGGAGCAAAGGTTTCAGATAAAATTTATGTTGTTATGAATTTGTTAAAAAAGGTTGATACCATTTGCATAGGTGGAGGGATGGCGTATACCTTTCTAAAGGCTCAAGGTTATGAGGTTGGAAATTCCATGGTGGAAGATGAAAAGTTGCAACTTGCTAAAAATATTATTGAAGAATCCAAACGCAAAAATGTTAAGCTTTTGCTTCCTATAGACAATCTTTGTGCATCAGTATTTTCTCCAACAGCCAAAGCGGTTAAGGTGAAGGGTGAAAACATTCCACCAAATTTGACCGCTTTAGACATTGGACCTAAGACAATCAAGCTTTTTTCTAAAGAACTGAAAAAGGCAAAAACGGTTGTTTGGAACGGACCTTTAGGTGTTTTTGAATTTGAGAATTTTTCAAAGGGAACCGAAAAGATTGCTAAACAGGTTTCAAAAGTTAAAGGAAAAACAATTGTTGGCGGTGGAGATAGCATTGCTGCCATTCACAGGCTTGGAAAATCAAAAAAGATTTCACATATTTCCACAGGTGGCGGAGCAAGTTTAAAATTATTAGAAGGCGAAATTCTGCCTGGTGTTGAAGTTATTGACAATGTTTGAGGAGGTAAAATATGAAAAAAATCATCATTGCAAATTTAAAAATGAATTTTACTCAGGAAGATACAAAAAATTATTTAGATGAACTTATAGCTCTTTCCGAAACCACAACCAACAAACTCGTGGTTTGTTTTCCATACACAAGTTTGTCTTTAGCTAAAGACATGCTATTAAACACTAAGATTTTAATTGGTGCTCAAAATGTCCACCAAAACGATTTTGGTGCATTCACAGGTGAGATAAGTGCTAAAATGCTCAAAGATTTATCTTGTAAAATTGTGCTAGTTGGGCACAGTGAAAGACGCATGTATTTTGAAGAAAGTAACAAACTAATAAATGAGAAGATAAAAACTCTTTTAAAATATGGAATGAAGGCGGTGCTTTGCGTGGGGGAAAGTTTAAAAGAGAGGGAAACCTCAAAAACAAAACAGGTTTTAAAACAACAATTGGAACAGGCTTTAAATGGGCTATATGAAAATGAACTTAAAAATGTTTTGATTGCATATGAACCAGTCTGGGCAATTGGCACTGGCAAGACTCCAACTGGGAAACAAGTGGAAGAAAGTGCGAAATATATTCGAGATATAATTTCACAAAACTTTTCTGAAAAAGCGGCAAAAAGCATTAACATTTTATATGGTGGTAGCTTAAAACCAGACAATGCTAAAACATTTTTATCTCTATCTGAAATTAACGGAGCCTTGGTTGGAGGAGCATCATTAAATCCTGAGTCATTCATTAAGATTGCAAAAATAAAATAAAATCACAAAAGGTGAAAGTAATGAAGATAAAAAAAGCTTTGATAGTATTATTATGTGTTTTGTCCATGGGATTGTTCTATGGATGTGTCAACAATGCTCGTATTAGTTTTGAAAACACGGATATTGAAATGATTGTTGGTCAGGAAATTGAACTATCATCAATTTTAAAAATTGAAAATTGTTCTTTGGAAGATTTAACTTTTTCAACTAGTAATAATCAAATAGTATTTATTTCACCTACTAATAAATTGATAGCACGTGGAAGTGGTGCGGCCATTATTGAGGCTAAAGTTTCTTCAAAAACTACATATTTGAATGTCAAAGTTACACCTCAAAAAGAAAAATTTCAAAAGGTAACAGGTTTGGAATTTGATTATGAACATATGTGTATCAAATGGAATCCTGCTTTTGTTTATGATAATCAAAATGTTGTCTTTGCAAGTTCATATGAGGTTAAAATAATTAATGGCGAAAATACAAGCAGTCAAACTATAATAGATAACCAATTAAAGTTAACAGAGCCAGGTAATTATCGGGTAAGTGTAAAAGCAAAAAATAGTTCATATTTAGAGTCTGATTTTTCAGATGAAATTAGTTTTGAAATTTTGGATAGAGTGCAAAATTTAGTCTATAATGATGAAACTGGAGTACTTTCCTGGGACGAGATTGAAGATTGCGATTATACTGTTGAAGTTGATGGAATTTTAACGAATCTTAAAACAAATTTTTGCAATTTGAATTTGCAAAAGGCCCAAGAATATTTAATTAAGGTTCGTGCTAAAAACGAAAATGCTTTTGGGGAAGCTACAGAAAAAATTTTAATCCGTCTTAACACCCCTAGTTTATCTGTTTCCAATGGAATCTTAAATTACGACATTTCTCAAGCCAATCTGGGCGCTACATACAAACTTGCAATTAAAACCAGTGTTGGTCAAACCCAATATGTTCAAGATAATTCCGGAAGTTACAAGTTTGATGAGTTTGAATATGGACAATACTATGTTTCTGTTCAAGCACTTGGAAATGGTCAAGAGCTTTTGTCTTCAGAACCTTCAGATTTTAAATCAATTGAAAAACTTGCAGTCCCTAATTTGACATTTGACCCAATAAGTTGCAAATTTACAACTGATAGTGATAATGTTAAAATTTACATAAAAAATACTGTTACAAATCAGTTGGAAGAACATGATTTTATTTCTTATCAATATTCTTTTGTTGAGAATGCGGGCATTTACGAAATATATGCGATTAAGCACGCAAGCGAAGAGAACCAAATTGATAGTGAAAAATCAAATATAATTCATATTAAAAGATTGCCTACAATTTCTAATTTGACGCATAGAGTTATTGATGGTTTCAGTTACTTGAATTTTGTTTCTATTTCTGGTTGTGAGGGTTATCAAGTTTTGATTGATGATGTTGGTGTGCAATTTTCAAAACAAGAGTTCGAGGGAAAAGAATATCTAAAACTACAAAAATCTAGCAATGAGCTTTTTAACCTTGCAAAAAAATATGAGATAAAGGTAATTGGCTTTGATAATAGTTTTTCTAGCCAGGGAGCGAATTATTTTGTGCTTTCCGAAGATGCTAAAAGCAATATATTGACTGTTGAACGACTTTCAAGCCCATCATTATTACAAGATGATAACAAGGTTTATTGGGAGAACGTAGTAGGGGCAAGCTTTTATGAGTTTGAGCTCGTAAAAGATAATCAGGTTTTAGACCATGGTTCCACAAATTTAAATTATATATCAAAAAATAACCTTCTTTTTGGAGATTATAAGTTAAAAGTGTTTGCAAAAGGAAATGAAAGTGAATATTTAAATTCTTTAACTGGCTCAGAAATAGAATTTAAAATTATTCAAGCATTAGACACTCCGCAATTGAGATTTGATAAGCAAACACAAAAACTAATTGTTTCATCAGTAGAAAATGCCGAAGAGTATGTCATTTATTTAAATGATGAAGAGTTTGAAATTTTAAGTCAAGATTTGGAACTTTCAATTGCAGATGTTATTGCCCAAAGTGGGGTTTATACTTTTAAAGCGGTTGCAAGGTCAATTTCTAACTCGGCGGAAAATAATGGTGATGGAAATTTATTAAATTCTTTGTTTGCTAGTGTAAAAATAGAAAAATTGGCTTTGCCACAATTCATCAAAGTAGATGCCAATAAAGTTTTGGAAGTTAAAAATATTCCAGCCTCTGCAAGTAATTTAAAACCATATCAAATTTTTGTAAATGAGGTTGAAACTGAAGAGTTTGATGAACATGAAAATTTTGTTGTCAAAGTTAAGTTCTTAGCTCAAATGGATGAAGGAAACAATTATTATATCGACAGCGAAGTTTCAACTTTCAATATTTCTAGATTAAATAAAGTAGATGATATATCACTTTCAAATTATACATTGAATTGGTCTAGCGTAGATGAGGCAGAAAGTTATATTATTAGATTTGAAAATGGAGAAAGGAAATTTGAAACTCAAAGTGTTTCAAACTCAATTGAACTTACTCAAGATGAACAACTAAAAGAATTTATAGAAGAATTTGGTAATGGTGCTAAAGTCTATATTTCAGCTTATATCCAAGCTATGGAATTAGGAACAAGCGATCAAGGTAAAATATCCTCTATTGAAAGTGATGGGTTTTTGCTTCAAAGATTGACAATTCAAACGCCTTTTGAGATTACTCCTGAGGAGGGATTTGAACAAAATTATGTGATTGTTTCTTGGAATGAAGTTGCAAATGCAACAAGCTATAATGTTAGCTATAATGACAATGTTAGCAATATCACATCAAACACATTTCAATCACCAACAATAGACGAAATGGCAATTATTAAAGTACAAGCTATAGCGGAAAACTTTTTACCTTCAGTCTGGAACGTGGTTAAAGTGCAAAGACTGCCAAAGGTTGAAAGCATTGATGTTTTACAAGATGAAAGCATTCTAATAGATGCTTTAGAAGGCGTAGGCGAAATATTAGTAAATGATAGCATTGAGCTAAGCAACTTTAGCTTAAACATGGTAGACCAAAATCTTAAAACCATTTCACTTCGCAACATTGCTTCAGGCTTTTTAAATGAAGTTTATTATATAAATAGTTTAAAAACAAACTTTAATTTCAAGCGTTTTGACTATTTGCCAGCTCCTGAAATTGAAAACAATTTAATTATATGGGAAAGATTGGCAGACGCTGATGGTTACGAACTTAAAATTGTTGAGGGTGATAGGCAGGAGTTAATAATTCTTAATGATAATCAAATTTCCTTATCTGATGAGCGAATTTTGAATTTTGTAACAAACAGCGCATTTAATTATGATATTTTTGTAAGAGGTTTGGTTTCCCCATACACTTTGGCGGCGGGTTCTATTGGTTATTTGAGTGGGAATTTTAAAGATGGAAAACAACTTTCAAAACTTGCAAAAGTGACCAACTTAAAAGTGGAAGCAGAAGATGAGTTTGAACAAAAGAATGTTATAATTTCATTTGAAGGTGTAGAAAATGCTGATGTTTATGAAATCTATGTAAATGGCGAGCTTTTCGCCAAAACCTTTCAGACAAGTTTAAGCACGGATAAATTTCAATTTGATGAAACTAATGGCGGAATTTATGAAATAGCAGTGAAAGCAACAAGGGAAAATTATCTTTCTTCTGAAATAAGTTCAAGCGTTATCACACGAAGATTGGCTCCTATAGCAAAAGATGCAATTTTAGTTTCAAAAGAGGGTGTGCTTAGCTATTCACAAAAATTAGATTCTGTTGGTTATGTAACCTATTATGAACTTGCTCAAAATGTAAAATCATCTTTAAATAAAACAACTAAACTTAGCCACGACTATAGTGAAGTAGTTGCCATGGACTATAGTGGAATAGTTGTATTTAATGTTTTGGCTTTAGGAGATGGACAAAATACACTTTCAAGTGAATTTACCTCTTATGATATCACCAAACTTTCTAAACCACAAGTTCAATTATTTGGTGATCATTTGGAAATTTCAAGTGATGCAAATGCAACAAATGTTTTGACAGTTAAATTTAAAACAACAGATGAAGAAAGAGTGATTTTGACAAAGACCTTAACTCAAGGTCAAAAGTTTATGTATCCGCAAGAGTGGGACCAACTTGGAGATGGTAGCTTTGTTTTTGAGGTATATTCAACATGTGAAGGATATCTTAACTCAAATACTAACAAATTAAATCAAGAGCGTTTGGCTAGTGTAACCTTTGATGGTTTTTATAGAGATTCTTTCTTGCAAGACAAATTATTTTTGCAAATTGATGCTAATGAGCTAAAATCAAGAGAGGATATTACCTATATTTTAAGTGTAGAAAACACCTCTTTTGAAGATAATTTACATAAGCCGGATAACTTGGGTAAAATTACATATGAAATTACCGGAGATTTTGACAAGGCCTTAAAAGCAGGAAACTTTAAAATTTCAATAATTGCAACTTCAGGTTCAAGTATGAACTCAAAAGCATGTGAGATTGCTGGAAAGCGTCTTGCTCAAGTGTCAAATATTTTCTCAAACAATGGAGTGTTAACCTGGACAAAAAGTTTGGATGTTTCAACAATGAGTTACCTTTTGAGGTTGGGCTACAATAATGGTACAGATGATGTGGAAGAACGTTTTGTTAAAGACCTTAATGAAAACTTTGATCTTTTAACGGGAGTTAGTGGACAGATAGTTGCGAACATAAAAAATATAGGAAATGTTGGAAATTCATTAGTTAGCGAAGACATTGTTTTGGATTCAGCCTACAGACAAAATAGTACTGGAGAAGAAAATTTTACCGCCTTCAAATTATCCATTTTAGAAAATTTGGTGGTTAAGCTGGGTGAATTTGCCTTTGATGAGGTTGAACTGGCAAATGGTTATAGGGCAAAATGTGAAGAAAATGGTGTTGAATACGATTTGATAAAAGATGAACAGAATTCTAGCTATAGTTCATCAACCATGTACAATGGAAACAATAAGCTTTTGACCAATGTTTTGTATACTATTAGGGTTCAAGCAACTTCTAATCAAAATAACATTCTTTACTCAGATTATTCAAATCCAATAAAAGTCAAGATATTAGAAAACCCAAACACTCCAGAAACGGTTAGTTATTCTTGGAGTAAAAGTGATGTAAATGCTTTTACAATCAAATTTAATAAAGTAGTCAATTCTTCTGGCACTTTGATTGTGCTGTCAAGTACAAAGCTAAATGCCAGAGCAATGGCTATATCTAATTATGCTACTTTAAATTGTGATGATGCGAATTTTTTAGGTGGAGATTATAGTGTAAGTTTAAAAGCTATTGGAAATTCTACTCTGGTTGAAAATGAGTATTATTGTTTATCTTCTAAAGAGGTAAAAGTAAGAGGCTTTAAAAAGTTAGATGCTCCTAATATATTGGTAGAAAATGGGAAATTGGTTTGGGAACCGGTTGATAATGCAAACGCCTACTATATTTATTACTATAATGTCACCAACGGGGAACAATTAGACTATAATCAATTTATTGAATCATACACAGAGTATTCAACTCCAACTAATCAAACTTATTTTATAGTTCCAGATAATTTTGGGGCTAGGAATGAAAATATAAATTACTATTTTGGAGTTAGAGCGGTTTACAATGTTGAAGGCGGGGAGGTTTCGCCAAGTTACATTTCAACTATAAATAAAGAAACCGAGGATGATATACTTTTGCAAGAGGTGACGAAACTTAAAGCTCCAGATGAAATTTCATTAATAGATGGTAGTTTAATTTGGAAAGCTAGCGGTCTTGACTATGATGTCAGCATTGATATATTCAATCAAACTGCAACATTGAATGCAGGAATTCATCCTTTTGTTTATAGCGATGTAATTGAAGAACTTGAAGATAATATTATTACATTAAAGTTTGTAGACAATCAAAATGTGGAAAGAAGATATAACATAGAGGCTTACAGACTTTTCCGTCCAGAACTTGCTGACGGCAAATTATTTGAATTAATTGCCCCTTCTTTGGGTCTTGATAAAGATTTTGAATTTGGTTGGCCAAATCTATCTTTTCTAGCGGGAGAGATTGGAGATTTGACTCCTGGTGCTCACTATGTTTCTCTTTCTCAACAGGGGAACAGTGAAAACTGGCTGACTTCAATGTTCAACATTGGCTTTGAAGTTTACCTTCCTCATGCACCTAAAGCAAGTATTTCTAATTATATTTTGTCTTGGGATGAAGTATTTCTTCCTCAAGATAAAAATTATAGTGCAGATTACAAGTATTTTATAATTTCAGAAAATAATTTGGGAAAACGTAGCATAGTTTATAAAACAAACGAACTATTTGTAGATTTACGAGAATTAGTAAACAGTGAAAACTTAAAGCCAGGTAATCATAAGCTATATGTCATGGTGAGTGGTGATAGTTCCTATTATCTAAATGGATTTGTTTCTAATGCATTAGATGTTTTGGTTTTACCTAATATTACTGCAAGTATTTTAGATGGAATTTTATCATGGGATACAGTATCTCAAACCAGAAGCTACAAATTAAAATTAACAACAACAGATTCTAATTATAACTTTGAGCAAGAATTTGAGGTTAATAGCTGGGATTTTTCACAACTACAAGAAAGCGATTTATTTGGAAATATTTTAACCTATTCCTTAACAATGCAAGCTCTTGGAAATGGAACAAGTGTAATTTCTGGAAAGGAAACTGATTTAGGAAAAATAACAAAACTTAAAACTCCAAATACAAATGTTTTAAATGGTGTTTTTGTTTGGGAAAATGTTTTAGGAAATTGTGGATATCAGGTTTTGATTGGAACCCAAAATGAACCTTTAACTCAGAAATTAAGCATAGATAAAAATATTTTTGAATCGCAAATAGAGGGCTTTAACACGTATAACTTTAGGACCTTGGGTTCGACTTTTGCAAATCTATCTCAGTCAAGCACAAGTTATGCTATTTCAAACTTTATGAACAATTCAATTGCCGGAGTTCTTCTTCCTTCCGTTGAAGATGCAAGAACTTATGAGGGTAATTTAGTTTGGAAAAATGTTAAAGACTATAGCAATGCATCTGTAAATGGCTATAAAATAAGCTTTGATAATATGAATTTTTATCCGGAATTGTATCTTGATAGTAATGAATATATCACCATTGAAGGACAACAATATGTTTTATCAGAAATAAATCAAAGTTATAAACCTGGAGATTATAAAGTTTATATTCAAGCTTATTCAAGCTCAACTTACATTCGTGCGGAAGACGGGGTGGAATATAATTTACTTTTAAGCAAAATTACTAACCAATCAACCATTGAATTTTATAAACTTAAGCCGGTTCAAAATATTACAGTTGAAAATGGAATAATCTCTTGGGATAAATTAGATGAAAAAAGCGATGCCTTTAATTTAAGTTTCATGATAGATAATGAGGAATATTCTTTTAAAGTTAATGGAAATGTTTTTGATTCTGCATTATTAAGTGATGATGACTTGCAAATTTATAAAAACTTGGTTCCTGGAAAATCATATACCATTAAAATTCAGACACTTGGCGATAGCTTAGGGATTTTAAACTCTGATGTTAATTTAGATAATGGCTATGAAATACTTTCTGAAATAGGAGATGTTGTCTATTTAGAAGGAGGGGAAGAGGGCTTCATTATTCGTTGGAAGTTGTTTGATTTTGTAAAAGAGATAACGGACTATAATTATGTTATAAGATATAGTAACATGGATGGTGAAACTTTTATACTTGATACTAGAACTTTAAATATTACAAAAGGCTATGACG
Organism: uncultured Clostridia bacterium; assembly: GCA_937992055.1. GTDB lineage: Bacteria > Bacillota > Clostridia > Christensenellales > UBA1242 > CAJKWP01. Next base: position 10,937 of record CALKLQ010000003.1, on the reverse strand, counting down.
GAGAGGAAGAATGTTATTTTGGAGAGATTGATGGAAGCGTTCTTTTAACACCAAATTCTAATTTGTTAAAGTATTCTATAACAGCTATTCCTGTAACTCAAAACAAGATTATCTCTTCAAAACCAAGTATGGAAAGAACGGTTGCTCCGCCTATGTCAATTTCAAGTGGAATTTCATACAGCGAAAAACAACGTGAAATTTCTTGGACTTATGACGCAGCTGGAAGCGATGTGAGCTTTAGAATTGTCGATGAGTTAGTAACTTTAGACCAAAATAATAATGTGATTGTTTTAGAGAGAAATACCTATTTGTCAAAACAAACAAGCTTCTATCCAAAAGAAATAGGTCTTCATAGAATTAGCATAAGCGTGGTGTTAACTGGAGGCAATGTTGCTTCTTCGTATGTGTATTTTTATTCCGATGAAATTAGAGAAGGTCTTGTAAGACATGAAGATTTTATTTTACAAAACAATGGTGTTGAAATTCCATTTACCCTTATTAACAATAATTTGTTTACCTCTGGTGAAGGCTCAAAAGATAGCCCTTATATTATTACATCAGAAGAAGATTTCCTCAATATGAACTATAGATATGTAAAACCAACGTATTTTGGAGGTGAAGAGGTATTCTATTTCTCTCTTAGTCAAAATTTAACAGTGTCTGAATCTATAAGTCAATTTGATAATGTTTTCAATGGAAATAATTATGAAATCTATTATACTTTAACAAATAATTCCAGTGCTTCAGTATCATTATTTAACACACTTGGCACAAGAGGAAAAATAGAAAATTTACAAATTACAGCTAATATCATACAAAATAATTTGTCATCAATAACAAGCTTATATCTCTCTGCATTGTGCGTTTATAATTATGGAACAATTGAAAATTGCCAAGTTAATAACTTCAATTACAGTTCCTCATTAAACAAAAGCATTGACTTCTATTTTGGTGGAATTGCATGCAATAACTACGGTGTAGTTACAAGATGTATCAATAAAGCTAATATAAGTTATGATGGAATTACAGCACAAAGTGAAATTAGAAGCTCTAACCTATACATAGGCGGAATAGTTTATAATAACACAGTTTCTCCAACATCTTCACGAATTTATGGAAAGGTGATTCAATGTGGCAATGAAGGTAATATAAAAGTTTATTCTAAGACATTTGTCATTGGTGGTGTAGTTGCTTTCTCTCATGTTAGTTCAAATATAGAACAATGTTACAATAAAGGGAATATAGATGCATTTATCACGACCACAGGTAATGCAATAAGTTATGTTGGTGGACTTGTTGGGCACAACCAAGGAATGATTAAAAACTCATATTCTGTTGCAAACTATATTTCTGTTGATTTAAATTCACAAACAAGAACAATATATGTTGGCGGTTTAGTTGGCTATGCATCCAATCAAAATGGTATAGTTATTAACAATTGTTATAGCTCAACTGTAAATTTACAAGTATTAAATGATGAACGTGGAACATCTTATGTAGGATTGTTAGTAGGATATTCAAATGCTCAAAATACAACTAAACAAACAATTTCCTATTACAATCAATCTACCGGCTTAGTTGCAATAAATAATGCTCCTAGTGGATTTACAGCTCAACCTTATACAGGTTTTGATATTCTACTATCTAATTTAAATTCAACTGACTATGTTTATGCTCAAGGAACTAGTTATCCAATTTTGCAATGGGAAATAGAGTAGTAGTTAAATAAAAAACTCTTGAATTTCAAGAGTTTTTTTAATATTTGTTATTTTTAGATTGTAATTGAAAGCTATTTTTAAGGCTAGAGAAGCTGCTATCGCAGCTGGCAATCTTAAAAGATTACCTTGAAACTTTGTTCAATTCTCTAGCCTTTATTTAATTTAAAATCAAATTCTAAAATAAAAAATAAATAAAATAAATAATAATTAATTTTCAATAATAATTTTTATTTTTTTATTAAACCAACTAATTTTTAACAAAAAATGTTTATGAAAAGTCCTAATACTGCTCCAATTGAATATAAAGTAAATAAAATTAATAAATTTTCTTTAAAGTTTTTATTTTTTCTAAATAATACTAATAGTCCAACTCCAGAACCTGCGGACAACCCGCCAATTAACGACCCAAAATACAATAAATTATTAATGTAAAGTTCAACTAAAAAGATTGAAGATGCACAATTTGGTATAAGACCTATAAGAGGGGTAATCAAAGCCTGAACAAATTTATTAGATGAAAGGGTAAAAGATTCAATAGGAACGAGTAATAATAAAACATTAATTAAAAATGTTGCAACAAAAACAAATAATGAAATTTGTAAGGTTTGAATTATTGTTTCTTTTAAAATATTACACTCACAATGATTTTCGACATAGTAAGATTGATTAATATCTCTATTTATTTTTTTATAACTTTTGGTAATTATGTCAATTAAATATCCAATAATAACCGCTGCAACAAATTTTACTGCTATTAAGAGAAGAAGATTTAAAATAAAATTTGGATAAGCCAGCATAATCACTATTGCTTCGTCTGATGTTGCAATAAAAACGGCAAAAAGTGTGCCTATTGTAATAGATCTTTTTGAATATAAGTCCGCCATTGCACTAGAAAATCCACATTGAGGGAAAATTCCTAGCGTTCCACCAATTAATGGTCCAAACTTTTTTGCTTTTATTACACTTGAATGAAAATTATCACTATGTGCAATAAATTCTATTATTAAATATACTAAAAATAAAATAGGAATTATATTTAAAGTATCAAATAGTGCATCTAAAAGTGCATCCCACATTTTTTTCTCCTTCATATCTATTTAAACAAAGAAGATATTATTAATATCTTTTGTGTAAACTTTAATTGGTTGTAATTGATATCATAGTTAAGATTTTAAATAGCAAATTTACTTATAAAAATTTTAAACTTTCAAAAAAATGTGAATAATATATTTGCTTTTTTTTCAGATGGTTTATAGATAAATAGCCTCTTTTAAACTTTTTGAAATGATATTATAAAAATTACTCTTGAAGATTATAGTCACATTTTTTTGAAAAAGCAAGTTTTTTTTGTGCCAAATCTATATTTTTAGTTTAGCATTTTGTGATTTAAATTGAAAATAAGGGGAATACTAATTTTGAGCAAAAATGTCGAAATTTGTTCAAAAAGTATACAATTGTTCTTTCTTTTTCATATTTTTTATGATAAAATGATGATATTTAAAGGAGAAGTAATATGTTTAAAAATTATAAAGAAGAAACTCTTAATAGTCTTGGCATTTATGAACTTAGAGAACTTGCTAGAAAAGTGGGTGTGGCTTCTCCTACAACAAAAAAAAGAGAAGAATTAGAACATGAAATAATAGAAATAAATAATGGCAACTTAGCTCCAGTCAAATCTTCAAATAGAGGTCGCCCACCAAAAACAATTTCAAATGTTGAAAAATATCTAGATATTTTTGTTCCAAAAGAGTTTATAGAAACTTCTTTAAAAACCAAGGCAGATGAAAAACTTTTCGCTTCATTAAAATTTAATAAAAAAACCGAGCTTGAAAAAACATTACACAATTTTAAAGGATACTTGAGAAAAACGGTTTCAGGATATTATTATTTTAGAGATGTTGATGACTTTAATCGTGTGGTATCAGTGCCTGATTTAATTGTTAATGAATACAACTTATATGAGGGTGACCTTCTTAGTGGAATGGCTAGAAAGATGACGTCAATGGATTATTATCTGCTTACAGAATTACATCTAGTAAACTTTGATGAGGCTAAAAAAGAAAGGTGTTTGGTTGAAGTTGATAAATTAGTTTTAGATGAAGTGCCATTAAATTCAAATTTAGATTTTAATTTTGGTTCAAAAGTTCTGTTTGTTGACGAAAACTTTAAACAAGGCTTATTAAAACTAAAAGAATTGACCTTGCCACTTCAAGATGAATACACTCTTATATTCCTTTGTGTTAATACCTCTATTTATAATAAATTGTCTTTAACAAAAGATTTCAATGGTGAATTTTTATGTTCTTATATGAATGATCATCCTCAAACCCATTACGAAACAATTACAAATGCAATCAATCATGTTAACATACTCATGCGTGAAGGTAAAAAAGTTGCCCTTGTGATTTTTGACTTGATGGGATTATTAAAGTCTGTTGAAGACTTTTTTTCACTAGAAAACAATCAAACTGGCTTTCAAGAAAATTTTGAAGCTGAGCGCTTAGTTAAAAAACTTTTCAACTTGGCTAGGGTGTTGTCAAACTATGGTGGTTGCACAATTTTTGCTAATTGCCTTAAAATTGAAAAAGAACATGAGTTTTATAAAAAAGATTTAATTAAAGATGCGGATTATATTATTGAAAATTAAAGTATTAAATGAGTTATTTAAAAGAATGCATTAGAATTGATTTTAAAGATTAATCAATACCAATGCATTTTTTATATATACTTGTTTAACACTAAATGAAGCTTATCAAAGCTTATTAAAAACTTGTAAAAAATCACAGAATAGTCTTATTTTTTATTTATGGAATTTTAATTTTTTTACTCAAATCTCAAAAATTCACTCACAGGAAGAGCAAAGCAAATTCCTTGAGCGTTTTTATTTTGAAAAATAGTTTTTTTAATTTCAGACATTGTTTTTAAATATCTTGTGTTATTTGATATTATTAAAATGACATCTTTTTCACTGTCTAAAGACATTCCTAAAAAAGAGGAGTAATTTGCACCCATGCCTTTTCCTGATAAAGTAGTTGCGCCAGTTTCTCCGCATTTTTTACCAATGTCAATAATAACATCAGCAAAACCTGCGGAAATAATAGTTACAATTAATTTTTGATTCTCATCAATCATTTCTTTCTCCTGATTATTAAATTTTAATAAAAAACTATTTTTATCCTTTAAACTCTTCAATTTGTTTTTTGTTAAATCAATTTGTTTTTTATTAATTTCAAGAATAAATGTTGTTCTTTCCACATCGCTTAGTCCAAACAAGTTCAAAAACAAGTTGTCTTCATGATAATAAGTTCGTAAACTGACTCCTAAATCAATATAATTAGCCTTAAAAAATTCCAACATTTCATCCTCATTTTTTCTTGATATTTGAAGTAAATAAGGTTTCATTTTTTTTTCTCCTTTTTTATTAACAAAAATCTAATCTATTTATTATCGGAAGTTTTGTCTGAAAGCGCCGTAGCCTTTTTATAAATCATTCCGAGAATTTCTATAGCCAGTATAGGAAGTAGGGTAACAATGCCTATGGTTCCAAATGCATTTAGGCTTGTTCCATGAATAGAATTAGATGCGCCTATAAAAAACGGAAGAACGAAAGCTACTAGCATTGTGCCAGAAATTACACCGCCGGAATCGAAGGCAATTGCAAAAAATAGTGGTGGGGTAAAAAATGAGAATAAAAAGATTAATATTATTATAGGTACCAAAAACCATAACAAATTAATTTCAAAAACCAATCTTAGCATTGCAAACAGTAAAGATATTATAACTGATATGGCAAGAGCAATAAGTATATATTTATGCTTTATAATTCCATTTGTAACCTCTTCAATTTGATTTAACAATATAACAACAGATGGCTCTGTAAATACCAAAATACCGCCAAAAATTATTGATAAAATATATAAAAGATATTTAGGTGAACTAGATCCTAGATATATTCCCATAGGTGAAAAGCCATAGGAAACTCCAGTTAAAAATAATGTCAAGCCCAGTCCACATATCAAGAGGCTTAAAACGATTTTAATAACATATTTTTTTGGAAACTTAAAACATGCTACTTGCATTATGATAAATATAATTAAAATAGGCAATAACGAAATTGAAACTTCTAAAAGCGTTTCAATAAATAAAGTAAAAAAATTTTGATTAGAAATTGTGTAAACAATTGATAAGGCGGGGTAGAACAGGGAAAGAACTTCAAGAGCTAAAATTGAACCAGCAGAAGAAATGGCAACAACTCCAAAACAGTCCTCTTTTTTATTGTTGCTTCTCATTGAACAAAGGCCTATTGTAAGGGCCATTAAAAAAGGCACAGTTATGGGACCTGTTGTCATGCCTGATGAATCAAAAGCTAAAACCAAAAATTGATTTGGAATAAAGCATGCAAATATGAAGATAAGTGCATATATACACATGAGAACATATTTAAAAGAAAAATTTTTTAAAATTCTTAAATATGCTATCATGGTGAAAATTCCAACACCTAGACCAATTACAACCATGAATATAATTTTTGGAATATTATTTACCACGCATACGATATTGGCAAGTATTTGAATGTCTGGTTCTGCAAGGGTGGCTATAAAACCAAAAACTGCGCCAAATAATAAAATTATCCAAATTTTTTTAAATTTTATTAATGCAGAACCAGAATGCTTTCCTATTTTAACTATTGAATGCTCTGCACCTGTTATGAAAAGTATTTGTCCAAATAAAACTATGAGAGCTCCAAGTAAAAAATTTAAAAAAATTTCACTATCAAATTTGACGATTCTGCATATAAAACATAGTCCAACTACGGCAATTAGACTCAAGATAGGAATTAAAAGTTCTTTTAAATTTTTTAACATTAATTATAATTTTAAAAAAAATGCCAAAAATAATCAACTTTTTGACATTTTTTTTAAAAAATATTTAAATTTTTTATTTTTTTTATAGCGTAGACTTTAAATAAAGCTTGATAAATTTTTATTTTATTCTTAAATCGCTATTTGTAAAATTAAATATTTTTGAGTTTCTTTTATTAATTAATCTTGAAAAAATTCTTTCTCCATATCTGTCGTAAAATTCATCTAAAGAAAAATTAGTATTATAAATTATTGGTTTATTTTCAATCATTCTCTGATTTACAATGAGATAAAGATAGTTTTCATTTACATTATTGTAAACAGGCTCCACGCCCATGTCATCAATTAAAAGAACATCGCAATCTAAATATTGTTTTAAAATTTCTTCTTTTGACTTATCAAAAGTTGTGTGATATTCAAGCAAAGATAAAATCAATTTAAATGAGGAGGTAAAAAAAACATATTTTCCGTTTTTAATAAGTCTGTCTGCAATGCATTCCATTAAAAAAGTTTTCCCACAACCGGCTCCACCAAAAAAACCAATATTTTTTGTTTTGGAAGTTTGAAATTCATCACACCATTTTTTCATATTTTGATAGGTTTTTTTCATAAGTTCGCTATTATCAAATATTTCAAAATCAGAATCTTCAAAACAATGTAGTTTATTTTGAAAACCGCTTTTTTCAAATAATGCTTTACTTATTTCACTTTTCAAACAGATGCATGGTTTCCCACCAAAATATCCTGAATCATTGCATTTTGGACAAGAAACTTTAACATCCAAGGCATTTTTTGGCATGCCAAGTTTTTCTAAGCGGATTTGAGTTTCTTTTTCTATTTCATTTAATTTACTTCTGTCAGTTGGTAGATTTTCAACCTCGCATTTTGCAACTTCAATTATTAAACTTTTTTTTTCATAATAAAGGTTTTTAAAAGTTTCATCTGTCAAGGCTTTTTCTAAATTAGCATTTGCTATTTCTAAATTGTGTTTTTTTCTATTTAAAATTCTTTTTAACGCTAGTTTTTCTATATCCATTTTACACCTCAAACTCTTCAAGTGAGTCGAATAGGGCATTTAGTTCTTCCTTACTGTAGCTTCTTCCTTTGCTTGAATGGCTAGGCTTGTTAGAAACTTGACTTGTTGTGGGCGCCTGTTGTTTTGCTTTTTCAATCGTATCAACATTGTTTTCATGAAAGGTTGATAAGATTTTATTAAGATATTGCATTGGTTGAATTTTGTCTTTTGCTAGACCTACAGCATAATCAAAGACATCTTGTGGAATTTTCCAGTTTTCAGTCCAAGTTTGAAAAAAGCTTCTATCCCATGAGTTTACATTTCTATTTAATCCAAGTTTTTCTAACAAATTTTTTATTGTTTTGTCAAATTGAGCAACATCATCTATATATCCTATAATGCTATCAGTGCTAACAAGCCCCAATTTATAAAGCTTGTTTATTGTTTTATTCATTCCATCAAGCGTTCTAATGGACTTTTTGAAACAGAAGTTTCCAATAAGTGAAAGGGTTTCACAAGAGTAACCTAAGTTATTCCAACTTGCAATATAGTTTTCAATAACCGGCTCTAAATTTTCATAATAAAGACCAAGTGAAGCTACCACGTTTTTGGCGGTGTCAAAAAGTTGACTCATTTGCTCCTCAAAAGCGGAAATTTCTTTTACACTCAATAGTTTCATTTCATAATATTTGGTCAATTTAGAATTTAGTTTATCATATCCTAAAGCCTTATTTTTTTTCATGTTTTTTGCCACAAATAAAATGACATCATTTTCAAAACCAAAAACTTCGGTCCACTTTTGATACATTTCACGTTCATCAATGGTGAGTTGCCTTTTAATAGAAAATATTTTATTAAGTTGTTGAAGTGCGGTGTCAAAAAGTTCAAAAACTTTTAGTTTTTCCTCCACTTTTTCTGTAGTTGTAATATTTTCTTGAGCCCAATTTTTTGCCACTGTTACAATGTAACTATAGCCAATATTGTCACCCTTTAAATTTGTACAATATTTAATCAACATCAAAAGGGCTTCTGGTTGGAATTTTTCTCTTTCAATTAGATCGTAATATTGAGCATATTCGTTTACGGTTATCATTCTGCCTGTGATAATTTCCTGAACTTGTGCGGTAAAAGCTTCAAATTTTTCTGGTTTATACTTTTTTATATTTGTAAACAAATTTTTAAGTGGAAGATATCTGACTTCAAATGGTGAGGTTTCAATAACTTTAACAAGACCCTGTTCCTGCCAATAGTAAAAGGCGGTCAAAATTTCGTCCTCTGACAAAGATAAGATTCTTGAAAAAGACTCAAGTTCGTTGTCAAAACTATCTGCGTTATTACATTTAAAAAGACCGTAAAGATAAACTTTTACAAAGTTTTCAGGTGCATAGGGCATAAACTCGCTTAAAAATAGATTATCCACGGTGGTTTTATCAGAAGCAATCATTTGTGTTGAAAATTTGCAAAAACTCATTTTAATTTCCTTTGGCAATAATTTTAGCATATAGTTTTTAAAAATGTCAATGTAAAGCTTTCCTCAAAGATTTTTAACTTTTATGTTTTAATTCTTTTTCTTGCACTATCGCCATAAGATATATAATAATGTGAGGTATTATGAAAAAGTTTTTACTTTTATTTTTTAGCTTTATTTTTTGTCTTTCCTTTGTTGGTTGTAAAAACAACTCATCAAATGCGCATTTAAGCACATATAATTTGGATTTAACATATGAGCATGAGAATAAATGTCTAATTGGAAAGGAAAGCTTGGACTATGTGAATAATTATGATGAACCCTTGAGTGAACTTTGTTTGCATCTTTATCCGAATGCTTTTAGGGAAGGCTCAAAACAAAGTGTGGTTTCACTTTCAAATCATGCACAAGCTTATCCAAATGGAACTAGTTATGGGAATATTGAAATAGAGAATGTTTTATTAAATGAAAAGACCTGGCAATATGAAATTGGCGGATTTGATGAAAACATTTTAAAAATTGTATTTGACCAACCTCTGTATCCAAATTCATCATGCAAAATTGATATTTCCTTCAAGGTTTTTTTGCCTAATATAAATCATAGGTTTGGTTATGGAGAAAACACTGTTAATCTTGGAAACTTTTATCCTGTTGCTTGTGTTTTTGAAGATGGCGAATTTATGACTAAGCCTTATTCGAGTAATGGTGATCCGTTTTATTCCCAAATGGCAAACTATGAAGTGAATATTAAATTTGATGAAAAACTAAAATTGGCAAGCACTGGAGAAATCTTTGAAGAAAAAACTGAAAATGGATTCAAACAAAGCAAGATAAAGGCAAAAAATGTAAGAGACTTTGCAATGGTTTTAAGCGAAAAGTTTGAGGTTATAACAAAACAAGTTGAAAAAACTAAGGTACTTTACTATTACTACTCAGACAAACAAAGCAACGATTCTTTAGAAACTTCATGTCGCGCACTTCAAACTTTTAATGAAATGATTGGAGATTATCCATATTCCACGTTATCTGTAGTTGAGTCTAACTTTGTTCACGGAGGTATGGAGTATCCTAACTTAGTTTACATATCTGATAATTTGTCTTCTTATGAAGATTACACAAATGTAATCGTACATGAGATAGCACATCAATGGTGGTATAATCTTGTTGGAAGCAATGCGTTTAAAAATGGTTGGCAAGATGAGGGACTGACAGATTATACAACCGCAATGTTTTATGAAAAAAATCCTTCTTATAATATTGATAAAAATAATATAATTAAAAATGGAATAAAAAGCTACACCTTTTTTGTAGATGTTTACACCTCTGTTTACAAGGAACTTGACACCAGTATGACAAGAGCTTTGGATGAATATTCCACAGAACCAGAATATGTATACATGGCCTATGTTAAATCTATGCTAATGTTTGATTCACTCCGTTCACTTGTGGGAGATAAGGACTTTTTTAATGGCTTAAAGCTATATTTTGAAACATATAAATTCAAAGAGGCAAGTCCCGCACAAATGATTTCGTGCTTTGAAAAGGCGAGTAAAAAGGACCTTGAAGGTTTCTTCAATTCATGGTTAGATGGAAAAATCTTGATAATTTCTAATTAAAAGTTCAAAAAAGTGGTAGTATTTTGTACAAGCGGTAGTGATATAAATATAGCATGAAAAAAATTTTAGTCGCTCACCAATGGATTAATGAAACGTGGCTGCGCCATCTCGCAAAAGCGGTTGTGATATCGTGATTTAATAATAGAACGTAAAATTGAATGTTAGTCACTCACGAATGAATGAATAAAATGTGGCTGCGCCACCTCGCAAAAGCGGTTGTGATATCGTGATTTAATAATAGAACGTAAAATTGAATGT
>CALKLQ010000002.1 GCA_937992055.1 uncultured Clostridia bacterium | reverse complement strand
AATTTTTTGCAAATAGAGGAAGGTAAAACAAACGTAGAACAATTTAAGTAAAACAAAATGGTATAATAAGGTTATAACTAAGATTTATCTTAAAAAATTTAACTGTAAAAATTAAATAAAAAGATAAATATTAGATAAAATAAAAACAACAGAAAAATGTAAAACAAGAAGCTTTGAAATTAATTAAATGAATTTAAATTGATAGATAAATAAAATTGAACATAATGGCAATTGCTAAATGTTTTACACAAGGGAGAGAAGGAAAATGAAAAGAATTAGGAAATTGATAGCGAGCGCGCTAACACTAGTAATGAGCATACTCGTCATGTGTGTTGGTGTATATGCAGCATCAAGCGCACCAAAGGTGAGCATAAGCGGTAGCGTAAGCTATGATGTAGGTGCGTGCAAGGTTAGAGTGATAGGAAACCTAAGTGGTGCCTATTTAGATGCCAATGGCAGTGGTGTGAATGCGGTGGCAAAAACACAGGTGGACAATAATAGTCAGGCCTGCCATTATTATGGAGTGCATGACAATGCACAAAGTGAAACAAATATGCTTCCAGCTTGGAATATAGGAAGTGTATATTTCAAGGAAACGGCAGAAGGAGCGGAAAGTTTTATAATAAGATTAATGGTGGAGAATCTATCTCTCTATCCAATTAAAGCTAGTGTAGTATCAACATCAAGTGAGGTTATGTCAAATGTTTCCAAAGAGATTATTAGTGATGACTTAAGGATAGATGTTGGTGGAAAGGGTGAACTTAAAATAAAATATGATATTTTAGATTCTTCTAAACAAGCTAGTTTAACCATAGGCAATGAACTTGTATTTGAAAAAGTTCAAACAAATGTTAATTTCTTTGATTATAATTCAATAAGCGCCAATTCATACCCTATAGATGATTACATTTATGACGAAATTGATTATGCTGGAACCACTTTGTACACATATTTTTATACTGCTCAAGTTAATAACATCGCTGATGAGTATGCATTTGTAGGAGCTAATATAGCAATTGACGATTATCTAAATTTGCAAGAAAAAGCTGCCTTTATGCTTAGCCTAAATGCTACTTATGAAAATGCAATTGAGCTTGCGTTAGCAGATCAGAGCCAGTTATCAAATCAAGGATTACAGGCTGATGTTTCTTATGCGTCCGTCAATGGAAAATTACCTTTTGGAACAATAAGTTACGATACTTATCAAGAGAATTTGACCTTTGGAGTAGCTTTTACAGAGGCAATAGATTATGAAACAGAATTAAAAGATAAGATAGAAATTGTTGCTGAAAAAAGAACCAGCTTTTACAACACAATATTAAGTGATAACTCCTTGCATTTAAGCACCTATTTTGGAGATGAAAAAAATGTTGTAATTCCAAGTGAGCTTGAACATATAGATGGAAAAACATATCCTGTTACCTCTGTTATGAGCGAGTGCTTTATAGCAAATAAAAACATTGAATCTGTTTTTGTTCCTGGTTCAATCAAAAGATTAGAAAACGCTGCTTTTATGAGCTGTGAAAATTTAAAAAAGGTAACTTTATCAGAGGGTTTAGAATATATAAATGGTGCATTTGACCCATCTATTTCTCTTGAAGAGGTAATTATACCTAGTACTGTTTTAGTTATCGACGCACAATGGTCAGTTAAAAAAGCTATTGTTTATGCTCCTACTCCACCTATGACAACATTTAGTTCTTGTTTTAATAGTGATACAGAAATATATGTACCTAGTGAATATGTCGAGATATATAAATCTAGTCAATATTGGAAGGATAATAAGATTTTACCTTTAGATTAAGGCTATGATTGTTATTATTTTTAGTAAAAAACCACTATACTTTAGGTGCTCTTGTTATTTATGAAGCATAAAAAATAAATTTGCTACACAAACAGTAAAAATAAGTATTTTAAAATTAAAATAAAGTCAATGCTTATTATAAAATTAGATGACAATAAAATATAAGTTTTATGCAAAAGAGTGGAATAAACATTTCGCTCTTTTGCTTTTTATTTATACTCTAATTTATCGAAAATAAAGTCATTGCGCTTTGGTATGAGTTGGCTACAAAATGTCTAAACTTCGTCTGTTCGCTTTTCAATATTTATTACTAAATAAAAAACTAAGCCGTATTTGGTTTAGTTTTTTCTGCTTAATAAGCTGATTTAGTTAATAAATTTGTTATCTCCAAAATGAAAAAGTTTGTGATGATGCTAATTTTATTCGCAAGTTTTCATAAACCTTTTGCCACTTAAACAATTACAGTTTGAATGTAACTCAGTTTTGCTAAAAATAGCTAAGGCGCTTTCAGATAAAATTTCAGATAATTAATTTAAATTTTATGCTATATTCTTTTTCCTAAAAATGAAAGTTGAAGCAGTTAAGAAAATTAGAGTTGATATTAGTAAATACAAAATGCTAAATGTGACATTGGTACCTAGTGTAATATTGAAGCCTAAAAAGCCGGTATTTGCAGTTACACCAAAATATTTATAAAAATCTAAATGTGCAAAAGGTAGAAAGGCAAACCAAGCTTTGGTATAAAGCAATGAATAAGTTAAAAACCCTACAAGATATATAATAAAACTTGTTAAAACGGAAAGAGTGCTAGATTTAAATAGTGTTGATAGAAGAATGGCAAGAGAGATATAAAATATAAGATTAATTAAAAGTGATAGAAAATAGATTAGCATAAGAAGATAGGCATTCATAATAACCACTTTGTTGGCATTAAAGACAACTAAAACTTGGGTAATACTTGTTCCATATGAAATCAAACCTACAAGGAAAGCGGATAAAAAAGCAAGTACTAAAATTATAAATGTAAATAACACACAAGCTAAAAATTTTGAAACGATTATTTTTGAACGAGAGTAGGGGCGTATTGCTAGCATTTTTAGAGTACCTGAGTTGTATTCTCCAGCAATTGTGCTTCCTGCAATGAATATTGCGAATATGGCTATGATAATCGTTAATATTTGCATGGCAAAAATGGTAAAGTCAAAAGCATTTTTTGTTTGGCCTGAACAGGTATTGAATGAAAAAGGATCTAAAAATTCATAGTCATAAAGTGAATTTGAAATTAAATATGTGTTTTTAGTTAGTTCTTGTTTAGTGTTATAACTATCAAAAAATTCAAAAGATATATAGTTTGAAATTTCTTTTTCATTTATGTTAGATGAAGAAAATATTTTATATTTGTCATTTAAAACCTTGCAAGACATGTTCACAACGCTTTTGTATTTTGAAAACATTGAATTAATTTCTTTTAAATTTTGTTGATCGGTTTTAGTTGAATTTTCTGAAACATATTTTTTTATATCTTCAAAAAGAAGATTGAGTTTTGCTGAGCTATTTGTTGTATTATCTAGAATATTATAATAATAATTATAAAAAGTTTCTTCCATTGCATCTTGACTTACTGGAAATGATTTTAAATTTAATGTAATATTTGAAATTGAACTAAAATTAAAGTTATTTGACAGATAATTATTTATTTCTGAAAATTGTTTTTCTGGATTCGCAAATGAATTTGGAATGTTTTTTGAAATTCTTGTAAAAAAAGAATTAATGGTTTCAAAATTATCGTTTGAAATATAAAAGGCGATATTATTTTTTATTTCAGTTAAAATATTTAAAACATCGTTTGATTTTTGTTGCAGATTTGAAAAACAAGTTTTAACCTCGTTAGTAGTTGCTTCTTTTGGAGATTTATAATATTTAACAACGGTTAAATTTAGTTGTGTCATTGCATTTTCCGCAAAAGCAATGGAATCTTTTAATTTATTTAGTTGATAGTCATTCTCAGACAAAGAAATTTTTTGTGTTAATTGCTCTTTTGTTTCAATTAGCATTTGGTCTAGCTTGGTTTTTCCATTTGCGTTATTATCATTTAAAAATTCTTCATAGCAATCTTGAACGTTAAGACCACCAAGATAAACTGATGAACTGTTTTTTTCTTGTGGCTTAAAAACAAAGGAAAGAAGTACTAAAGAACCAACCAAAACAAAAAACACAACCCACATGATAGGTCTAAAAAATATTTTTTTTAATTCTGCGTTTGCCAATTTAAAAATTTTCATTATTAGCTCCTTATGAAATTGCGGTTGATGTGTTATGTGAATTTAATATGGATAAGAAAACATCTTCAAGAGAGTAATCTATGTCCCCAGCGCCATAAACACTTATTTTGTTTTGGGTTAGCAAAACTATAATTTGAGCAAGTTTGTTATCTGAGGCAGAAAAAATCACCTTGTCGCCACTAATGGCAACTTTTTTGCCTATATATTGTTCTATTAATTTTCCAGCATAGTTTGGAGCATTGACTTTTATATAATTAGAACCATTTTGAGCTATGGAATGTTTGATTTCAGCCATAGTTTTAAATTCAACAATTTGGCCGTTATTTATAATAGCCACAGTGTCGCAAAGATTTTCCATTTCACTTAGGATATGGCTTGATATTAAAATGGCAAGATTTTCCTTTTTAGCAAGTTGTAATAATAGTAGTCTTATCTCTTTAATTCCGTTTGCATCTAGTCCGTTGGTTGGCTCGTCTAAAATTAGAAGCTTAGGGCGGTGTAGGAGGGCTTGAGCGATTCCAAGACGTTGCTTCATTCCTAAGCTATATGTGGACACCTTATCTTTTATCCTTGCAGAAAGACCTACTAAAGAGGCAACTTCATTTATTCGTTGTTCTGATATGTTATCATATAGTTTAGCAAAAAATTTTAAATTGTTATAGCCGCTCATATAATTATAAAGGGTTGGAGTTTCAATCATTCCTCCAACATCTTTTATTGCATGTTCAAAATTTGACTTTATTGAGTGGTCTAGAATAAAAACATTGCCTTCGCTAATTGAGGTTAAGCCTGCTATCATTTTTATGGTTGTACTTTTTCCAGCACCATTTGCACCTAAAAAACCAAAGATTTCTCCAGCTTTAATTTCAAAACTAACATTATTCACAACCCGTCTGTTTCCATAATCTTTTGACAAATTAGAAACTTTTAAAACAGCATTGGTCATATTGCTTTAAACTCCTTTTTTAAATTAATCAATATTAATCAAAGTTTCATAAATTGTTTCGTAAACACCAGGTGCTTTATCTTTCCATTTTTTACAAGCTTCAATCGCACTTTGTCTTGTTGGCGCCTTGAATTTTATTTCAAGCATGGGTTGAGAGATGAGTGGTGCTCTGATTTTCAAAGTTAGGGTATAGGAACCATCATCATTTTTTGAATAATCACCAACGTATTCTTGGGAACGTTTGAAATGCATTCTGTTTTCTTTTGTCCAATTTGTAATTTCTTCTCTTAAAAGATAGGGGATTTTTGTATAAAAATGGGAAAGACAATTTCTGCCTTCATATGTTATATTATATCTATCCTCGTTTTGTCCCTCATTGGTTTTATATATAAAACCCGCATCGATAAGTTCGGCTTTGATTTCCCTATATTCCATGTAGTTTATCCATGGTTTTGTTCCTGCTGTGCAAATTTCAACAATTGAGTTTTCTGTAAGCGGAATTTCCATTTTGTCTAAAACAAACAAGAGAATGAGTTTATTGATTGTTGATTTATTTTCTTCCATAATATTAATAAATTATAACACATAATAAAGATGATGTCAAAAATTGATAATTGATATTATCGGAAGTTTTGTCTGAAAGCGCCGTAAGGCATTTTCAAGCAAAACTGATGTTTATTCAAACGGGAAGTGCTTGAGAATCAAGCATATTGCGATAGCAATAATAAATGTGAGTGAAATGAACATTTTACTTCCTATAGTTTATATTATCGGAAGTTTTGTCTGACGCCTTTAGGCTCATTCAACTAAAACTGACGTTTATTCAAATTTATATATCTTGTAAAGCAATAGGTGGTTTGTGAAACAAACAAGATTTTCGAAAGAAAGGAGCAAAGTAACATCATCACTTAGTTTAAATACAATTTAATTTGCAAATATAGTAGATTATGTTAAAATAAAAACATGAGTAGAATTTTAATTAAGATTGAATATGTCGGAACTAATTATCATGGATGGCAAAAACAGGGTGATTTACCTACTATACAAGGTATTTTAGAAAAAACACTTTCAGAATTTTTTAAACAACAAATTACGCTTTTTGCAAGTGGAAGAACAGATGCAAAAGTTCATGCAAAAGCTCAATACGCTCATTTTGATTGTGAAAGTAGATTTGACTATTCAAGACTTCCACTTGCTATAAATACTTTGCTTCCAAAAGATATAATGATAGTAAGTGCATGTGAAGTTTCTGAAGATTTTCATGCAAGGTTTTCGGTAAAGAAAAAAGTATATCGCTATTATATTTATAACAATCCTATTCGTTCACCTCTATTACAAGAATTTTCTTTGCATGTTCCAGCTATTTTAAATATTAATAAGATGAAAAAAGCTTGTAAAATTTTTGTTGGTGAACATGATTTTACTGCCTTTTGTTCCAAGCGTGAATATGAAGATAAATATTTAAATATTAGAAAAATTTATTATTTAAAAATAAAAAAAATGGGCGACCTAATTTGTTTTGAAATTTGTGGAAATGGTTTTTTGTATAATATGGTTAGAATTATTGTGGGAACAATTCTTGCTGTTGGAAAAAATAAAATACAACCAAATCAGATAAAAAACATGTTTGAATCTAAAAACAGAAGTGAAGCAGGAGAAACTTTACCTGCGCAAGGGCTTGTTTTATTTGATGTAATTTATTAGTTTGTTTTTGGAATATTTTTAAGTTTAGTTTTGTTTGAAAATCTAAAAGTTTTAATTGCAAATAAAATTTATGTGTGTTAAATTGTTTTAAAGATAGCTTAAATTTGTTATAATTTTCAAGACTATTTTTTTAAAAAATACTTGACTATTATCTTTTATTTATATATAATACACATTGTAAAACTTCCTTTGTGGGATTTTTTTTGTGATATTTAGCCCCATCACAACTAGATTTTTGCGAAGAAGTAAAAATTATGGAGGATATGATGAAAACATATATGGCAAAACCTGCCGATGTTGAGAGAAAGTGGTTTGTTGTTGATGCAGCTGGGATTCCTCTTGGAAGACTTGCAAGCACTGTGGCAGACTATTTAAGCGGTAAAATTAAACCAACTTACACACCTCATGTTGATGGTGGTGACCATGTCATTGTTATAAATAGTGATAAAGCAGTTTTAACTGGTAAAAAATTAACACAAAAAAAATTGAGATCTCATTCAGGTTATGTTGGTGGACTTAAAGAAACTGATTATAAAACAGTTATGGCTACCAAATCTGATGTTGCTGTTATGCATGCAGTAAAAGGAATGCTTCCTAAAACAACTCTTGGCAAGCAAATGCTTACTAGACTTAGAGTTTATAAAGACGGAAATCATATGCATGAAGCTCAAAAACCTGAACAAATTTTTGTTAGAGGAGTTAAATAATGGCAGAAGAAAAGAAAGTCGTTAAGGCAAAAACAAAAAAGAATAATTACTATGGCACAGGAAGAAGAAAACAATCTGTTGCCAGAGTTAGACTTTATGATAATGGTAAGGGAAGCATTATAATCAATGACAAAGACATTGATGACTATTTTGCACTTGGAACTTTAAAACTCATTGCTAGACAACCTTTAGCACTTACAAATACCACTGAAAAATATGATATTGTTGTAAATGTTTATGGTGGTGGACTTACTGGTCAAGCTGGTGCTATTTGTCATGGAATTTCAAGAGCACTTGTTGAAGCTGATGAAAATTTGAGAGCTGAACTTAAAAAAGCAGGTTTCTTAACTAGAGATTCAAGAGTTAAGGAAAGAAAAAAATATGGTCTTAAAAAGGCTAGAAAAGCTTCTCAATTTAGTAAAAGATAATTCATTTCTTATAAACAAAAAAGAACAATCTGTTGGGTTGTTCTTTTTTTGTTTATTTGACTTTTTTTATTATATTTATTAAATTATATTAACAGAAGTTTTGTCTGGAAGCGCCGTAAGGCATTTTCAAGCAAAACTGAAGTTTATTCAAACTGAGATGTCTTGCGAAGCAAGAGGTTTGTGAAACAAACAAGATTTGCGAGAGAAAGGAGCAAAGCAACATCACATAAGTTTATATTAACAGAAGTTTTGTCTGAAAGCGCCGTGAGGCTCATTCAAACATAACTGAAGTTTATTTGAACTAGAAAAACTTGATATTTGCGAAAGTAATAATAAATGGCATTTAGATTCATTATGATAAATAATGCAAAGCTTATTTTAAATTTTAATAAATTTATTAATTTATAGCAACATATAAAGTGTTTTAATTATTTAATTTTAAATATTTTTGAATGATTTAAGTTATTTTACAAGGAGCTGTTATGTTTAAAAGAGAAAAGAAAAAAGTAAAAGTTGGACTTGCTCTAGGTGGAGGGGGAGCAAGAGGTTTTACTCATATTGGAGTAGTCAAAGCATTTGAAGAATATGGAATAAAATTTGATGCAGTTGCTGGAACCAGTGTTGGAAGTTTGATTGGAGCTTTTTATGCTGCAGGATATAGTTATGAACAAATGTATAGAATAGCTCGTGAAACTGAAATGAAAGACATTAAAACAAATAAAATTTTTTTTATGCCTTCTAAGACAGATGGAATTGAAAAACTAATAATAGACGAACTTGGTGACATAAACATAGAAGATTTAAAAACCCCATTTGTTGCAGTTGCTGTTGATTTAAAAACAACAGATGAAGTTCACTTGAATAAGGGTAATCTGGCTAAAGCTGTTGCTGGAAGTTGTTGTATTCCAGGAATTTTTCAACCTGTTTTGCTTGATAATATGATTTTATGCGATGGTGGACTTAGAAATACAGTTCCTGCAAATGTTCTAAAATTAATGGGCTGTGATTATGTTGTCTCAGTTGACATTAACAAATCTAGAGCTTATGGAACCGATTCGACCAAGGTTGTAGATGTTTTAGCTTGTTCTATTAGGATATTAATGAAAAGTAATGTTGTTAAAGGATATCTTTATTCAGATGTTCTTTTAAAACCTGAAACAAAGAAATTTAAATCTACCAAAAAAGAAGGCTATGAAGAAATGATAGAAGAGGGCTACAGATGCGCTGTCGACCAAATGAGCGAAATTATTGCACTTTTTGATAATAAGAAAATAAGTAAAAGAAAAAGAAAAAAGTTTATTGAGGAAAATAGTAAGTTTTAATTTCTTATAAGGTTAAAGCATATACAAAAGATATGAAAAAGAAAAATTTTAAAGTTAGAATTTTATTATGTGTAATTTTTGTTGGCATATTGTGCCTTAGTTTTATTTTTAAAAATCAGATTGAAAGCTTCTTAAACAAAGATTATCTTGCCACATTTGAACAGATAGAAGTATGTGATTTTAAGGTTCATTATATTGATGTTGGTCAAGCGGACGCAATTGCTATTGAGTTTCCCAATAAAGAAAAAATGTTGATAGATAGCGGAGAAACCTCTTCTAAAGATGCTTTAAATAATTATTTGACTAATGCGTTATCATGGAAGGATGATGAAAAGATTATTGATTACTTTTTAATTACCCATCCACACGAAGACCATATAGGTGGAGGGGTTACCGTTTTTGAAAATTTTCAAGTTCTAAACTTTTATAGGCCTATGGTTTATACAAAACAAGAGTCAGACGAAATGGGAGGTAGCTACTACTCTTCTAAAATTTTTAATAGTGTTATAGAGGCTTCAAATGAGGAAGAAGGTTGTACAACTATATTTTTTGATAACTCCACTGAACTGGTAATTGGGGATTGTGAAATTGATTTTCTATCTCCAACGAAGGTAAAATACAATAATGTAAATAATTATTCTCCTATTTTAAGACTTGAATACAATGAAAAAGTTTTTATATTTACTGGAGATGCAGAAAAAGAAATCGAAAACGAAGTTTTATTAAATTATCCTGTTGAATATTTAAAAGCTGATGTTTTAAAGGTAGGACACCATGGCAGTACAACATCCTCTTGTGAAGAATTTTTAAACGCTGTTTCGCCAACTTATTCAATAATTAGTGTTGGTGCTGATAATACTTATGGACATCCTAATGATAAAGTATTAAATAGATTAAAAGAACATGGTTCAATAATTTATAGAACTGATGAAAATGGGAATATAGTTGTTGGAATTAATAAAGGAGAACTTTTAATTTTTGTAGTTAAAAATGACAATATTCCATTAAAAATTGAACTATGGTATATTGTGGTTCCACTTGCCGTAGGAGGTTGCTATTTAATATTAACTATAAGAATTAAAAAACCTAAAGGGTCTTCTAAATCATTGAATAATAGAAAGGTAAATAAAGCTAATAAAAAGTAAAACTTTTTAATAATTTTTAAAGTTGGTCTAAGCCCCATAATATATGGGGTTTAGCTATTTTTTTGTCGAAATTTATGCTTTTTAAAGCAAAAAAAAGAGTTGAAAACGTTTGCTATTACCAAAAATTAGTTGTAATATACCTTATGTGCATGATGTTCCTGTAATCTTTTCAAAAAAATTTTTATAGAATATATTGTATCTTATAAAATCATTTGACACTATATGTTGTGTTTTGATAAGATAAAGACATCATACAAATATAAAAGGAGAAAATATATGATTACAAAAGTATTAAAAAGAGATGGAACTTATCAAGATTATGATAGAAATAAGATTGGTGAGGCCATTTTTAAAGCTGCAGTTGCCTGTGGGGGTAATGATAAATCTACATCTATGGACTTGGCAAAACAAGTTGAAGAATTGCTTTACAGCACTATTACATCTTCTATTCCTACAGTTGAAGATATACAGAATACGGTGGAAAAAGTGCTAATTGAGAATAGACATGCACAGGTGGCAAAATCATATATTCTCTATCGTGAAAAAAGAAAACAAGCTAGGGAAAACAATGCTTTAATTGGTGCTACAATCGATTTGTTTGAAGATTATTTGGATGACAGAGATTGGGCAATTAAAGAAAATGCAAATATGCAAAGAAGTATTGCTGGCTTAAACAACTATGTTCGAGAAGCTTTTACTAAAAAGTATTGGCTCAATGAGGTTTATCCAACGGAAATTTCCGAGGCTCATCAAAGTGGTGCAATTCATATTCATGACCTTGGCTTTTTAGGTGCATATTGTGTTGGTTGGGACCTTCGTGGCATTTTAACTGAAGGGTTTACGGGAGTTGAAGGTAAAATTAGTAGTAGCCCTGCTAAACATCTTCGTTCCTTTCTTGGGCAGGTTGTCAATGCAACATTTACCTTGCAAGGTGAGACTGCTGGTGCTCAAGCTTGGAGTTCATTTGATACATATTGTGCGCCATTCATTAGATATGACAACATGACATATGAACAGGTTAAACAATGTTTGCAAGAGTTTGTATTTAATATGAATGTCCCAACCCGTGTAGGATTTCAGTGTCCGTTTAGTAATATAACTTTAGACTTAAAAGTTCCTTCACTTTTAAAAGATCAACCTGTAATTATTGGAGGAGTGCCACAAGAAACAACATATGGCGACTATCAAAACGAAATGGACATTTTCAATATGGCATTTTGTGACGTTATGTTGGAAGGAGATTGTTCAGGTAGAGTTTTCACTTTCCCAATTCCTACAATAAATGTTACTAAAGACCTTGACTGGGATAGTCCAGTTGTGGACAAGTTGATGGATATAACTTGCAAATATGGAATTCCTTATTTTGCTAACTATGTCAACTCAGATCTTTCTCCTGAAGATGCAGTTTCAATGTGTTGTAGATTAAGACTGAACGTAAAAGAGTTGAGGAAAAAGGGAGGTGGGCTTTTTGGCTCAAATCCTCTTACGGGTTCTATTGGTGTGGTAACAATCAATTTGCCTAGAATTGCATATCTGTCTGAAACTGAAGAAGAATTTTTTATAAGATTAAAAAAATTGGCAATTTTAGCTAAAACCTCGCTTGAAATAAAAAGAGAAGTGGTTGAAAAGTTGACTGATAGGAACATGTATCCTTACTGTAAATTTTACTTGAAAGACGTTAAGAGCAGAACAGGAAAATATTGGGCGAACCATTTTAATACAATTGGTATAGTAGGAATGAATGAGGCTATTATGAACCTATTTTCTAAAGAAGAAAATATAACCACCGCTAATGGCCAAGCCTTTGCTATTAAAACAATGAACTTCTTAAGAGATTTGATGGTAGAATTCCAAACAGAAACAGGAAATCAATATAACTTAGAGGCAACACCGGCGGAAGGCACCACGGCAAGACTCTCATCAATAGATATAAAGAGATTCCCTAACATTTTAACATCTGGAAAACAAAAATCATTTTATACAAATTCAACTCAAATTCCGGTTGATTATACTGATGATATTTTTAAAGTTGTTGAACTTCAAGACGAATTACAAAGTTTATATACTGGAGGGACTGTTTTACATTTGTATTTAGGTGAAAAAATAGAAGATAAAGAAATTTGTAAAAAATTAATTAAGAAGATATTTTCCACTTCTAAAATGCCTTATATTTCTATAACACCTACATTTAGTATTTGTAAAGAACACGGTTACATAACTGGTGAGCATTATAATTGCCCAAACTGTGGCGCAAAATGTGAGGTTTGGTCAAGAGTGACGGGTTATCTTCGTCCTGTTCAAAATTATAATGATGCTAAAAAAGAAGAGTATAATAATCGTGTTAAATTTAAGATTGCAAGTGATTTATGAAAATAGCAGGTTTAGTTAAAAATTCCTTTGTTGATTATCCAGGGCATATTGCAGCCGTTATATTTACTAACGGCTGTAATTTAAATTGTTTCTATTGCCATAATGAAAAGCTAATTCATGGGGATATGGAATGTAATTTAACTGAAAACGATATAATTGAATTTTTAAAAGAAAGATTTGGCTTTTTAGAAGGCGTTGTTATAACTGGTGGAGAGCCTACACTTCAAAAAGATTTAATTGATTTTATTTCAAAAATTAAAAGTTTGGGATATAAAGTTAAACTTGATACAAATGGAACAAATTATGAAGTAGTTAAAAAATTAATTGAAAAACAATTGGTGGACTATATAGCAATGGACTATAAGGCTCCTATACAAAAGTATTTTGATATTGTTGGAAAATGCAATGTTAATGAAATTATTAAAACTAAACAACTTCTATTAAATGAAAAAGTGGATTATGAATTTAGGACAACATTTTGCTCGGGGTTAAATGAAGATGATATTGAGCAGATAGCTTTAGAAATTAGAAATGCCAAAGCCTTTTATATTCAACATTGTAATAAAAAAGATGGTAAAGATTTTGGAAGTATACCTAATAAGTTAATGGCACAAAAAGGATGTGAAAAAGCAAAAAAATTTGTTAAATTGTCAAATTTACGCGGTTTTGATTAATTTTAATCAAAAATATTGTCAAACAACATTTTTATGTGTTAAACTTTCTTTAATGAAAAAGTCTCTTATATTGATTACCGGTCTTTTACACAGTTTCAACAAAGAAGTTGCCTCTTTATTAAGCTCGAAACTTGATGTTTATCATCTTGATATTCCTGATTTAATTGAATATGAATTAGCAGATAAAGATAATATTATTGAAAAAT
The DNA here is from genome assembly GCA_937992055.1 of uncultured Clostridia bacterium. Taxonomy (GTDB): domain Bacteria; phylum Bacillota; class Clostridia; order Christensenellales; family UBA1242; genus CAJKWP01. The sequence continues at coordinate 35,394 of CALKLQ010000002.1, read as the reverse complement.
GCGGAATACAATATTTTAATAAATTGGAAAAAAATGTTGTAGCCTCCGCATTATCTTATGAAAATACCATACTTTCTTTTGATTTTGAAACCTTTATAAATTATAATGAAATTTGTACAGAAAATACAATATCTTTTTATTTATGCTTTCCAAAAGAATTTGTTGAAGATAAAAAAAATATGTTCAACACTATTAATCGTATAGCATATATAGATAGGGATAAATTTTTAAGAAATAAATGTGAACATACTATAGTATTATCAAAAAAAAATAAGACTACTGCAGTTAATGAAATAATAAAAAAGTTAAAGGAAATGGTCTAATGAATCTCAATCAAAAAGCGCTAAATTACATTCAAACAGTATCAGCAGAAATGATTAAGAAGGCAAATAGTGGGCATACAGGTGTTGCTCTAGGTGCTACAACAATATTATATGCACTTTTTAAGGACCATTATAGATTTGACATTTTTGGTGAAAATATCAATCGTGATAGATTGGTCCTTTCGGCTGGTCATGCAAGTGCGCTTTATTATACTCTTTTGTATGGTTTTGGCTTTGATTATACTATTGAAGATTTAGAAAATTTTAGACAAGTTGGAAGTAAAACTCCAGGTCACCCGGAGGTAAATCCCAAATTAGGCATAGAATGCTCAACTGGCCCTTTAGGACAGGGAGTTGCTAATGCGGTAGGGTTGGCTATAGCTTCAAAACGTTACGCTGAAATTTTCAATATGCAAAAATTTCAAATTTTTGACAACAAAATTTATTGCTTTGTTGGAGATGGATGTTTGATGGAGGGAGTGGCCCTAGAAGCAATTTCATTGGCAGGCTCGTTAAATTTAAATAACTTGATTTTACTGTATGATTGTAATAAAATTACTATTGATGGAAAGTTAGATATATCAAATCGTGAAGATGTTGTAAAAAAATTTAAATCACAAGGTTTTAATGTTGTTGTTTGTAAAAACGGAAATGATTATAATAGCGTTACAAAATCTATAGACAAAGCAAAACATTTTTCCACAAAACCTACAATAGTGATTTTTCATACAAAAATTGGTTACAATAGTGATTTAGAAGGGCAGAATACTGTTCATGGTAAACCATTAGATGATGTTCAATTTGAAAATTTGAAAAGAAAGTTGGGTATTACAACATCAATGTTTATTCCTAACGGAGTTTTAAAATATTTAAGACAAAGTACCCAAAAGAACAATGAATATTTTGAAGAATGGAAAAAAAAGCTGGTTCTTTATGAAACCACTCATCCAGAATTGTTCAAAATGTTGCAAACTTACAGTAATGAAGTTAAATTACAAAAAGATAAATTATACAAACTATTTTCTGAACCTATTAGCGAAAGAGATGCTAATCATTTGATTTTAAATGAGGTTTCATCCAAAATAAACTGCCTTGTTGGTGGAACGGCGGATGTTTCAGCATCAACTTTAGTTTATATTGATAACAACAAAGCTATTAACTCTGATGACTTTAGAAGTAGAAATATTCATTTCGGAGTAAGAGAACATGCTATGGGTGCAATTTGCAATGGAATAAGCTTATTTAATAATTCACGTAGTTTTTGTTCAACTTTTTTAGCTTTTTCTAATTATATGATTCCTTCAATAAGAATGAGTGCACTTATGAATTTACCTATTTGGTATTTTTTCACGCACGATTCAATTTATATTGGAGAAGATGGTCCAACTCATCAATCAATCGAACAATTGGGTTGTCTTAGAATGATACCAAACTTGTTGGTTTTTAGACCATGCGATTGCTATGAGTTATGTGATGTATATGAAATTGCTTTGGAAAGAAAAAATCCTTGTTGTTTTGTTTTAGCAAAGCAAGTTTTACCTCTATTTTCTGTAAAAGGGAAGGCTTCTTATGGAGCTTATGTTGCCATGGAAGAAAAAGAGCCTATGATGACTTTAATGGCAAGCGGAAGCGAGGTTGAAATGGCGATCGAGGCAAAAAAGGCTTTAAATATAATAGGTGTAACTTGCCAAGTTGTTTCTGTGCCGTGCCTTGAATTGTTTGAAGAGCAAAGCAAAATTTACAAAAATTCTATTTTAAAAGGTATTGTTGTTGCTATTGAGGCTAGTAATGATAATTCTTGGTTTAAATATACTCAAAATGTCTTTAATCTTTCCTCTTTTGGAACAAGTGGTAAAGGGGAAGAGGTTGCAAAATATTTAGGCTTTACAGTTAATAAACTCTTAAGATTTTGTAAATCTTTAATAAAAAACGACTAGATTTTCATAGTTTAAAAACAACAGAAGTTGGTTATTTTTCCAACTTTTATTTTTTTATATGATAAATATAATAAAAGATTTAAATCAAAAACTTTTATAAAACTAATTTTTTTAAACTTTTATTTTTATTATGGTAGAAGGCATTTTGACAAAATGTTATAAATTATAACAATACTATATAATTTGTGAGTTGAAATTTATATTACAATATTACTGTGGTTTAAGATTGGAAATATACATAGAAAGCGTTTTAATAGATAATTTAGTTATAAATAGCATTTTGTTGTATTTAACAGCAAAAGTTTTATCTTACAAATTAGTTAAAACTCGAATTGTCTTTTCCACCTGTTTTGCAACACTAATGTCCTTTGTTTTTCCGCTTTTCAATTTAAATGGTATTATTCTTTTCATACTTAAATTACTTTTAGGTGGACTAATTATTTTGTTGGCCTTCAAAATTGATACTTTTAAAGATTTCTTAAGATTGTTCTTCGCCTTCTTAATTTTAACAGCGGTGATGGGCGGGGCATGCTTTATGCTTTGTTTTGCCTTTAAATCAACTGCGCAGTTTAGCGGTGGAAATCTTGTCTATGATGGATTGCCAATGGGAATTGTTGTTCTTGTGGTATTTGTGGTTTGCAAATTGTTAGTTGACTTTATTAAATTTCTGGATTCCAAAGAAAAAATAAAGAAATTTAAATTTAAAACTATAATAAAAAACTCAGGCAAAGAATATAATTTTATGGGCTTTTTAGATTCTGGCAATATTTTGGTAGATTCAATGACACAAAAACCAGTTATTGTAATAGGAATTGGAGTTTTTAAAAAACTATTCAATTTTTCGAATGAAGATATATTTAAGGGTAACTTTTCTTTGCAAAATTCTAGATATATAAAAGTAAACACGGCGACAAAATTGGAAAAAATGCTTGTTTTTGAGGTTGAGGAAGTAATTGTAGAATTTGATACACCTTTAAAACTTGAAAGTGCAATTTTAGGTGTTGCCTTAAAAAATTTCAAAAAGCAATTTGATTGTGATTTGCTCTTAAATTTAAAATTAGTAAAATAGGAGAAACTATGATTTTTAAAAAATTATTTGAATATATAAAAAGCATTTTTAAAAGAAATATGTTTTCCACACCTCTTGACATTGTTTGTTACATATGTGGAAATGAAGCATTACCACTTCCACTAGAGGCGGAAGAGGAGCAAATATTGCTTGAAGAAATGAAAAAAAACAATAACGAAGTTGCCAAGGAAAAACTAATTGAACATAATTTAAGATTAGTTGTATATATCGCGAAAAAATTTGAAAGCAGTGGTATCGACCTTGAAGATTTAATTTCTGTGGGTGCTATTGGTCTTATCAAAGCAATACAAACCTATGATAATGATAAAAATATTAAACTTGCCACCTATGCAAGTAGATGCATTGAAAACGAAATACTCATGCAACTAAGAAAATCTTCCAAACAAAAAGTGGAAATAAGTTTAGATGAGCCCTTAAATTGTGATAGCGACGGTAATGAATTGTTACTTGCAGATGTTTTGTGTTTTGAGGACGAAAATGTTACAAAAGATTTAGATTTAAATATTGAAAAACAACTTTTATTTTCCTCTTTACAAAAACTTCAAAAACGCGAGCGGGAAATAATGATATTAAGATTTGGTCTTTTTGGAAGGGAGGAAAAAACTCAAAAAGAAGTGGCAGATTATCTGGGCATTTCTCAAAGTTATATTAGCAGAATTGAAAAAAAGATTTTGACAAAAATGAAAAAAGAATTGGACAAGCTAAGCGGTTAATCGCTCCTTGTCCTTTTTATTAAAAATAATAATATTTTGTTTCCAAATTATTGTCATTTAGCAAAAATATTGAAAAGTATTTTATTAAACCAAGATGTAGGTAGAATTTTAGAGAAGAAGTAGAACATCTTGTATTGATTGCCGATTATATAAAGAGGTTTTGTTTTTTTCTTGTTGCAAATTTTGAATATTTTTCTACCAGCTTTTTCTAACTTCATTCTTTTATTTTCTCTAGAAGAAATGTTGTCTAAAGTCTTTTTAAGATTGTTAGAACGAACGTTCTCATCTTCAAAAACAACTCTATTTTTAGAAAAGTTTGTTTTTATATCTCCAGGACAAATTGATACAACCTCAATTCCATACTTTAAAATTTCCATTCTTAGTGACATAGATAATAAATGTGAAGCAGCTTTAGAAGCACAGTATATACTCCTGAAGGGAAGAGGGAAAAGAGCACAAGCCGAGTTTATATTAAATATTTTAGAACTTTTAGTCATAAGTGGCAGTGCAGCTTTAATGCAATTTAGTTGTCCAAAAAAATTGACATTGAAGTTTTCCTTGATTGCATTTTCTGGAAATAACTCTGTAACTCCACAAACACCAAAACCAGCACTGTTTATTAAAATATCTATTCTTCCATATGTTTTTTCAATAAAATTGAATGCTGCTTTTATACTTTCAATATTTGATATGTCACATGGATATGAAAACTCAGTAATTTCTTGCCTCCTAGAAAGGGAAATAACAATATCTTGTTTTTCAAAACTATCTTTTAAAAATTTCCCTATGCCACTAGATGCACCAGTTATAACAATAATTTTTTTCATGAATGTTTCCTTTTTGTTTATCATACTTTATGTATGAGTTAAAAGTCAATTATTGAAGTATAATCAATGTTGCATTTTGCTTGAAAAAAATTATAAATGATGATATAATTTAAATATTCAATAAAAACTTATTTTAAAGAGGTGAAAAATGGATTTTAGTTCTAGGAAAAAATTTATTTTAACTGCTGGAATTCTTTACATTGTTTTTGGCGTAATAAACATGGTGATTTCTATCAGCTTCTTATGTAATGAAGGTTTTTTCGCAGCTATCAATGATTACGTGGCACAATATTTGGAATATTATGTTTCTGCGGAAATAGAAATGATTGATCTAGTTCCAATAATGAAAGGAGCTTTTATAACTACTCTTGTTTTTGGATTCGTAAGCATTTTATTTGGGGTTTACTTTATAGTTATTAGCAAAAAATGGTCTGAAGAGAGGTTTTTAGCTAAAAAAACACAATATATTGTTATGACAATTATTTCCTTTGTTTTATGCGGAAATATTTTAACGTTAATCTTTTTATTAATAGCTTTATTTAATAAAAAAGAACAAGCAGTTAATGTTGTTTCTTCCAGCGATGAAGGTGATAACAAAAAGATGTTGGATGAAATAGAAAAATTAAAAAAATTGAAAGATTCAGGTGCATTGACAGAGGAAGAATATACTGAGTTATTAAGTAAAATAATAAAATAATAGGAGGGTAAAATGAAAACAAATAAAGGCTCAACTCTATTTAAAATTTCTGGAATTTTGGCAATCATAGGAGGGGCTATTTGCTGTGTGGTTTCTCCTTTCACTTTTTTCCTTTCATTGGGTTTAGGTATTCCGCTCATAATAGGCGGAAATAAAATAATGAAAATGGCTGACTTGGACGAAGAGGAAATTGAACAAAACAAGACTTCTATAATTGCTTGGTCCATTTTCTTTTTAATTGTTGACACTATTTCTGGCGTTTTGTCTTTGATTGGATTAATGATGTGCGAAACATCTTCTAATCAAAAAACATCTCAAACCCAAGCTAATCAAAATGGGCAAGATTCTCAATCGAATGCTAAAAATGAAAACATCCATACTTATAATGAAAGCGAACCTTCAAGGACATTTGAGAATAAAGCTGAAAAACTTGAAAGATTATTGTCTCTTAAAGAGAGAGGGGTTTTGTCTGATGAAGAATTTCAAGCACTTAAAGAAAAAATTTTAAAAGAAGACTAAGGTTAAATGGAAAATAACGAAATAAATAAAATATTAAATTTTATCGCTCATTGCAATGAATTCATTAATGGAAAATTTTTATTTGCAAATTTAAAACTAAAAGAAATTTCACAGGCAATGGAAGATTCAGAACAAATTTCCTTATTGCTTTCACAATGTGAAACAGAATTCAAATATTCACTAGAACAAACAAAAGCTTTCATAAAAACTCCTACAAAACCTGGATACTTTGTTAAACCAGAAGAGCCGGATAAATTCATTGCTCTTTGTCATATGTTGATAAAAGATTTTGCGCTTGAGGTTAAAGATTTTGATTCTTTCGTGAAAAAATATTTTGAAGATGAAAAAATATCAAATCAAGAAAAGTTTTGTAAACAAATTTTAGAACCTTTTAAAAATTTAATTTCCGATTATTTTGAACTTTCAAAGGATAATGAAACTTTCTTTCAAATAGTTGAGGTAAAAAAAGAACTTCCTGTGGAAGTTAAAATTGATAAATGTGAAAATACTAAAAGTCAAATTTATCTTGAAATGTCAGAAGTTTGTAAAAATCTTATAACACAAATTAAAGCAAATGAATTTGATAAGGATGTGAAAAATTCTGCTTTAATTATTTTGCTTGAGTTAATAAGAGCATGTGAGAGGGAAGATGAGCAGAATGTTTATGCTCTATTAATAGGTCTTTCATTTATAGAAGACAAATTTAAATCTCTTTCATATCTTTTTGATGAATTGGCTTTGATATTTGAAAAACTTTAAAATTTTTTCTATTCTATAATTAAATATTTGTATAAAAAATACTCAAATCTTGAAAGTCTTAGATTAGAGTATTTTATTTTTTAGTTTGTATTTTAACTTATATATTATTTAATTTTCAAGCAAAATTTCTTTCGAATTATTTATACTTTAAAAACTAATACTAAAATTATTGCAATTATTGTGCTAAAAATACAATGTGTTATTTTTTGTAAAAAGAAAAATTTAAAGCTAAAGCCTATTTTTTTTATAAAGGCAAATGACTGAAAAGCAGTTGCAATTCCTCCAAAAGATAATATTGCGGTAGAGAGAATTATCTTTAAATTTAATTTAATAGGAAGCAAAGCAATGTCTTTTGCTCCATGAGTAATTTCTAATATGCCATTAAACAATGAGCCTAGAATGGTTGTATTATCAATTGAAAACAAGCCATTTAAAAACTCTATTAAAATAAAGAAAACTATAATGTATGTTCCAACAATGAACATAGAGTTTGCAGAAGATATGGCAGTTTCAGATAAAAAACTATCAGTTGGTAACTCTTTTTGTTTTAAATTGACTTTTGTGGTATCGTTTTTATGGTAATTTCTATAAATAATCCCGTTCATTATTGCACCTAACAGATGGGCTAACAAAATTATATAGCCTGCCTGTTTTGAGAGTAAAAGACCAACGCCGACCGTTCCTATTATGAACATTGGACCACAATTTGTGCAAAAGCATATTGTTCTATGCGCTGAGCCTCTGTCTATTTTACCCTCCAGGTACAAATCTGTAGTTAGTTTTGCACCAACTGGATAACCAGACATTATGCTCATAATATAAATATAACTAGATAGCCCATCTGTATTAAAAAGAAACTTTGTCAAAGGTGTGCAAAGTTTAGCAAAATGGTCGACAAGTTTCAACTTGGTTAAAAATTTTGTGTAAACTAAAAATGGAAATATACTTGGCAAAACAACTGTAGCCCAGATTAAGAGTGAATTAAGTGTTACTGCAATATATTTTTCAGGATAAACAACCATAGAAAGAATCACAAAAAAAAGCAATATTGATAGCATTATTGCATACAAACTTAATTTTTTATAATTTTTGTTTTTCTTGAATTTGACAAAGGTTTTTGTATTCATTATAATTACCATAGAAAATGCTGTATTTTTAACATTTTCATTTAAATTTGTTGCAAAATTACTTGCAACTGATAATTTAAAATATGTTTGTAGAAGAGCAAACTATGACAAAAAGAGAGAATTTATGAAAATTGAAAAACAACTTTTAAAACTTGCTAAGCAAAAAAATAAATCAATCGTTTTTCCAGAAGCAGGTTTTAGTGATAGAATAATAGAAGCGGGTCAAATTCTTGCACACAAAAAAATTTGTAAAGTTATATTGTTGGCTGATGAATCCGCATTGCTATTGCGTTTTAAAAAATTAGATGGAGTGACAGTAATTAATCCCAAAACAAGCGATTTAAAAAAGGAGTTTGTTGAAATTCTTTTAAAAAAAAGAGAGCACAAGGGTTTGACTAGTCAACAGGCAGAGATTTTAGTAGAAGACCCTTTTTATTTTGCAACGCTTTTAGTTGAGTGCGGTTATGCAGATGGAATGGTGTCTGGAGCAGAGGTTTCTACCGCACAATCTTTGAAACCGGCTTTGGAGGTTATTAAAGCGAAAGATTCTGTTGCATCTTCCTGTTTTTGTTTTGTTGGAAAACACAAAAATTTTGATTTGCCTATATTTTTAGCTGATGGGGGACTATGTCCAAATCCTTCCGCAAAACAGTTGGCACTTATTGCAAAGCAAACTGTTTTGACAATGAAAACGCTTTTTCCTGAAATGGAAGCTAAAGTGGCTTTTTTGAGCTATTCAACGAAAGGTAGTGCAAATGGTGAATTATTAGAAAAAATCAAGCAGGCTCAAAACATTTTTTCAAATGAAAATCCAACAATTTTAAACGATGGTGAACTTCAACTTGATGCAGCTCTTGTTCCTAGAGTTTCTAAATTAAAATGTCCAGAATGCAATGTGGCAGGAAAGGCCAATATCTTAATTGTACCAGATTTAAACTGTGGCAATATACTATATAAAGCTATACAATATTTTGGCAATCTTACAGCTGTTGGTCCTATTGTCCAAGGCTTAAACAAACCTGTTAATGACCTGTCAAGAGGATGTAATGTAAAGGATATTTTGCTAATTACAGCTGTTACAATTTTGCAAAGTGCTTTAAAATAAAAAGGAGAAATTATATGAAAATTTTAGTTATTAATGCAGGAAGCAGTTCCTTAAAATTCCAACTTTTGGATATGGAAAATCAAAATGTTCTTGCAAAAGGAAACGTTGAAAGAATTAATGAAGGTGCCTCTTTTTTGAGATACAAAGCAAGGGGTGTTGAAAATAAATATGATAAGGATATTAAAAATCACAGTGAGGCATTGGCTTTGGTTTTGGAAAAATTAACTGATAAACAGGTTGGTGTTGTTGAAAGTCTTGACGAAATTGGAGCCTTTGGACACAGAGTGGTCAATGTTGGAGATAAATATTTTGATAGTGTTTTAGTTACAAATGAAATTTTAGAAGATTTCAAAACTAAGGTAGATTTTTCACCCTTGCATGTTCCCGGCGCAATTGCTGGAATTGAGGGGGCAATGAAAATATGTCCTTCTAAGCCTAATATTGCAGTATTTGATATTGGCTTTCACAAATCTATTCCTGAACATATTTTCAAATATGCCATTCCTAAAAAATATTACGATGAATATAAGATTAGAAGATATGGTGCGCATGGAACCAGCCATCACTATGTTACTTTAAGATGCGCTGAACTTATGGGTAAGAAAGTTGAAGATTTGAATATGGTTTCTTGTCACTTGGGAAGTGGCGCAAGTATAACCGCGGTTAAGAACGGCAAAAGCTTTGACACTTCTATGGGATTTACACCTCTTGAAGGAATTATTATGAATACCAGAAGCGGTGATATTGACCCTGCTGTAGTTGAATTTATTTGCAATAAAGAAAACAAAACAGTTAGTGAAGTAGTAAGGATGCTTAATAAAGAGAGCGGTCTTTTGGGAGCTATTGGCAATGGAATGGCTGATATGCGTGATATCATTGAAAATTTTGATAATAAAGATGTAAAAATGGCTTTTGATATGTACTGTCATAGGATTAAAAAATATATCTGCGGTTACATTGGTGTATTAGGAGGTGTTGACGCAATAGTCTTTACCGCAGGTTGCGGAGAACATACTCCAGAACTTAGAGAAAAAGTGGTTGAAAATTTGGAATTCATGGGAATTAAATTGGATAACGATAAAAACTATAATGCGCCAAGAGGGGAAGAGTTTGAGATTAGCGATAAGAATTCAAAAGTGAAAATTTTCATCATCCCAACAGACGAAGAGCTTATGATAGCTAGAGAATGTTTGAAATTTATATAAAAATACTTGACAAAATTTGTTAAAGCAAATATACTATCTTAAGTATTTTGCAAAGGATTTTTGTGCCTTTATTAAATAAGCGAGAAAATGTAGGAGGAAATTGAAATGGCAGTTCCAAAGGGTAAGGTCTCTAAAGCTAGAAGAAATTCAAGAAACTCAGCCAACTTTAAAAATTGTGCCCCAACTCTTGTTGAGTGTCCAAGTTGTCATGAATTAAAGCAACCTCATGTAGTTTGTCCAAAATGCGGAAACTACAATGGAAAAAAAGTTGTAGAGAAAAAAGAAAAGAAACAAGATTAAGTTTTTGATTTGAATATCAAGCAGTGCAAAGATAGTACTGCTTGATTTTTTTGTCTTTCAAATATTTAAACAGCATTGACAAACCTTGTCATTTTTAGTAAAATGAATACATCAGCCAGCCAGATGGTCGCAAGTTGTTTGTTATGAGCAATTTGAGGAAAGTCCGAGCTTCACAGAACAGGGTGCTTGTTAACTGCAAGTGGAGGCGACTCTAAGGAAAGTGCAACAGAAAATAACCGCCAAGAAATTGGTAAGGGTGAAAAGGTGGGGTAAGAGCCCACCGCTCACTTGGAGACTTGTGAGGCATATGTAAACCCCACCTGAAGCAAGGTTAAAAAGAGTGTATATGTTGTTCGCATTACTCTTTAAAAACACCGCTTGAGTTTGTTGGAAACAACAAGCCTAGATAGATGACCATCAAATACAGAACTCGGCTTACAGACTGACTGATTCCATTATCCATCATTTGATGGATTTTTTATTTTTATAGAACTTTTATTTGATTTAAATTTCAAATTTAATTATGTTAACACATATTTTTATAAACTAAAATGTAAATTTCATGTTTAGAAAGTGCAAAAATGCTTTTACTTAAAATGATATTGAAATATCTTAGCTCAAGTTTAATTTTGAATTTGGTCAAGTCTTTGAGAAGTTATTAATAGTAATTGTTATATAGATTATTTTCTAGTGTTTAATTAACTTTTTTGCTTTTGTTTTTTTTGACAAAAGCATTTTTTTTTCCGCCTTTTCTCTCATTTTTCTTTTGTTAAATTTTGCTAAAATTTTAGAAAAAGGAGAAAAAGTATGCAAATAAAAAGCAGAGTCTATAATAATACTCTTTATGTTGTTTTGTGTGGCGAATTAGACGAACATACGGCATATCATACTAGACATACATTGGACGAAATATTTGATAAAAATGACTTTAAACAGATAATAATTGACCTCTCGGAACTTGATTTTATGGACAGTACTGGTATAGGAGTTTTGATTGGCAGATATAAAAGAATGAAGGACAGAGGAATTTCAATTTTTATATGTAATCCTTCATCGCATGCAGAAAAAATATTTAAAATGACTGGGCTTTATGACATTATGCCCAAAATAAGTTAAAGGAGAAAAAAATGGTTGTAAATCAAATGGAAATCACATTTAAAGCTATATCTGTTAATGAAGGATTTGCAAGAGCTTGTGTTGCTGCTTTTTGCGTTCAATCAAACCCAACATTAGATGAACTTACAGACATTAAAACAGCAGTTAGTGAAGCGGTTACAAATTCTGTTGTTCATGCCTATCCAAAAAAAGGTGGAGATATAACAATTAAGGTTGAACTAAACGATGACAATAGCGTTACCATTCACGTGATTGACTATGGAGTGGGAATAAAAGATTTCACTAAGGCTTGTGAGCCCTTTTACACAACAAAGCCAGAGCAAGAACGCAGTGGCATGGGATTTACTGTGATGGAAAGCTTTATGGATAGCATAAAACTTTCTAAAAATGCACCATGTGGTTTGGTGGTTACAATGGAGAAAAAATTTGCTAGTAACTCTAATCTTGCTGTTGGTGAATAATGTTAGAATATGAACAAACACTAGACCTCGTCAAACTAGCACAAAATGGTGATGAAGAGGCAAAAGAACGTTTAATAACCGAAAATTCTCCTCTTATAAAAAGTGTTATAAAGCGTTTTAAAAATAAAGGGCTTGAATATGATGACCTATATCAATTGGGATGTATAGGGTTTTTAAAAGCTATAAACAATTTTGATTCTTCTTTTAATGTTAGGTTCTCAACTTATGTGGTACCAATGATTATTGGTGAAATTAAAAGATTTTTACGTGATGATGGAAGTATAAAAGTTTCAAGAGCAATTAAAAGTCAAAACTACTTAATTAATAAATTTGTTGAATCTTACTTTAAGCAAAATCAAAAAAAACCAACAACTGCAGAAATTGCAAAACATTTTAATATGGATGAATGTGAAGTGGTTTTCACAATGGATTCATCAAAAATGCCCATTTCTATATATACTCCATTAGGTGATGATGCAAATAAAACACAATTATTAATTGATAAATATGTAGAAGACAATCAAACCGAGGAGTTTTTAGACTCTGTTTCATTAAAAAATTCGCTACAAGAACTAGAAAACAGGGATAAGCAGATAGTACTTTTGCGTTTTTTTAAAGATATGACTCAAAGCGAAATCGCCAAAGAATTAGGTATTTCACAAGTTCAAGTGTCAAGATTGGAAAATAAAATTCTTGAAAAATTAAGGCAAAAATTAAGTTAATCAAAATTATATTTTTTAAAATAATTCTTGACAAAAATAATTTAATTTACTATACTTATAATCACGATATAGGAACTAAAAGGCGGTGAGATAAGGTGACAACAGTCAAGGTTGGCGAAAATGAAAGTTTAGAAAGCGCTCTTAAAAGATTTAAAAGAAAATGCCAGAAAGACGGAATAATTGGTGACATAAGAAAAAAAGAAGCTTATGATAAACCAAGCGTTAAAAGAAAAAAGAAATCTGAAGCCGCTAGAAAAAGAGCTAGAAAAAGAGCATAATAATTCCAAAGCAATTTGCTTTGGTTTTTTTTTATTTTAGTTTTTCAGATTATTAGTATTTTATTTAAGCTTTAAATAATTAAAATTTTTTTGTCTGTTTTTTATGTATATATAGAAAAACAGATAAGATTTTAATTAATCTTGAAAAAGAAATATAAAGATGATAAAATAAAGTTATGAAAAAATATATAGAAGTAAGAAGTTATGATGGAAGTTTGGTTAGGATTGAGGAAGGGGAAAAAGATAGGTATTTAAAAAATCAAGAAAAGATAAAAAAACTTCTTCAGGAAGGAAAAAGCCTAGATCAAGTAATAGAGCTTATGAAAGAGGAAAATAGATGAATTTTCAAGGTATAGTAGAGCAAAATAGAAGCTTTGGCATAGAAACTAAATTTTTTGAGGATGAAAATGTATTAGGATATTGTTTTGACAAAACAATATATCTTAACAGCAAGGCAAAAGATTTGGATTTAGTAAACAATCACGAATTGTTACATTTTTATGAAAACACACCTTTGTTTTTAACTATTAAAACCCAAGTTTTATCAAGATTTAGTAGTGACGAATTGGAAGATAAACTAAAAGAGTACAGGTTAAAGTATTTTGGGATATATGACAATGAGGAGATATTAAAGACAGAGATAACTATAGATGCCATGATAGGAAACGGCAATTATCCTATCAAGGTTTCTTCCTATGCTATAAGCGCCTATACTAAGATAAAAAATGCACAATTGGAGAGGGTGAAAGAAAAAAGATATTTAAATTTAAATTTGTCAGTAAAATTAGAACAACAATTTTCTCAGTTAACACAATGGGAAAAGATATTTGTTCTCAATTACTATCAAAACGGCAAAACTTTGCCAACAGACAAGGATACAAAGTATCGACAAGTTAGAGAAGATATATCAAAAGAGTTGCAGAGATTGTATGACATAGGAGAAAACGAAGAATATTTTTCAATAAAGATAGAAAATAACCCATCATTAGAAAGAGAATATGAAAGTGAGATAAAAGCATTAAATCAACGCGGAGAGGGGACTTTAGCAGAATACTATAAAAAGAACAAAATAAATGCATTAAGAGAATTGGCAGAAAGGATTGGAGTAACTCAACGGGAAGAATACAAACACATTGTGGACTTTTTAAAGGGGACAAATTATGAGCCAGGCTTCAAAGCGCTAATACTCAATGAAACGCTAACAAAATGCTATAGAACAAAACAGGAAGGAGAGAGTGTAAAACATATAGTAGAAAAAAGAATAGCTCATGAAACAATCATAGGACATATGACAATAAATGAAGATGTTCTTTCAACAATATATAACAATGTTAAAGAAAATTCAAATTTCGCCAACCTATATTTTGCCGGTCTGTCGCTTTCAAATGAAAGGGTGAGGGAAAAGAACACGGTTAAGATTGACAATTTGAACACATTTAATAAAGGTAAATGGCTAAGATTTAAGGGGAAGGAATCTAACCCCAAAGAATACATCAAGAATTCACAAGAACTAGCATCGCTAGTAAATGACACACCATGGTGCACCAAAAATCTAGCCTCAAGCCAATTAGAAGATGGAGATTTTTATGTGTTTGTGGATAATATGAAGAGCCCACATATAGCGGTAAAGATGAGAGGAAACGCAGTAGATGAGTTGCGAGGGATACAAAATGGCAATTCACAAGAATTGGAAGAGGAGTATAGAGAGGTAGCCATTGAGTTTTTAATAAAGAATAAGGAAATAGAAGAAGGGGATAAATGGCTGGAGAAAGAGGAATGGAATAACAGACTAATAGAATGGAATAAAAAGATAAACGAGAACAGATTTAACAAGGACGAGGTAAAACTATTAATACAAGATTTAGTGTATGAAGATTACAAGGCTCATTCTGGGAAAACAAATAGCAACAAAGAAAAATTAATAGGAAGTATGTCAAAAATACGTTCATATCTTGCAGAATACTTTAATTGTAAAGAAGACGAGATGTATTTTGCAGGTGAAGCGAAAGATATAAAAAATATAAAGATAGTGTTTGGAGAAGTAAATGACGAATTTGAAAATATGTCTAGTTTATCAATAGTTGTTGGTAATGCAAAATTTGAACATTCAACTGATATTAATTTAAGTAGCTTAAAAAAAATAGTAGGAAATGCTTTTTTTAGAAAATCAAAAGTAACAGATTTGAGTAGTTTGGAAAGCATAGGAGGCCATGCAAATTTCGAAAATTCAGCCGTAAAAGATTTAAGTAGCTTAAAAAGTATTGGAGGAAATGCGTATTTTAGTAATTCAAATGTAACAGATTTGAGTAGTTTGGAAAATATAGGAGGAGACGCTGATTTTAGTAATTCAATAGTTACAAAGATATCAAATTTAAAAAGTATAGGAGGAGATGCATATTTTGTTGAATCAAAAGTAACAGACTTGGGTGCTTTGAAATGCATAGGAGGCCATGCAGATTTTAGATATTCAAAAATAACAGATTTGAGTAGTTTGGAAAGCATAGGAGGAGATGTTGATTTTAGTGATTCAATAGTTACAAACATATCAAATTTAAAAAGAATAGGTGGTGATGCTGATTTTAGTAATTCAAAAATAACAGATTTTGGCAAATTAGAATTTATTGGTGGTGAAGTATTTTTTTCTGATTCAAAAAATGATATGATGTTAAAAGAAAAGTTTATTAAAGAATTTAAAAAGACGGACAAAGGTTATGAGCGTATTTTTAAAAAAGAAAAAGAGTCACAAAACGATTTAAGTGTTCTTATTTTTAAATAAAACAGACATTTTGATTCCTATAGAATTTATTAATTTATGTATCTATTTTATTGCTCAATATTCTAATTCTTTGTGTCATATAAAGAGGTTGTTTATTAATTTCTTCTATTATAAGTTTTACTCTATTTTAGGTATTTTGTAGTATTTTTCAATATATGGTATTTTACACATTTGCATAATACTATATATATTGTTATAATTTATACAAATTTGCTTAATTTTGTATAACAAATTTTGCTTAAACGTTTTCAAATTTTAATTTTTTATTATATACTTATATGGAATTTAAAAAGTGCTTGTAATTTTTTTACAAATTTTATGAGCTTAAAATTAGGATTTAAAATGTTATCAAAAGTTTTAAGTTATGGATTAATTGGTATTGAAGGATTTGGAGTTCAGGTCGAGGTAGACATCACTGGAGGACTCCCATCTGTTGATTTGGTTGGTCTTGCGGATACGGCAATTAAAGAAAGTAAGGAAAGGGTACGTTCTGCTATTAAAAATAGTGGTCTTGATTATCCTATTAATAAAATAACTATTAATCTTGCCCCTGCGGATAAAAAAAAAGAGGGACCATTATATGATTTGCCTATAGCGATTGCTATTCTTTCTGCTTGCAATCAAATTCCAATTGAAAATGTAAAAGATACTATTTTTTTAGGCGAACTTTCATTAGATGGTTCGGTTAAAAGGGTGAATGGTGTTTTGCCAATATTAATCGCCGCCAGAAAAGAAGGCTTTAGAAAATTTATTATACCAAAATCTAATGCAAATGAAGCAAGTTTTATTTCTGGCTTAGATATTTTTTGTGTGGAAAACCTTAAAGAGGCAAAAGAATTTCTTTGTGGAGAGAATGAAATATCAAAATTACAAGTTTCTGACTATGAAACTTTGAAAGAACAAAACAACTCTCAAGTGGTAGATTTCAAATTAGTTAAAGGGCAAAAAAGTGCAAAACGTGCATTAGAAATTGCAGCAGCTGGAGGACATAACGTTATTATGATAGGTCCACCAGGCAGTGGAAAAACACTTTTAGCAAAATGTTTTTCCTCAATACTTCCGGATATGACATTTGAAGAGGCTTTAGAAGTGACAAAAATACATAGTGTTGCGGGTCAACTTTCAAGTGCAGGGATAGTTTTGGAAAGACCATTTAGAAGTCCTCATCATACCACCACTAAAATTGCTCTTACTGGTGGAAACAAAAATGCGACCCCGGGTGAAATTTCACTTGCGCATAACGGAGTTTTGTTCCTTGATGAATTGCCAGAATATGATAGACATACAATCGAAACATTGCGCCAGCCATTAGAGGATGGAGTCATAACGGTTGCTCGTGCCCAAATGAGTGTAACTTATCCTGCTTCATTTACACTTATTGCAAGTATGAATCCTTGTCCATGTGGCAATTATGGTTCAAGCAAGCAGGAATGCAGATGTTCTCCTGCTCAAATACATAAGTATTTGTCAAAACTTTCCGGTCCTTTAATGGATAGAATAGATTTGCATGTTGAAGTAGATAGTATTAGTTTTGATGAGTTAAATGCAAAGCAGGAAGAGGAGTGTTCTGCCGAAATTAAAGCAAGGGTTAATAAAGCGCGAAAGGTTCAACTTGAAAGATTTAAAAACTCTAAAAATTTTTGTAATAGCAAAATGAGTGTTGCTTCATGTAAAAAACATTGCAAGTTGGATGAAGAATGTAATGAATTGATGAGAATGGCATTTGAAAATTTGCACTTAAGTGCAAGAGCGCATGACAAAATTTTAAAGGTTGCTAGAACAATTGCAGATTTAGATGGATGTGATAACATTGAACCTCAGCATATAGCGGAAGCAATTCAATATCGTTCTTTGGACGATAAATATAAGGTGTGACAATGACAAATTATTCTCGAGATGAAGAAATTTTAATAGCGTTAAGTCAATTTGTTTTCCTATATGAGAACAGATTTCATGTATTAATAAAAAAATACAATAATCCTCAAAGAATATTAGAAGCTATTGTTGATAGAGAACAATTTGTTTGTTCGATTTTAAATAGCAATCAAATTACCGAAATAATTGAAAGATGTTCTGAAGAAAATATAAAATGTTATTTAAAAAATTTGGAAGCACTTAACATTATATGTTCTACATATCTTAGTGACAGTTATCCCAAGCTTTTAAAAGAGACACCTGATTTTCCTATTGTTTTATATCTTAAAGGTGATATTTCTCTTTTGAAGAAAGATTCAGTTGCAATTGTTGGAACACGCAATCCAACCAATTATGGACGAGGAGTGACCCACTCTTTTTCGAAAAACCTTGCTAGAGCAGGGCTGGTCATAGTTAGTGGCATGTCTACTGGGGTAGATAAAATTGCACATGAAGCTTGTTTGGAAGTTGGTGGAAAAACTATTGCTGTTTTGGGCGGTGGATTTAATAAAATTTATCCAGCAGTTAATTATAATCTTTCTATTGAGATTTCAAAAAAAGGATTGCTTGTTTCCGAATACGCTCCATCGGCATTTCCTCAAAGGTACACTTTTCCTGCAAGAAACAGAATTATTGCTGGATTAAGTTTGGGGACGCTTATAACAGAAGCAAGTGAAAAAAGTGGTTCGCTTTACACTAAGGAATATGCTATAGACTATAATCGAAACCTTTATTTAGTGCCGGGAAATATAACAAGTTCTATGAGTATGGCCAATAACAAAATGATTAAATCATGTCAAGGTATGTGTGTTATTTCTTACGAAGACATATTAAATGACCTAGGTTATGAGGGGCTTAAAAAGGAAACCGCAATTCAGCTTGGAATAAATGAAAGAATGATTTTAGATATAGTTGAAAAAGAGGAAACTCATTTTGATGTTCTTTTGTCTCTTACTAATTTGGAACCAAAAATTCTCAATAGTTGTTTGACAACGATGTGCATTCGTGGAATAATAAGAAAACTACCAGGAAATTTTTATTCTGTATAGGAGTTATACAATGAAATTAGTTGTAATTGAAGGACCCGGAAAAAAAGATACTATTAAAAAATATTTAGGAAGTGGATATGAAGTTATGGCAACAAAAGGTCATATCCGTGATTTGCCGCCATCTTCTTTTGGGGTAAATTTGTTGACATTTGAACCAGAATATGCGGTTATGAACGATAAAAAAGACGTTGTCAAAGAACTTTTACAAAAAGCAAAAAAGGCAGACGAGGTTTTACTCGCAACCGACCCGGATAGAGAAGGAGAGGCAATTTCTTGGCATATTGCTCATGAGTTAGGTCTTAAACCAGATGATAAATGTAGAATAGTTTTTAATGAAATTTCAAAAGAATGTGTCCAAAATGCGTTAAAAAATCCAAGAGAACTAAATCAAAACTTAATAGATGCACAACAAGCAAGAAGGGTTTTGGATAGAATAGTTGGTTACAAACTTTCTCCAATTATTTGTAAAAAAATACATCCTAAACTTAGTGCGGGACGTGTTCAAAGTGTGGCTTTAAAACTTGTTGTTGATAGAGAAAAAGAAATACAAAATTTTAAACCAGAGGAATATTGGACTCTTACTGCTTTTTTAAAAAAAGTAACTGACCCAACTATTTTTAAAGCATCCTTAGTTCAATATAAGGACAATAAAAAAAGACCGCAAAACAAGGCTCAAGTAGATGAAATAATAGACAATTTAAAAAATGGAAATTTTGTAGTTGATAAGATAAAAAAGACAAAGACAAAATCTCATGCTCCAGCACCATTTACAACAAGTACTATGCAACAAGATGCATTAAACAAATTAGGTATGAGCCTAAAAAAGACATCTGCATGTGCCCAAAGTTTATATGAAGGTGTTGAATTAGGGAACGAGGGTAAAATTGCCTTGATAACATATATTAGGTCTGATTCAACCAGAGTTTCCGCAGCAGCGCAAGATAATGCAAGAGCATATGCCGCTAATTTATATGGAAAAGATTACATTCCTGCAAAGCCTAATGTATATGAGAAAAAACAGAATTCGCAAGACGCCCATGAAGCTATTAGACCTATTGATATAAATAGAACTCCACAAAGTGTTAAGGAATTTTTAAATGCAGATAATTATAAGCTTTATAAGTTGATTTACGAAAGATTTTTAGCAAGCCAAATGAGTGAGGCTATCTATAATAACGTCACTATAGACATTTTGTGCAATGATTGTGTTTTTAGAGCGGTTGGTAAAACTTTGGAGTTTGCCGGTTATACCGCAGTTTATAAAAATTTTGAAGAAGTAAAAGAGGGTGAAGAAAATAAAAAGATTCCAAAATTAGATGAGAACGAACAACTATCTTTGGAAAAACTTGAACCTGAACAAAAATTTACTAAACCACCTTCTAGATATACAGAAGCAAGTTTAGTGAAGGCAATGGAAGAGAAAGGTATAGGTAGACCTGCGACCTATGCACCAACCATAACCTTACTTGCTGCAAGAGCTTACACAGAAAAAGATGGGAAATATTTAATTCCAACAAAGCTTGGTGTTTCTGTGACTGAATATTTGGAACAATTTTTTAAATCTGTAATCAATGTTAAATTTACCGCTCAAATGGAAGGAAGACTTGATGATATCGCTGAAAAAGGAGAACCTTGGAAAGATGTTGTATCTAAGTTTTGGTCAGGATTTAAAGAATTATTGCAAAAAGCAGGGGCAAGTCCTGTAAGTTATAAAGAACCTCCGATTGAAAGCGATGAAGTTTGTGAAAAATGTGGAGCCAAAATGCTCATAAGAGAGGGGAAGTTTGGCAAATTTTTAGGATGCTCTAATTTTCCTAAATGTAGAAATATAAAAAGCATAACCGCAGAAGAAAAGATGTCTGGAATTTGTCCTATTTGCAAAAAGCCTACGGTTATTAGAAAGAGTAAAAAGGGAAAGCTTTATTATTCTTGCTCAGGTTATCCTGACTGTACATTTATGAGTTGGGATGAACCTACCGGAGAAAAATGCCCTAATTGTGATGGTTATCTTATAAAGAAGAAAAATGAAATAAGGTGTAACACTTGTGAGTTTAAAAAACAGTAAAAATCAATTTGTAAATGTAATAGGTGCTGGTTTGGCAGGATGTGAGGCAGCTTTGTATTTGGCTCAAAACAATATTAAAGTTAATTTATATGAAATGAAGCCTAAATATAAGACCCCTGCACACAAAAATGATAATTTTGGCGAACTTGTTTGTTCAAATTCTTTAAAAAGTGTAGATGAGCAAACCGCCTCAGGTCTTCTTAAAAAAGAATTGGAGCTGTTAGATTGCAATCTGCTTAAAATAGCAAAAAAAGTTTGTGTTTCTGCCGGTTCTGCCCTTGCTGTTGATAGAGAAAAATTTGCTCAGTTAATTACAGAGGAAATAAAAAATAACAAAAATATTAATGTCATCAATAAAAAGGTAGAAACTTTAAATTTAAATGAATTGAACATTGTTGCAACGGGACCTCTTACAGATGAAAAATTATTTAACAATTTGCAAAGTATAATTGGTGAAAATAACTGCTACTTTTATGACGCTATTGCTCCTATCATATATCAAGATTCAATTGATTTTAACCATGCTTTTTGGGGTGATAGATATGGTAAAGGTGAAGGAGATTATATTAATTGTGTTTTAAACAAAGAACAATATACAATTTTTGTTAATGAACTTGTAAAAGCAGAAACAGCAATATTAAAAGATTTTGAAAAAGTTTTTGAAAGTTGTATGCCTATTGAAGTTATGGCAAAAAGAGGCTTTGATGCCTTGAGATATGGACCAATGAAACCTGTTGGTCTTTTTGACGTCAATAATAATACTAGGCCTTATGCCGTAGTTCAATTAAGAAAAGAAGATGAGGAAGGAAAACTTGTTAATTTGGTAGGCTTTCAAACTAATTTGAAATATAAAGAACAAAAGCGGGTATTTTCACTCATTCCAGCGCTTAAAAATGCAGAATTTGTTAGATTTGGACAAATGCATAGAAATAGCTACATTAACGCACCTATTTGTTTAAATTCATTTTCTCAACTTAAAGAGCATCCAAACATTTTTATTGCAGGACAACTTTCAGGAGTTGAGGGATATGTAGAAAGCATTGCAAGTGGTTTGATTACAGCAATTAACGTTAAAAGACATTTAGAGAACAAAACAATGGAAAGTTTGCCTACAAACACTTGTATTGGTGCAATTCTTAGCTATATTAGTCAAAATAATGCAAATAATTTTCAACCAATGAATGCAAATTATGGTATAATAGCCTGTGAAGAACATTTTAAAGACAAACAAAAAAAGCGTGAATATATTTTAAAAACTAGTTTGTCTGAAATTAAAAAATTTAAGGAGAAGATTTATGATTGAATTTAGAGGAACTACTATTTGTGCTGTTAAAAAAAATGGAAAAACAGCTATAGCGGGTGACGGCCAAGTTACAATGGGCGAGAGCGTTATTTTTAAAAATGACGCGAAAAAGGTAAGAAGAATATTTAATGAACAAGTTGTTATAGGTTTTGCGGGAAGTGTGGCAGATGCTTTTAGTTTGAGTGAAAGATTTGAAGAAATGTTAAATAAATATTCCGGCAATCTGATGAGAAGCGCAGTTGAACTTGCTCAACTTTGGAGAAGCGATAAGGTTATGAGAAAGCTAGAAGCTATGATGATTGTTGCTGATAAGGAAAAAATGTTAGTAATTTCAGGAACAGGTGAGGTTATTGAACCACAGGATAATATTTGTGCCATAGGTTCTGGGGGAAATTATGCTTTAGCTGCTGCGAAAGCTCTTTGCTTTAACACAGATTTTGAAGCTAATGAAATTGCTAAAAAAGCTTTAAAGATTGCTAGTGAAATTTGTATATTTACAAACGATAATATTATTGTAGAGGAGGTTTAAAATGAATTTAACACCAAAAGAAATAGTTGCACAGTTAGATAAATATATCATTGGTCAAGTTTCAGCAAAAAAGGCAGTGGCGGTTGCTCTTAGAAATAGATATAGAAGAAGTCAGTTGCCAAAAGAAATAAGAGATGAAATTACTCCTAAAAATATAATTATGAAAGGTCCTACTGGAGTTGGAAAAACCGAGATTGCAAGGAGATTAGCCAGACTTGTTCAAGCTCCTTTTGTAAAAATTGAAGCAACTAAATATACCGAAGTGGGTTATGTTGGAAGAGATGTTGAAAGTATGGTTAGAGATCTTGTAGAGGTTGCTGTTAGAATGGTTAAGGACGAAAAACAACACTCAGTTGAAACCAAAGTTAGACCTGTAGTTGAAAAACAAATTTTGCAAAAAATATACGATGTGAAAAAACAAGAACAAAGCAATCTTTCTGAAAATGAATTAAAAGCTGAAATTTTAGAAAAGTTTAAAAAGGGTGAATTTGATAATCTAACCATTGAAATTGAGGCATTGCAAAATTCAAAACCAATAGGCATGATTGCAGGGGGAATGGCAGAACTTAGCATAGGAGATATGTTTGAAGGATTTTTCCCTAAGAAAAAGATTTTAAGAAAGATGACAGTTTCACAAGCATTTGAAACATTGATGCAAGAGGAGTGTGATAAATTAATAGATTTAGACACAGTCAATTCTGAGGCGATTAAAAAGGCAGAGGAAGAGGGTATTATTTTCATTGATGAAATGGATAAAATTATAGGCAAAAGTTCTTCCAATGGACCTGATGTATCTCGAGAAGGAGTTCAAAGAGATATTCTTCCTATTGTAGAAGGTTGTACAGTAGCAACTAAATATGGTAATGTCAAGACCGATTTTATTCTTTTCATAGCAGCTGGTGCTTTCCATATTGAAAAAATTGAGGATATGATTCCTGAATTACAGGGACGTTTTCCAATTAGAGTAGAGTTAGATAATTTAACAAAAGATGATTTTATTAACATTTTATCTAAACCACAAAATGCTATTACCTTGCAATATACCTCTCTTTTATCAGTTGATAACATTGATGTTAAATTTACTAATGATGCTCTTGAACAATTAGCAGAAATAGCTGTAAATGAAAATGAGACAAGTGAAAATATTGGGGCTAGACGTTTGCATACCTTGATGGAAGCATTGCTTGAAGACATTTCTTTCAATGCAGGAGGAGATCATCCTAAGGTAGAAGTTGTAATAGATAAAAATTATGTTAATAATGTTTTTTCAGATACAACCAAAAAATACGACCTAAAAAAATATATTCTTTAATTTATGAAAAAATTTTAGGTTTAAAAGAGGAAAAATGGATTTGTCTAGATGTGAAATTGCTTTAGGAAAAGAAAGCGTTTTATCACTAAATCAAAAAAGTGTTATGATAGTTGGTGTTGGTGGTGTTGGTGGTTATGTGGCAGAAATGTTGGCTAGAACTGGCATTGGAAAGTTAGGCATTATTGACTTCGACAAGGTTGAAGAATCTAACATTAATAGACAGATTATAGCTACAAATTCAAATTTGGGTAAACAAAAAGTTACTGCAATGAAGGAAAGGTTATATGACATTAATCCAGATATAATAATTTGTGAATTTGACTGCAAATTATCAAAAGATAACTTGACAAGCTTTAATCTTCAAGATTATGATTATGTTGTAGATGCAATTGATATTGTTGAAAATAAGGTTGATTTAATTGAATTTTGCCATTTGAATAAAATAAACATAATTTCCGCTATGGGTGCGGGTAATAAGACGTGCATACCACAATATGTTGTTAGTGATATTTATAAAACGGAATATGACAAACTTTCAAAAGTTATGAGAAAAAAGCTTAAAGAAAGAAATATTGCAAAACATCATGTTGTGTTTTCAAAGCAACAATCTCAAGTTAAAAGTGAAGGTGCGATAGGTAGCGTGGTTTATCATCCTGCTATGTGCGCATGTGTAATTTCAGCATTTGTAATTGAGGAATTAATTAAAAAGGAGAACTAATATGGAAATTATCAATGAAAAAAATTTTGAGGAAAAAGTTAAAAATTCTAAAAAAATAGTTTTAGTAGACTTTTTTGCAAACTGGTGTGGACCTTGTAAAATGCTTTCACCTATTTTGCAAGATGCATTTGAAGAATTAGATCATGAAAAATTTGATTGTTATAAGCTAGATATTGACCAAAGCGAAGATTTGGCAAGAGAGTTTGGAGTTATGAGCATTCCTACTATGATTATTTTTAAGGACGGAAAAGAGGTTGATAGAATGATAGGTTTAAGACAAAAAGGTCAAATTGTTAACACTTTAAATTCTTTAGTTTAATCTTGACAAATTTCGAGTTCGTGCTAAAATAATATAAGAGGTATAACTATGAACAAACGAATTTATTTAGACAATGCTGCAACAACCTATGTTTCTGCCGAAGTTTTAAACGAGATGATGCCTTGTTTTACCTCGTTTTATGGCAATTCAAATAGCATTCATGGTTTTGGTCGCGAAGCACTTGCAATTGTCGATAGAGCGAGAGATAGAATTGCAAAAGCAATCAATGCTCCTAAATCAAACAACATCTATTTTACTAGTGGCGGTACAGAGGCAAACAACTGGGCAGTAAAAGGCATTGCACATGCCAATAAAGATAAGGGCAAGCATATTATTACAAGTTCCATTGAACATGATTCAATCATGGAAAGTATGAGGGAACTTGAAAAGGAAGGTTTTGAGGTAACCTATCTTCCAGTTGATGAACATGGTGTAGTTTCATTAGCGTCTTTGCTTCATCATATTAGAAAAGATACCATCTTAATTTCAATAATGTCTGTAAATAATGAAGTTGGAACAATACAAAATATTAAAGCCATTGCTAAAACAGCCCATGAAAACAACATTATATTCCATACTGACGCAGTTCAAGCTTTGGGTGCTGTTAAAATTGATGTCCAAGACATGGAAATAGACGTTATGTCAATGAGCGCACATAAAATTTATGGACCAAAGGGTGTTGGTGCTTTATACATTAAAGATGGCATTAAAATTGATAACCTTCTTCATGGTGGATTCCAAGAGAGGAAAAAAAGAGGAGGAACACTAAATGTTCCTGCTATTGCTGGTTTTGGCAAGGCAACAGAGATTGCTAGTCGCGACCTTTCTGTTAATTCTCAAAAATTGAGGGCAATTAAAAATTACTTTATAGCTAAAATTCAGGAAAGAATTCCAATGATTCACATTAATACCCATCCACATCAAAGTGTTGCTGGCATAGTCAATGTTTCTTTTGAACTTATTGAAGGTGAATCAATATTGATGCTTTTGGATATGGCTGGCATTGCCGTTTCTACAGGTTCGGCATGCACTTCTGGAGCACTCCAAAAATCTCATGTTTTATCAGCAATGGGAATACCAGACGAAATTGCTAATGGTTCTATTAGATTTTCTTTTCCTAAATCAATTTCTAAAGATGATGTCAATTTTGTTGTTGATGAACTTGAAAAAGTCGTTGCTAAACTAAGGTCAATTTCACCACTTACAAAAGCAAATAGTAGGAGTAAGAAAAATGTATAATGATAAAGTTATGAAAACTTTTAAAGAACTTAAAAATGTTGGTTCTTTGAAAGGCGCGAACGGAATTGGTAAGGTTGGTAATGCTGCATGTGGTGATATTATGAAAGTTTATTTAAAAATAAACGAAGATGGCATAATTGAAGATGCAAAATTTAAAACTTTTGGTTGTGTGGCAGCAATAGCTTCAACTTCGATTGCCACAGAAATGATAAAGGGTAAAAGCATTAAAGAGGCATTAGAATTAAAAAATAGTGATTTTATCCAAGAACTTGGTGGACTTCCTCCACAAAAAATTCATTGTTCAATAATGGCAGAAGAGGCTATCAAAGCTGCTGTTGAAGATTATTACAAACGAATTGAAAAACAACAAAAAAATAGTTCTATTGATGATGAAGAAGAATAAATAACTTGACTTAGATTTATCTAAGTCTTTTTTTTAAGTTTAATTCATTTTTAGATGTAGAAATATAATAAATATACTCTCTTGATAAATTATCGCAAGATATTTTTTAATAAATTATTACATGATTGAATAGTATAATTATTTGCTTTTTGCAAACACTAACAATAGGAGGGGGAATATGAAAGAAGGTCTTTTTGTTGGTATGGCTTTAGGTCTTGTTACTGGTGCGCTTTTGTTCAAACATTCAGAAGCTGCTAAGGAAATTGTTAACAAGGGCGAAAAAGCCGTGAAGAAAGAAATAAATGAAATGAAAAAAAAAGCAGCTCCAAAAACTAAAAAAGCGTAATATATTTGTTTAGTTTATTCTAATTAAATGAGTTTGACTTAATACCCCAAATCAAATGGTTGTGAAACTAAATTGTGGTTTGGGGTATTTAAATTGTAGATTTTTTACCTAATCTATAAACATTGTTTAATATGTTTGACATTATTTTTTTAATTTATTAATATAATGTTGTTAAAAGTTGTTGGCTTGTTAATTCAAAGGAGAATGTTAATTTGAATCAGACTAGAATAATGGGAATTGACTATGGTAAGGTGCGAATTGGCATAGCTATGAGTGACCCGCTTAAAATGATTTCAAGCCCATTTGCAACATATAAAACAATTTCAACAGAAAAAGACCTTGAATTTTTTTGCAAGTTAATTGCCGACTATAACGTTGAAACCATTGTAATTGGTCTTCCATATAATATGGATGGAACTGAAGGCAAAACGGCAGAAATGGTGAGAGAATTCGCCTCGCAGTTGCAGCAAAAGTGTGAAGTGAATATTGTTTTTGAAGATGAGAGGTTGACTTCAGTTGAGGCAGAAGAAATTTTGCTAAGTGCAAATGTCAAAAGAGAAAAAAGAAAGGAATTAATTGACAAGGTTGCAGCACAATTAATTTTGCAACAATATTTAGAAAGGAGATTTTAAAATGGATAAAGAAAAAGAACAAGAGGATTTAAATGTTTTGGATATTCTATTGGATGAAAACAATGATTCTCCAGTAACGCTTTATGACGAAAATGATAAAGAGGTAAAATTTGACCAGGTTGCAATAATACCTTTAGATGAAAAATTATATGCGATTTTAAAACCTATCGACAAAATGGAAAATGTTGAAGATGATGAAGCTATAGTTTTTTTGGTTGAAGAAACAGAGGATAGAGATGCTTCTCTTGTTATTGAAACAGATGAACCTACAGCAATTAAAGTTTTTGATGAGTACTACAAGCTTCTTGATGAATATGAGGAAAACAATAAAAAATAACATTATCATTTTTTCATGCTAATAAGTTATAGCTTATTAGCTTTTTTTATAGAAAAATGATTCAGTTGTTGACATCTTTTTAATAATAAAGTTATACTAAAATTAATTAAAGGAGAGAATATGAAAAAAATTGCTACAATATTTTTAACATGCTCTTTAGCTTGTCTATTTCTTTTCACAGGATGCATAAAAAATATGTCGACACAGGATTTTGAAAAAGCATCTAATAGAGCTCTTGAAAATACATACGAAATTTTGTTAACTGACAAAACAAACTTATCTACTCATGGTGATTTTACCCTGGTTAATAGTACAATTGAAAATAATTACAATGAAGACAATCAAGTTTGGGAAGTTTCAAATCAAATTACAACAATAAAAAGAGTTGGAAAAGGTGTCAATACAATTTTTGAAAAGACTGAATATGTTAAAACAGATGATGGTCTAGGTGGAATTCAAGAAACAACAACAAAACTTATCTACACTGCAATATCTTCTGGAGGTGAAACAAATTATTATATTTTAAAAGAATTTATTGCTAATGATGAAGAAGTTGTTAAATCAATTTATAAGACTTATCTTACAGAATCTGCATTTATTAATGATGTATATAATTTAGTAGCAAATAATCTAATGCAAGATTTATATAAAAAATTTTATTTTAGTGGTGAAAATATTTTGTTGACTTTGGCTACTGGGGTTCAACCTGTAATAAAAGGTAATCAATCAAATTGCCAATTTAGTATGTCTTATAATTTAAGCAATTTTGATAATTCTTCACATATTATAGAAAGGTCAAAAGGAAGTCTAAAAATTAATTTAAAAGATTCCAAATTTGATAAATATAAAGCCACAACAGAAGAATTTGAAAATGGAATTAAATATTCTTCTTCAGTTATAACTACAGAGATTACTTATTCTGCGGACTTATCAAGAGTGGAAAGTATCGATTTTTATAATTGATTAAAATCAGCTGGTTCAGCTGGTTTTTTATTAAGCTTTTAAAATAATATAATTACAACTATATTTCTTTTATTTGCTATTCAATTAAAATCGAATAAAGAAATTAAAATTTAAATAGGATAAAAATATTTTGCCTTTTATACGATTTAATAAAGATGTAAATAATTTGAAAAATATATTAAAATTTATAAATATATTGTTTAATAAAATATTGTGTATATATTTGCTTGGATTGCTCATAATAACACTGCAAGGTATTTAACCTTGGAGGAGGTGAAAACTATGTTTGGTAAAAACAAACAAAACGCTAGAAGAGCTAACACTACAAAGAGAACTTCTAAAGCAACCGAAGCTGGTTCAGAAATGAATTCTCAATCTGCAAAGAAAAGTTCTTCTAAGAAGACAACTACAAGTTGCAGCAAATAGTTTTTACGAAAAAAGCCACTAATATTAGTTAGTGGTTTTTTCATTTATTTTTTTATCTAATTTCAAATGACATCAGTTATTTAATTCATTAATTACTTCTGCAGCAAATGTATTATCAACAATATCATTAAAATTAACTTTGGTTTTAAGTTCGCCAGCGTTTATCATAACGTTTTGCAAATAGTCAAAAGCAGATTCTTTCATTACAGGGCTAGAAACCCAGGCATCAGATTCAACATAACTATTGATAGATGTTATAATTGCTTCTCTTGAATTTGTTTTAAAAGAAGGGGTTAAAGCATCTGCAATTTGGTCCACTGTAGCGGTGGTTAAAAATCTATATCCTTTTATGACTGCTCTTAAGAACTTTTTAATTCTTTCAGGATTTTTGTTAATATAGTTTTCTGTTGCCATAAAGCAAGTATAAGGAATTTCTCCGCTTTCTTTTCCAACACTTGCTACAATGTGACCCTTTTTTTGTGCTACTAAGTCACTAGCATTTGGTTCAAAAAGTGTACAATATTGAGCATCTGTTGTATCGTAAACGCTTGCTGTTAGGTTAAATTCAACATCGGTTCTCAAATTAACCTGATTTGCTTCAGTGCCAATTTCAAGACCTGCAACTTTTTCTATGACATATTGTAGTGTCATAGCTGGAAGTCCACCTTTTCTTCCACCTATAATGGTTTTACCAACAGTATCCTCCCAATTAAAGTTTTTTGTATCCGTTTTCGAAACTAGGAAGGAACCATCTCTTTTTGTTAATTGACCAAAAATTTTAGGTTGATTTGTTGTTCCGCCTTGAGCAACATAAACCGCAGTTTCTGGTCCTAGTAGAGCAATGTCAGCCTCATTGCTTATGAGTGCGGTCATTGAATTGTTAGAACCTCCACCATTTGTAAGTTCAATTGTCAATCCCTCAGCTTCAAAATAGCCAAGATTTATCGCAACATAAAGTGGCGCATAAAAAATGCTATGCGTTGTTTCATTAAGTCTAATTGTGTTGTCGTCTTTTTTACATCCAACTAGAGAAAATGAACAAAATGCGAAAATCAAAGCAAGAAAGAGTGTGAATTTTTTCATTGTTATCTCCTTTTATGAATTCATATCTCAGTTTATTCATTTAAAAGGGAATTGGTTACTTTTAAATTTTCAATACATGGATAGAGTTATTGATTTATTTTTTTCAGGGTCTTTGCTTTTGAAAAATTAATTTAAAATTTTTTCAGGAAAAATAAAAAATTTAAAAAAGTTGGCATAAAAGTGTTGACTTTTTTCATAATATTTCATATACTACTGCTAGCACTTAAGAAGTAAGAGTGCTAGCAATGAGGTGCTAGATGCAATTAAGTCAAAGAAAACATGACATTCTTTGTAGTGCAATTGAAGATTATATTAAGGATGCAAGTGTGATAACTAGTGGTGGTGTGCAAAAAAAACAGACCATCAAGTTGAGTACTGCAACATTAAGAAATGAACTTAATGCGCTTGAAGAAATGGGGTTTTTAAAACAAGTTTACACCTCTGGAGGTAGGGTTCCAACAGTTGAAGGCTACAAATACTATGTCGAAAACTTGGTCAAAAATCTTACAGTTGACAAAAGTCATTTAGATGTTGTTAAACAACTTTTGAATGTTAGAACTAAATCTCTTTCAGACATTGCTAGTGAGATTGCGAAAATCATCAGCAAAGCGACAAAATATCCAACTGCAATATTGATGGATGGATACGACAAACTTATAATAGAAAATGTGAGTGTAATTCCATTATTGGAAAAGCAAGCCATGGCTTTAATACAAACTAATAGTGGTTATCTTAACAATACTATTGAAGTTGAAGCGGGTAAAAAAGCGTGTGAGGATGCATCAAAATATCTTAGTAATCTTTTCAATGGAAAAACAATTGGTTTTTTAGTTGAAAATATTGATGAGATAGAAAAGGGTATTAAACAACAAATTGCTGGATTTGAACAAATTGTCGATAGTGTTGTTGAAACTTTAAAACAAATGTGTAAAACAAAATACTTAGACGTTAGGCATGATGGAACAAAGCAATTTGTTGAAAAAACTGACGCAAAAGACATGCAAAAAGTATTATCACTTTTAAGTGACGAGGAAAAACTTTCCATGACATTGCAAAGCGATGAATGCGAAGGACAACTGTTTGTTCAAATTGACGAAGACGATGAGAAACTTGCAGGATTGGCTTTGGTTAAGGCGCCTATTATTGTGGATGGAAATCAAGTTGCGTCTATAGGAGTTGTTGGACCTCAAAGAATGGACTACGCA
This sequence comes from uncultured Clostridia bacterium, assembly GCA_937992055.1. Classification (GTDB taxonomy): domain Bacteria; phylum Bacillota; class Clostridia; order Christensenellales; family UBA1242; genus CAJKWP01. The sequence goes on along the minus strand of CALKLQ010000002.1, from coordinate 3,596 downwards.
AGCATTACAGCGGTTTTAAAGTTAATTGTTGATGAAATAAAGGGAGGGGAGAATGACTGATAAACAAAAAGATTTAACAAAAGAGGAAAAAAGCACTTGCGATTGTGATTGTGATTGCGAATGCAATGTGGAAGAACATGAATGTGCTTGTGAAGAAGGTAAAAAAGCTGAGGAATATAAAAGACTTTTACAAGTGGTTCAAGCTGACTTTGATAACTTTAGAAAAAGAAGTTTAAATCTTATGAATGAAGCAAAGATGGATGGGCAAATTGGAGTACTAATGCGAATTTTACCAGCACTTGATTCGTTCGATAAGGCAAAACCTATGATAGAAGATGAAAAGGTTTTAAAAGGCGTTGAAATGATTGAAAAAGAATTAATGGATGCGCTTAAAAGCTTTGGTGTTGAAAAGATAGACAAAGTTGGTGAAAAGTTTGACACTAAAGAACATAATGTGATTATGGTTAAAAATGATAATTCGCTTGAAGATGATGTTGTTACAGACATTGCACAAGCAGGTTATAAAATGGGTGACAAAGTAATTAGATATGCCCAAGTAATTATTAATAAAAAAGGAGAATAAAATATGAAAATTATTGGAATTGACTTAGGAACTACAAATTCTTGTGTCGCAGTTATGGAAGGTGGAAAACCTACTGTTATTGCAAATGCAGAAGGGGACAGAACAACACCATCTGTTGTTGCTGTTACAAAAGAAGGTGAAAGATTGGTTGGAAAGGTTGCCAAAAGACAGGCAATTGCAAATCATGAAAACACTGTTTCGTCTATTAAAAGGGAGATGGGAACAAATCATAAAGCATCAATGGGTGGAAAAGAATATTCTGCTCCAGAAATTTCAGCAATGATTTTGTCTAAATTAAAGCAAGATGCTGAAAGTTATTTGGGTGGAAAGGTAACACAAGCGGTTATCACCGTTCCTGCTTATTTTAATGATAGCCAAAGACAGGCAACAAAAGATGCTGGAAAAATTGCCGGTCTTGAGGTTTTGAGAATAATCAACGAACCTACGGCAGCAGCATTAGCTTATGGACTTGACAAAGGTGAAAATAAAAATCAAAAGATTTTGGTTTATGACCTTGGTGGTGGAACTTTTGACGTTTCTATATTGGAAATTGGAGATGGAGTTTTTGAAGTTTTGTCAACAAATGGAAATACAAAACTTGGTGGAGACGACTTTGATAATAGAATAATAGATCTTTTGGTAGAAGAGTTTAAAAAACAAGAAAATATAGACTTGTCAAAAGATAAACTTGCAATGCAAAGGCTTAAAGAAGCAGCAGAAAAAGCAAAAATTGATCTTTCTGCAACTCCAAAAACAACAATTTCTTTGCCATTTATAACTGCGGATGCAAGTGGGCCTAAACATTTAGAATATGACCTTTCTAGAGCAAAATTTGATAGCATTACAGAAGATTTAGTTAATGAAACCATCGAATGTACCGTTAAAGCTCTTAAAGATGCTAAATTGTCTGTTAACGATGTAAGCAAAGTGATTTTAGTTGGTGGTTCAACAAGAATTCCAGCTGTTTTTGAAGCGGTTAAAAAGTTTACAAACAAGGAACCATACAAAGGGGTTAACCCAGATGAATGTGTTGCAGTTGGTGCAGCTATTCAAGCTGGTGTTTTGGGTGGAGAAGTTAAAGACGTTCTTTTACTCGATGTTACACCACTTTCATTAGGAATTGAAACTTTAGGTGGAGTTTTCACAAAGTTGATTGAAAGAAATACAACTATTCCAACAAAAAAATCTCAGGTTTTCTCAACCGCTACTGACAATCAACCTGGAGTTGATATTCATGTTCTTCAAGGTGAAAGAGAATTTGCATCTCAAAACAAAACTTTGGGAAGATTCCAACTTTCTGATATCCCACCAGCACCAAGAGGTATCCCACAAATTGAGGTAACCTTTGATATTGATGCTAATGGAATTGTAAATGTGTCTGCGAAAGATTTGGGTACTAATAAGGAACAAAGAATAACAATCACCGCTTCTTCTAATTTATCTGAAGATGAAATCAATAATGCTATTAAAGAAGCTGAAATGAATGCTGAAGCAGATAAGAAAAGAAGGGAATATGTTGAAGTTAAAAATCAAGCAGATAATATGATTTATACTATGGAAAAAACTCTTAAAGAAAATGGCGATAAACTTGAAGAGGCTGATAAAAAGAAACTTGAAGATGCAATTGAAAAGGCAAAAAAAGACTTTGAAAGTGAAGATGTTGAAGTTTTAAGAAAGGGTATTGAAGAGTTGTCTGCTGTTTCTAATGAAGTGTTTACAAAGTTGTATCAAAATGCACAAGCACAACAAAATCAAAATGCGAACAATAACGACAAAAAAGACGGAGATGAAAATCCTGAAGTTGTCGTAGATTAAAATTAAAGGCAATAAAAAATGGCAGAAAAAAAAGATTATTATAAAACTTTAGGTGTGGATAAAGGTGCTAATGCGGACGAAATAAAGTCCGCATATAGACGCCTTGCAAAAAAATATCATCCAGATTTAAATAAAGATAATCCAGATGCCGCAAACAAGTTTAAAGAAATCAATGAAGCATACGAAGTTTTGTCTGATGATAAAAAAAGACAGAACTATGACCAATACGGTTCAGCAGATGGAGCTAACTTTTCAGATTTCTTTGGAGGTGGTAACTCTGGTGGTTTCAATGCCAATTTCAGTGGGGGATTTTCTGATATTTTTTCAGATTTATTTTCTGCTTTTGGTGGCAATGGAGCAAAAGCACAATCTGAGAGAGGGGAAGATATCAATGTAGAAATTTCCATACCTTTTGAGGATGCAGCTTTTGGCACAACTAAAACAATTAGCATAAACAAATTTGAAAGCTGTTCTTCTTGCAATGGAACAGGTGCTGCTAAAGGCACAGAATACACTACATGTAGTGAGTGTAATGGCACAGGAAGAACAAGATATGTTCAAAATACTATTTTTGGAACTTCTATTCGTGAGGGTGCTTGTAAAACTTGCAATGCAACTGGGCGAATTATTAAAGAAAAATGTTCTGCTTGTTTAGGTAAAGGCTATAAAAAAGTTAATAAAGACGTTTCTATAAAAATTCCAGCCGGAATCGATGATGGTCAAACATTAAGACTTAGAGGTGAGGGTAATGCCCCTATTAGAAAAGGTATTAATGGAGATCTTAATGTGAGAATTAAAGTTCAACCTCATAAAGTTTTGGTTAGAAACGGTTATGATTTGCATCTAGACCTTTCACTTCCTTTTACAACATGTTTACTTGGCGGTAAAGTTAGTATTCCAACCTTAAAAGGTAAGTATGAATTAAATATCAAGGAATTGACCCAAACGGGAACTATTATGCGTATTAAAGGTAAGGGAATAAAGCATTTAGACCGTGAAGCTTATGGAGATTTATTAGTTACAATTAAAAGTGAGGCTCCTAAATCTCTTGATAAAAAAATTAAATCTCTCCTAAAAGATATTGAAATTTTGTCTAATGATAGCGATTATACTAAATATAAAGCTTTTTTGGATAAGACAAAGTAAAACTTCGGAAGCATGTGCTGGCGCACATAAGATTGCTTTGCAATCAATCGCT
>CALKLQ010000001.1 GCA_937992055.1 uncultured Clostridia bacterium | reverse complement strand
GGAAATTGCGAGCGAAAGAGCGCTGCATTTTTTTGAATAAAAAAATCGAGCCAAAAGCTCGACAATTTGATTTTCAAGCGGTTGTGCTACCGCGACGCCAATCGTCGTTTCTTTTAATTAGCAAATCACTAATACCCCGCACTTGCGGGCGGGAATCCTCCCGCTTGTTTTTTAAAAAAAACAAACGGAGAACATTTCTGTTCTCCGTCCGCAAGTGCTTGGTGGGCAGTAAGGGACTCGAACCCCTGACTTCCTCCACGTCAAAGAGACACTCTACCAACTGAGTTAACTGCCCAAATACATCATTAATATATATGAAAGTGAGCAGTTTGTCAATAATTTTCTTTACTTTTTCAAAAATGTCATACAATAAGGCTCAATTAACGAATTAACTGTGATGCCGTTTGCAGTGCATTTACCCTCTTCATTAAAAATGCAATCAGCCTTGCAGCCGATTTTCATTGTTTTAACATCGCGCTGTCTTGCAAATTCTGGAGTTTCTTGGAATATAGATTTTGAAAGGTCTGGCTGATTTTTATTGCCTTTCACGAATGTTGTGCAGTCGACTTTTTTACCTATTAAAATTTCTTTTGCTTGGCAAGTTTGCTTATCGTTATACTTGCAACTGGTTTTTCTACATCTGATATCCATAATTCACCTTTTTAAAATATTTTTAACTTTTTATAAGCAAATATACCTTAATATTTGACTTTTTATAAAAAAATAATATATATTATTTCCAAGGAGATATTTATGCAAGTTATATTACAAAGCGATGTCAAAGGAACTGGCAAAAAGGGTCAAGTAGTCAATGTTTCTGACGGCTATGCAAGAAATTTTTTATTAAAAAAGAACTTGGCAAAGGTTTGCAATAATGAAAGTTTGAGCGCAAACAATCAGCAAAAAGAAGCGCAAGCGTTTCATAAGGCAGTTGAACTTGCCCAAGCAAAAGAATTAGCAAACAAATTAAATGGCGTTAAAGTAACATTAACAACAAAATGTGGTGATAATGGAAAGATTTTTGGTTCTATCACTTCAAAAGAGATTTCCGAAAGTTTAGCAAAACAAGGTTTGGATGTTGATAAGAAAAAAATTGTATTGCCTTCCCCTATCAAAAATTCAGGCAACTATACAATCACCGCAAAAATTTATCCAGAAGTTTCCACAACTTTTAAGTTGGAAGTCATAGCAGAATAAAATTAAAGAGCAAACTGAGTTTGCTCTTATTTATTATTTAATGCTCTGAAGATTTTTTCCGTATAAAAAAAAGCATCATAATGATGCTTTCAAAAGTTATTTATCTTCTTTTTGTTGTTTTAATAAATCTCTAATTTCTTTTAACAATTCTTCTTGAGTTGGATTATTTTTTCTTTCCTCTTCTTCTTTTCTTGCCTTTTCTTCAGCTTCAATTTTGGCTTTTTCTTCTAACGCTCTAGCCTTTTCTGCTTCATACTCCGCTTTTACTTCTTTATAAGGTCTATTTTCCTCTTTTGCTTTAGCTTTGAGCATTTTCTTTTCAGCCCTTACTTCTTTTTTTGACTGATTTTTAACATAGTTTTCCATTTCTTTAAATTTCTTTTGTGAAGCTGTAACAATTTTGACCATAATAAAAATTGAGAAAGCGATGATTAAGAAATCAATAATTGTTTGAATAAAATTGCCATAAGCCCAAGTTAAAGTTGCAACGCCTTCTGCATTTCTTCTCAACACAACGCCTAAATCTGCTAAGCTTGCAGCACCTGTACCCCAAGTAACAAGTGGCATAATAATATCATTAACCAAACTTGAAACTATTTTATTAAAAGCAGTCGCAATAATCAAGCCGACAGCCATATCAAAAATATTTCCCTTAGTAATAAAAGCTTTAAATTCTTTAAAAAATTTCTTCATAATTTTCTCCTAATTAAATTAACATTTTGAATATAACACACTAATTTGAAATTTACAAATATAATAACAAAATAATTGACAAAAATTTTAAATTAAATTACACTATCAACTGATGTAAACATCCGCCGCCGCCTTGTTTTTAATTTGTGACAACATATTTGTCTATCAAAACAATCAAAGCCCAAAGTTTGCATTCAAAAAAACGCCAAACATTTATCTCGTGCTACTGTGGCTCAGCGGTAGAGCACTGCCTTGGTAAAACAAAAACAGCACTTTTTAACCATTAAAATTCACCGCAAAAATCGTTCAAAAACAGCACTATGCTGGTGTGGCTCAGCGGTAGAGCACCACCTTGGTAAGATTTGAAATGCCTAAAATTACCGACTTAAAAACTTAATAAATTAGCCTATTTTTATAGATATGCTACTGTGGCTCAGCGGTAGAGCACTGCCTTGGTAAGGCAGGGGTCACGGGTCCGATTCCCGTCAGTAGCTCCACTCATTAAAAGTCGCTAAAACCCTTTATTTTCCTAGGGTTTTGGCGATTTTTTATTCACATTTTTTAACGAAATTTTTAAAGCGAAAAAACATTTGCTGTCAATTTTTGGTGCAATTGCTGTCAATATTTGCTCCATAAAAAAGACCGATAGTCAAAAAATCAACTATCGGTCTAATTCTTTCGTAAACTCTCTAAAACTGGTACATTTGCTGTCAATTGCTGTCAAATGATATTTACTAAAAACCTATTTAATGTCAGGACCCAAATCAACTTCAACACCTAATAATTTTTCTTTTGCACTTTTATCTGTTAGTGTTAAAATAGTTTTTTCATTGATAAGATTTATCACTTTTTCATTAAATCCTAAAATTTGGTCAGAATTAATGTTAATAATATATTGTCTATTGTTTTTGATGCATAATTGGTTCGCTAAATCAAAAAGTATTTCTTTTTGTCTTGATTCAACATCAGCGATTAATAAACTATCATGGTATATAAAGCCCTGTTTGATTTTATTACAGTTCAACAAAATCCAATCAAAGCAAAATGTGATAACCTCTTGAATACCATCAGAGCCATCACTTGTAATTCTAGCATCAATATTAAATCTTTGTTGATTTTCTCCATCATTATTTTTAATTAACAACGCACTTTTCTTATCCTCATAAAATGTTTTTGCTAAGAACATAAATTCAGAATTTAATTTATCCAACTTTTTAATATTTTCATCTAAATAAACTTCTGCTTTTAAATTTGCAATAGACATATCTTGTTTGATTTTTTCAATATTTTGCTTTATTTTCTTTTCAAATGTTCTTATTTGCTGTATATTATTTTTCTTTTCTTTAAGTTGGTCAATTTTTTTAACGATTACAATATATTTGTCCATCGCTTGGTGTGTATCTAAAAATTCCAAGCAAGAATTTAGCTCTGCATTTGTTTTTAAAATGGATTTTTCTATTTTTTCTAATTCATTCTTTTGATTTATTAAATCTTTATTAAGTGCAGTTTTCCTTTGTTCCAACAATCTATAATGAAAACTATTTACTTCTTCTAAACTTTTTATAAGCGCATCTGACCAAAATAAATTTACTTCTTCATATATTTCTTTTACCGATTTTAAATTAACAGATATCTCCTGACTAATAGATTCTGTTATAAATTTTATATTGCTCTCTATAAGATATTTTTTATTATTTAGTTGGTCTAATTTAAAACTTGCATTATCGGCTTTGCTTTTAACATCATTAAAATTTTCTGCAAATTTATACTCTTTTAAATCATTCTTTAAATTATCAATTTCAAAGTCAATATTTGCTAATTCGACATCTATATCAATTTCATCGCTTCCAAACAATATTCTAAAATTAGAATCTTTTTCAGCTTTATTCAATAAATTTCGATTTTCATCCAAATTCTTTTTTAAAGTTATTTTTTCTGTACATTTTGTGTAATCTAAACCCAACAGATATATTAGGATAGTTAATGTATTACAATCTTTTTCACCCGGAACAGTTGTAAAATAATTAGTATAAGCCTTTTTACCTTTTCTTAAATATCTATTAATACATTCTCTATAAGTAAACTCATTTGCTATATCCAATTGATTTTTGATTTCTTCTCTAAACTCTTTTAGTTTTAATTCTTTATCATCAAGGAAAATTCTTCCCGGATTATCAACGCTTCTTTTTATCTTATGTTCTTTATTCCCCAAAGTGTAATCCAAACAAAAAATCCACCCTTTTAATGGGGTTTCCCAATTTTCATTTTTATCTGAACCTAAGCAAAAATCTATAAGTTTAATAATTAAGCTTTTACCTACACCATTTAATGTCTTTTTATTTCGGTTTTCTTTTACGTCATCACTTTTCCCCATAACTATATTTAATCCATCTTTAAAGCAAATGGTATGAAAACTCTCTTTATTACAATACAGTTTTTTTAATTTAAACATATTTTACCCTCATTATTTATGGAAATCCCATTAATACTAAATAGAAAATCAAGCGTTAAAATTAAGTCATTAAAAGTGTAATGTTTTATATCTGCCTCGATTTTTATACACTTCCACAACTCATCGACCGAATACCATAATTTTCTTTTAATGTTTTTTATTAATATGGCTCCTAAATTAATTAAACTTTTATTGAATCTTAAATATTTATCAGGAAAAACCATTTTATCCCTCCTTAGTCGGCGGTTCTTCAAATATATCGCAACTTTCAAAGAAATTTGCCATAATTATTAAAACATTATCCATTACGGATTTTGAATGTATATCGTATGACATTTTTTCTAAGATATAAACAAATCTTTTATCTGAGCTATTTTCAACATCATCACTAATTATTTGGCATGATTCTAAATAAAGTCCATTACAAATATTTCTTAAATCTTCTTTACTATATGCAGAACTATTTTCAAAAAACTCATCAATCATATGAATTTGATATCGAGCACAATTTAATGAATCTCTAATTCCATTAGATAAGTGATTAAATTGTATTTTATCAGAAAAATCTGGAACCGTCAATTTCCCATCTAAATTAATAACTTTTACATTTTTCTCTAAATACTTTATTATTTCTTCAACGGTACTAAATTGAAGTGTTGATACGGAATTGGTTAAATCTGGGACATATCCCAAAATTGATTGTTTTTGATTTTCATTCAATGATAATGTAATTTTTTTGAATTTTTCCATTGAAAACAACTCAATCTTGGGATTTTGTTGGTTGTCCCTTAAATCATTTATTAATTGATGGACATCAGGTGGTAGTCCTTTAAATTTATCATTAATAACATAATTTATTACTTTTATATTTTTCCATTTAGCAATTATTCCTTTAATATCTTTTTCAATTTTTGCTAAACCGTTTTTTATTGTATACTTTTTTGAGAAATCTTCTGGAGCATAAATACAATAGTAGTCTCCTGTAATTTGATTAAATCCATCACAATTTTTATCTCCTTTTCTACCGCTAGCTTTTACTTTATTAAAATTATCATCGTTTTCTTTCATAATTTTACAAAAAAAGTCTTCAAAAGATTGTGCATCCGATGTTATAATTTCATTTTGTATTCTACTATCATAAAACCAATCCATATAATTCTCCTTAGTATTTTGCATTATACCATACTTGCAAATAAAATACTAATATTCTATGCAATATACTTATATTACATCTCAAAATCTTTTTCTTTTCTTCTGCGTTTGCGTTCTTGCAATCTTTCAAGTTCACGAATTTGACGTTCTATTTCTTCATCAGATAAGTCATCATCAATTCCTTGCTCAGTTTCTCGTTCTTGTTCGTGCTCTTGAATTTTCGTGTTTAACCTATCGGTTGCTTCTCTTACATATTCGCTATTAACCGAGTTGTAGACAGTGATTGTAGTTTTCACATCACGATGTCCTAAAAGTTGTTGTATGACTTTTGGGTTCTCGTTCATTTCAAAAAGCATATTTGAAAATGTATGGCGAAGACCATGAAAGTGAATGTGGTATTTATTTAATCCGTTTCTTCGTTTAAACCTATCAAATATCACTCTTGTGCCATAATAAGTTCTATAACTTCCATTATCATTAGCAAACACAAATGAAGTTGGTGCAGTTAAAATTGCTGTTACATTTGGATTAGTTTCTTGTCTTTTACTTTGCTTTTCTTTCCATTGTTTTAAGGTTTCTAGAACAATATCCGTAACAGGTATATCTCTAACACTACAAGCAGTTTTCGTGTCACCAATAACTGTTGTTCGGTCTTTAACATTGCCTTGTTCATCAAACTTTAAAGTTTGAGTAATTGCTCGTTCTATTTTTATTGTTTTATTTGCAAAGTCAATGTTTTTCCATTTAAGTGCCAAAGCTTCACCAATACGAAGTCCAGCAAACATTAAAGTAATACAAAGTGGTTTGATAAAGTTTGCTTCATCTTTATTTAATGCGTCCAAAAATTTATCTCTGATTTCAGGTGGCAAGGCTTTGTATCTTTCATCACCATCTTCTTCATAAACATTTCTTTTACCTTTAACCTTTACTTTTAAAGTTGGGTTGGTGTATATCCATTTATTTTCAATAGAATACTCAAAAAATTGATTTAATAAATGTTTACACTTCTTTATGGTGTCCACGCTATAACCTTGGTCTAAAAGAATGTTCACAAATTTTTGAATTGTGTAATTGTCAATTTCATAGACTTTCATTTTGCCGATATGTGGAACAATATGCAACTTGAAGTTTCTAATATTACCTTCAAATGTTCGTGGACTTACAGTGCTCTTTTTGAATGTCATAAGATATTCAAACATCAATTTTTCAAGGTCGCTATTTTCAACAAGTTCATAAGAATTGCTTTTAACTCTGCCACTTATTTCAGATAATTTTTTAGCGACTTCAGCTTGTGTTTTCCCATAAATTGTTTTCCTAATAATCTTGCCGTTTTCATCATAGCCCATTGTTAAGGCTCCGCTCCAACGACCATCACTTCTTTGGAATATTGAGCCCTCGTTGTTGGCTCTGCGAGTTTTACTTACAACTTTCTTTCTAGCCATTTGACACCTCGCTTTGGTTGTTGTTTAGTGTTAGCCAAGTAACAAAATTAAGCACGCTCACAACTTGTCGTTTACCAACTTTTGTTGTTGGAAAACTTTTGCTTCTGAGTAAGTTCCTAACATTATCTCTGCCAAGTCCAGTAATTTTTATTAGGTCTTCGCAATCCAAAAAATCCTTATTATATTTAGTTGAAATACGGTCAACTTCCGATTGTATTAAATTGTTTAAATTTAGATTTGTATTGTTTAAATTCATAGTTTAATTGTCCTTTCATAGTTTAAATTTAACTCCTTTCTATAACTTAATTTTTTATCTCTTTCTAAATCTAAATTTATTAAAATCTATCTGCATTGAGCAAAATAGAAGTAGCAACTTTGTTGCCAGTAAGAAGTGTTGGGTATCCCAACAGCTTCCCAAAATGACGAGAAAACATAGTAAATTTAAGTGCAACAGTTAAAAGTGCCGATTTTATCGGACTTTTACGCACTAAATTTAATAATTGTTTCTCGCTTATGCTCTATACTAAATATCTACCTAAAATCACACTCTACATCTCAAAATCACTAGATAAATAGCCTTCATCTATTAGTGTTCTAATTCGCATTTCTTCAAGCTTTTTCATATAGTCTTGAAAGCACTTAATTGCTTCGTATTCACACTTGGAATTTAGATACATACAATGTTCAAGTTCTTTCCAAAGTTTGTCTTTTTGCATTCGTTTTTGGACCACATATTTTGCATTAAGTTTTAATCTTTCAATCTCTTGACCTTTCAAATTTTTAGCACTTTCAATTACCAAATTACCAAGTCTGCGATACAAATCTTTTGTATATTTTTCACTCAAATTTTGTTGTGGTTTTGGGGAGCCATTTCGCTTGCAATAACTATCTACCAGTTTTTGTTTTTCGCTAACTAGGTCGTCAAAATCATTTTTGTAAATGCTAATGTCAACATTGTGGGAGATAATATAGTTTGAAATATTATCAATGTTTGGTTTAAGTTTTTGAATATTATCGCAGTCGTAAAATGTGTGTCCTTGCTCTGGAAATTGATTTGCTAGGTCAAGTAACATTTGCTTTAATTTAAGCCCAGAAACATCGCTTAATCGTTCTTTAACACTCTTTGTTAGTCTTAACCTTATTTCTTTCTCACGAGCCTTAAAATCGGTTGCAGAGAGTTCAATATTGGCTTTCAAAAAATCCATTACATTGTTTGAAATGTATCCACGAGAAAAATGCTTTTCTTTGTTTTTCATTCGTTGTGGTTCTTTCTCAAAAAACAACAAATGAATATGCCTATTATCTGTGTTCTCGTGCAGTCCAGCAAACCATTCAATGTTATTGGGATTAAGTCCAGCTCGTTTGAAATATTTTGGTAGTTCACTTTTCACAAGTTCATAAGCTTGCTCATAACATCCACACCATTTCTTGCCAAAGTTTTCTTCAAAGGAAATTATGCCAGACCAAATAACTGATTTGGTTTCTCTTAAATTTTTTCTAAAATCTGCTATTTGTTCTTTGCTCATCAATCCATTTTGGTTAAAGATTCCACTAGATTTTGTGCTGTTGTTTGAATACTCAACAAAATCTAATTTTTCTAAATCTTTAATGCCAGTGGCGACATATTTGAGATAATCATCATACTTGTTAGATGAGTAATAGTTTCGCTTGTCTTGATTTGTTTTGTCTTTGTAGTTAGGTAAAAAGAACTCTTGTTTGTAAATCACATTTGGAACTTTATCTGACATCTATGAGCTCCCTTAAAATTCTATCTCGTTCGGTGTCAATGCCATTTTTATCTAGTGGGTCATATTTCCAACCTTGCGAATATGAATTTAGGTTTATTGGGCTTTGCTTGTTAAGTAGTTTAGTGATTAGGTTCAATAGTGCTTGATTTATTCTCACATTTGCATTTGTGTCCACAAAGTCCATTTTTTGGTTTGCAGATATGGTTGTGAGTTTGTCATTTATCTCTTGCAAACTTTTTCTAATCTCGCTGAAATTTATGCTTTGGTTTAGTGTATTATCTCCAAGCATTTTATCTGCACCAAGCAAGGCAAAATATTTCATAGCATCATTTAGGCTATCAAACTTGTCCTTAAACTTTTCAAGCGCTCGATTAAAAATCTCATACTCATCTTGATTGTAAACTCTTATCATATATTGAGTTTTCAAATCTTTTGTTTTAATTCTAGCCATTTTAGCCTCCTAATTATTTTCTAGTCTTTCTATATCTCTTTCTATTTCTAATTAAAGGGGCAATGATTTTTTTATTTGCTTTTACATTCTAAAAATCCTCCTTTTTGTTAAATTTGCTTGCACAAGAAAAACTACCTAACTAACAATAGGCAATATTTCGTTTTATCTCTTTCTACTAAAACTCTAACAAGAAAAAACCAAATCAAACTTGCGACTTCTCAATCGAATTTCTTTCTTTATCAAATTTTCTTTCTTTATCTAACAAAACAAGAAATATATATATTTTTTTTATATTTATTATATATACGATGGTGGACAACCATTTTTCCTTTGTTAGATATAAAATTGTGTTTTTCAGGTTTGCTGGTTAGGAACGCAAAGTTGGTGTCATTTTTCTTTGTTAGAAAAAATATAAAGTGGTCCAAAAGAAAAAGAACTATCAAAACAATAGTTCTTTGTTCAAGTATTTAGCCCCTCTATATATAAGGACATTTTTTAACCAAAAATTAAGTATCTTTTTGAAAAAAAGTTAAATTTTTTTAATTTTTATTTATTTTGTTGCTATTTGACCACTTTTTTCTTCCAAATCTGTAATAAAATCATCAACCATTTTAAGAACTTGCACGATATTACCTTTAAAAGTTTTCAACTTTTCAAAATGGGCTTCAATACCTTGCTCGGCAAAAGCATTATTCATTTGTTCTACATATTTGTCATCAAGAGAAGAATAGTCAATTTGTTTGTATAGTTGTTCTCTTATATTCATATTTGACTTTGTTGTTATGCTATGAGTTATGGCTTTTCTTGTTTCTTTTATTAGATTTTTGACTTCGTTAAGGTCAATAGTCAATATTCCTTTCTGTCTTATTTCTTGTAAATAAGCGTTAAATAGATATTCAGCTTCTCTTTGAAATTTATACCAAAATGATGATTGTGTAAATTCTTCATTATTACAAAGTATTGCACGATAATTATATATGATTTTTTCTAGTCTTTGATTTATTGCACTAGGACTAATCCCAAATCTTTCAGCAATAACATTTTGCTTTGTTCCAGCAAGATATTGGCACAATATGAGTTTGTCCTGACCTTGCAGTTTAGACAGACTTTCTCTCAAAATTTTCTTGTCAATTTTATCTACCATTTGGTCAACAATATCCACACTTCCTTGCGAAGAATGTTTATTCAAATATCCATCTAAATAGTCTTGACTTTGGTTACCTTGAATAGCAGAGAAACTAACTTCGTGTCGTCTTATTTTTCTGTCTTTGCTTTCTTCCTTTATTTCTTTTTCACTCATAACATTACCTTTATAATTTTAAATTGTTTATATAGAATTATTACAAGAAATGATTATTTCCACAAACAATCGATAGTTATAATGGTTGCTGGCATTCCAACAATTTGGACATCAAATTTTAAGCTTGGAACTACCATTGTTTCTGCGTTATGTATTCTAAAACTAAACTGCCATCCACAATCCATATAAAGTTCTAATGTGTTTGTGCTATTAGGTTTAAAATCTAAGCTTACAATTCTTGTTGGTAATTCTGCAACAGGAATGAATATTTTAGGTTTTATTGTTCTAGTTGATTGATTTAATGTTCCATGCATATTGTATGATTGTATTCTAGTTATCTTCTTTGCATCTATACTAATCACTTTATAAAAATCAAACTCACCTAATAAGTATTCAACCATTTTCTTTGGAATCGTTTTATCTTCTTTACAAGAATTTAAGATTTCGTTTTTAAAAGCTGTTAGCAATGGAACATAAACTTGTTTATCTTTTGATGAAAGTTCATTCCATTTAGTTTTTTGCTGTTTTAAATTTTCAAGCATTGTAAAAATAGGTTTAACTTCATGCCAATATGTTGGTGAGCAAGGAACATTAAACCACTTTCTACCAAAGTCCAAATTCTTTGCTAATCTGCTATGTTTTACAGCAAAATGATTATGTTTTATACTTAGACCTATTTGCCATTCAATATTCGTACGGGATATAACAATGTCTCTAACATCTCCTTCTTTGCCTTCACTATCGGTTTGTATTTTTAATGTTAATAAATCATTGTCATTTTCTAAAATCATTGGTTCCATTTCAAAAATTGTAGATACAACAGCATTTGCACTTTCAATCAATAATGTTTTTAACTCACTATTTATCAAATTCCAAGCATGCTCATCAGCCATCAAGGCTGAATTTTTTATTATCTCAGATTTACGATATTTATTTATTTCATTGTTTAAAGTGTTTATGCAGATATACTCGTAAGCTCTACCTTGATTATTGCTTTGAATACTCATAATTTACTCCTTATCTTCTAAAACTTTTTTAATCGCTAACGCAATTTCATATGCCAAATTAACAGGGACAGCATTACCAATCATTTTGTAAGCGTTATCAACTTTATTGTAAATAAATTTAAAGTTATCAGGAAAACCTTGAATTCTTGCGACTTCTCTAATAGACATTCTTCTATAAAGATATTCTTTACCACTTTCAAACTCACATCTATTCAACCCAACTTTAATCATTTTAGGAGCTTGTGGATGAATTTGACACTGTCTTCCAGAAGCTTGTACAGTAAATGCTTGTTCATCCCATGATTTCACTCTATTTCTGCTCATAAACATAGGGGAATATGCGCCAACAAAATATTCATTATTATTTACTGCTTTTGGATTATGATAGTTTTTATCTTCAGCTGGAACAGCTGAGTCTTTTAAATCCCATAATATTTCACGTAATGTAATTTTCTTATTATCATTTTTTGTTGAACCTTCTGGAAATTTAAAGTCAATCTTTAGGTCGTTCCTAAATCCAATATAAAAGACTCTTTTCCTTTCTTCTGCAACGCCATAATCTTTTGCGTTTACCAATGTCAAAGACACATCATAGCCACAATCTTTAAAAAGTTTAATAAAGTTATCAACTGCTTCTTTATGTTTTTTTGATAGCATTCCACTTACATTTTCAGCTAAAAAGAATTTTGGTTTTAAAATTTTTAGTAATCGTATATATTCAAAAAATAATTGACCACGACTATCATTTATTCCTCTCATTGCTCCTGCTTCAGACCAAGATTGGCAAGGTGGTCCACCAATAATGCCATCTATATCTTTTGGTAAATCTTCTTCTTTTATATTTTTTATATCACACTCTAATAGTTGTGTCTTTGGATGATTGACCTTAAATGTTTCCCAAATTGTTGGGTCAAATTCATTTGCTACTGGTATTTCAAATCCTGCCTTTTCAAACCCTAAATCTAATCCGCCACAACCACTAAATAAACTCAAAATTTTCATAAGTATTTCCCTTTAATATGATATAAGTGCATTATACCATAAATTTAACAAATTTGCATTGTTTAATATTAAAAATTTTATTTTTTATCCCAAATACCATATCCCCAAATATAATTTGCCATGTTGTAAGCATTATTAATTGCTTTTTGAGTTAATAAACAAATTTTCTTTGGTCTATCAAATTGGTCAATAATTCCTGTTTCTTTCAATTTTTTATATACATTAATTCTATTAGGGACATTAAATGCCCATAAATGTAATTGATGAATTTCATTTACCAAAATATAAAAATCTTGTAAGTTTTGTTGTGATTCATAAAAATTTAATCCAGCTTCAACCAAAACTGCAAGTTCCTTTTTCTTATCTTCAGATAAACCCCTAAGTTCCTTTATATCATAAACGACTTGCCTTGGCTTCATCAAATTACCAGTTGCGTATCCTTCTTTGTGGTCAACATATTTTGTTTTATTTATCTCATCTTCATATACACTATCCACTTTATTAATAAGTCTAAACAATACCTTATCATGGGGGAAATAATCAATAGTAATTTCATCTGGCAAACTGTTCCTGCATTCAACATATACCGAGTTTAATTGTCTTTTCATTTCGTTGATTAATTGTTTAAAAGATTGATAATAAGTGCTTCTATAGTCTTCATCTATATGAGCTGAATTTTTATCTCTTTCGTAATAAATCTGTTTAATGTGCTCTCTATGTTCTTTCCATTCTGTTCTATATTTATGTTCTTTAGAATTTTCTATTTTATTTTTATCCAAAAAAGCATCAACTACAACACAACAATTTATGTAAAAGTGGTCTCTAATCCTGTCAACATATTCTTTCCTTAACGGCATTGGAATTTTAAATAAATTTTCATCAATGTACATCATACTATCAATATCTTTTTTCGCATAAATAAAGTGCTTTGCAGATTCCCATTCAGTCATAACTTTTCTCCTTTATTATACATAATTATACAGTAAATTCCTAATTTTACATAACTAATACAACTAAAAGATTGTTTTTTTATTATAAACGAGAAAAGTTTCATATCGTTTTAGGCAGTTCAAAACCAACCAAGTTTAGTAAAAACATCACATTTGCTGTCAATTGCTGTCATTTTTAATTATCAAAAGACAGCAAATATTTTCTTGTATCTCTAAAAACCTTTATTTCCCTAATGTTTTTACTCATAGAGCACACACTCTATTTTACTAGAACCCGACCTTGGTAAGGTGGGGGTCACGGGTCCGATTCCCGTCACCAGCTCCATTATCAAAAACCCTTGAAACCCTAGTAAAATAGGCACTTTCAAGGGTTTTTCTTTTACAAAAATTTTCTTAAAATTTCAATTAAAAATAAAAATGTACCTACAATGTACCTACAAATTTTGGCAATTTTTCAAAATTTTAGCACAAAAAAAGACCGACCTTCGAATTTCTCAAAAGTCGGTCTAATTCTTTCTAAATGTACCTAAAACTGCCTCCGTAGGTACATGTAGGTACATTAAAGTTAATTATCATTTAGGTCTATTATTTCATAAAATTTTTCAATTTTTTTATCATCGCAATATTTCTTTAAGATTTTCAATAGTGATTGTATTTCATCCTTTGTATTATGCAAATGAATATATAGTTTGTTTTTTGCTCTACTAAAGGCAACATAAGCAATTCTAACGAATTCAGTTATATTATCATTTATTTCATCGCTAAAAATAATCGGATTTTCCAAAACATCAAGAATAGAATTTAATATTGTCTCTTCTTTTATCGGGGTCATATTAACTAAAACATTATCATATTCTTTTCCTTTTGTTTTATGTATTGTTAAATACTTGCTTTCGTCTGTAAAAACTTCCTCATACATTACTTTTAATGTTTTTAAAGTTAAATTATTTAGATATGGATGAAATTTATTAATATAATATTCATTTTCTTCTTCAATTAATTCTAAAAATCCTTTGCTTTGTAATGATGATGTTTTTATAAAATTGTTAATTGAAATTATTATATTCTTATATGTTGTATCTTCCGTAAAATTTTTGAAAAGTTCAACAAATTTAATAATTTCAATTAGTTCTATCCCTTTTGCACGTTTTTCATGTTTCAGCATATTAATATCAAAAATTTTTTCGATTTCTAATAAAACCCCGCCAAAGTTTCCCACTTTTATTGAATTATAAATGGAAATAATTATTTTTACATTGTTAATCCAGTTTATATTTGAATTTGCAAATTCATTTACCAAATCTACATCCATAGAATATCTATAATAATTGTGAACAGCTTTCAAAAATACACGTTGATCATCATTTATATTTGTTATATACTCAAAGGCATCAGCCCATCGTCTACACAATACCCTTATATCTGGCTCATTTAATTTTTTAAGGATATCAATATTGTCTTTATTACATAAAACAAATTTTACCTTTTCTTTATTTTCATTAATCAAACAATACTGTTCATTTAATGTTTCATCTTTACATCTTATGTAATTTAAAAGATGAACAATATTACTGTTTGAACGTCTGTTACCAGCTATAGCAAAAACTTTAAAATCTTTTACATTTGGATGGAAATTGTTAAATTCTCTATAATTAGATTTTATAAATCCGTAAATAGATTGAGCTATATCTCCAACAACACCTACAGTAATCTTTTTATCAGATATTAATTCTATTATTTTATTTTGTATGGGATTAGTATCTTGGTATTCGTCTATTAAAATGTATGGAAATCGATATTGAATATCATATGTAATATATTTGTATTTTTTTAAAAGAATGTAACTAAAATACAATATTTCATCAAAGTCCAGCACTCCTTCTGTTTCCCAAATTGCAGCTTTAAGTTTTAATAAGTCTTCATTATTGGATAGAAATTTAACTGATTTAATAATAGGTTCATTATTTTCATTGAATGGATAGTTATTTAGACTTGATATATCCAAGACGCAATCACTAATTTTCTTTTTAGTTACTTCATTCGCAAGCAGTATTTGATATTTTTCAAGTAAATAATTTTTGAAATCCGAAATTTTTAATCTCGCAAGCAATCCAAAACCTTCGGCTCTAGGATACAACTTTCTACTAGGAGATATATTCGCATTAAATGTTTTATTTATAATTAATTTTAATTGTTGTTGATAAGGATTTATAACATGTTCATATAAAAATGAATGAATAGTCTTTATTTCCACATAATCATTATAGTGTCCTAACCTAGATTTTATTTCATTTACAGCAACATTCGTATAAGTTATGCAAAGTATTTTTCTAATATTATTTTCTCGCAGTTTCTTACTGTTCTCAATTATATCTTTGATATTTTGCACCAAAAAATATGTTTTACCAGCCCCTGGACCAGCATAAACCTTAAAATTAAAATCATCTTTATATATACTAATTAAGTCAGAGGAGTTTATGAATTCAACCATTCAACACCTTCCTTTATATATTGGGGAACAGAAATTTTATCTACATAATCAAATAACTTAAGGGCAAAATTTCCTTTTTGATTTTTAATATAGTGATAAAATAAATCAGTAAAGTATATTTTTTCAATCAATTCTTTATTATCATTTTCGTTATATAATTTCATAAATTTATTAGTTATATCAGTTAAAAATTTTTTCTGGTTGGCGTTAGATATATATTTTGAAATATTTTCACTCCAAAAGACTATACTTTTATGTTGTATTAGTTCATGAAAATTATCGCTCTCCAAAGATAAAGACATTAACAAATTAAAATTATCTTCATAATTATCTATAAACAACTCCTTTTCGAAAGTTGAGCCATAATTTTTTTGCATGCTTACTTTAATTTGATTTTCCATATCTAAAAATAATTCATCTATTCTATTATTGTCATATTTATAGTTATCAATATCTAATTTTAACTGGTTCCCATCATCCGTGATTATTTCAATATCTTTATCTGTAATGCATAGTATTTTTTTGTTAGTACCAAATGCAAGTGGTAAAAAATGATTAAAATTAATACCTCCAAGTTCAACAATAGAAACATGTTCTTTTACCAACTCTTTAAAATATTTTGGAATCAATAATTTTTCAGCTAATCCCTCAACAAAAATGAGTTTTTCTGAAAAAAGTACGTCACTGCGGGTTACATCTAAAAATTTAATTATATGATTTTGGGCTTGTGTCAACAAATTTATTCGGTTCTCTTTATTGTGTTCTGGGTTTTTAAAAAGAAATTTTATCTTTTCATATTCAAAATTTTTAGACAATACAACAGCCATATTTGTTGGTAAATCATTTGATCTATCCATAGAAAAAATAATAATTTCTTCAGGAGGTAATGTTGCTGTAATATTTGGCGAATGTGTGGTTATAAAAATTTGATTTTTTATTTCTATATTATCAGATATTTGTGTTTTTAAATTTTTCAAATAAGCTAATAATTTATACTGCATGTTTGGATGAAGATGTGCTTCAGGTTCCTCAATTAAAATAATATTATAATCATCATTTATTTTTTGTTTTATTAAATTTCTCATATAAATAAGATTATTATAGCCCAACCCATTATAGTTTAATGGTAATGGGAATCCTAATTTATCATCTTCCAATTCATATTTAAAAAAGTTTGACAATTCTCCATCAAAGATAAAATTTGAAACAAACTTATTTTTACCATTAGTTATGCCAATTTGAGACTGATCAGCGCTAATATCTCCATCAATTTCCATTTTTACACTATCTAATCTTGTTTGGATAGTATTTGTAATATCTTGCTTTATTTCAAATGTATCAATTTTTTGCTCTTTTATTTTTTGATTAACATACTTTTGTGAATGTTCATTAATTCTTTCAATATTCCTTGATGCTGGAATTTCGTCTATTTCAAAAATAGCATTAATCACTTTTCTATCTACAATCTCTCCAGTTGAAACATTATAAAAATCCCATCTAAATTGAGGCTCTAGTTTTTTTAAAGCATTATACAAACTTTTAAAATCGGTAACATTTGACATCTCTGTTAAATATGTTTCTTTTTCTTTTAAGTTGTATGAATAAACAAGTCTTGTTTTTGCTATTAAATGGGCTTCGTTTTCAGAGATATTTTCTATGTTCCCAGAGATTGGATCTACTACTAAAATGCTGGAAAGTTTTGAGAACGCAGAATCCTCTTCATTAAAATTAATATTATGCTCAAATGTGTATTCTACTTCAATTGTGGGCGGTTCTCTTTTTATGACATCAATATTTTTATGTATGAAATATTTATTAAAATCATCTATTGAAGCCTGAGTATTTGGATCATTATTTAAAAAATTTATTAATTGTATAAAGTTTGATTTTCCAACATTATTAGGTCCAACAATAACATTTAATCCCTCTTGAAGTTCAACATCCAAATTGTTAAAATTTCTGAAGTTTTTAATTTTGACGTTACTTATATGCATAAAATTTCTCCTTATATGCACATTATAACATATAAAGAGAAATTTTCCATATTTTCGACAAAATTCGTGCTTTACATCTCCATATCACTTTCTTTTTTGCGCCTTCTTTCTTTGCGTTCTCGCATAAGTTGTTCAAGCATATCATCAAATTCGTCATCGGTCATATCTTTAACAAGTTTGTCTTTGCGTTCTTCAATCACTTCGTTTCGCAAGTTTTTATCTAATAGCATTTGGTCTTCTCGGACTTTTTCATTAAACTTTTCGGTTGTTTGTCTAACATATTCGCTATCAACACTGTTGTAGACAGTGATTGTTGTTTTTACATCACGGTGACCTAAAAGTTGTTGAATTACTTTTGGGTTTTCATTCATTTCAAACAACATATTTGAAAATGTATGGCGAAGTCCGTGAAAACCGATATGAAATTTTTTCAAATCATTTCTTTTCTTAAATCTTTCAAAAATTTGTTTTGTGCCTGAATAAGTTCTAATTGTTCCGTCGTCGTTAGCGAAAATAAAGGCGTTTCTTGATGTCAAATCGCCTGTAACATTTTTATTGTTTTTCTCTCTTAAAATTTGTTTTTCTCGCCAATCTTGAAGCGTTTGCACAACAATATCAGCAATCGGTATTTCTCTGACACTACAAGTGGTTTTTGTGGTTCCTATAATAGTTGTTCGGCTTTTAACTTTGCCGTTGCTATCAAACTTTGGCTCTTGTGTTATTGCTTGTTCAACTTTTAGTGTTTTGTTTTCAAAATCCACATTTCCCCAAGTTATAGCAAGGGCTTCGCCAATACGAAGCCCAGAAAACATCAAGCAAATACAAAGCGGTTTAATAAAGTTTGCTTCATCTCTATTTAACGCTTCCAAAAATTTAATTCTCACTTCTGGTGGCAAGGCTTTATATTTTTCTTTCTTGCTTTGTGCTTTGTCTTTCGCTCTAACTTGAACCCGGTTTGTTGGATTTTGCAAAACCCATTTATTGTCTATCGCATATTCAAAAAATTGTGAAATCAAATGTTTGTTTTTCTTGATTGTGTTTACGCTGTAATCTTGGTCAATTAGGTTGTTGAGAACCTTTTGAACAATAAATGTATCAACTTCATAAACTTTCATATTTCCAATTTGTGGCTCTATATGTAATTTAAAATTACGAATAATTCCTTCAAAAGTTCGGGGTGTTACTGCTGATTTTTTAAACACCATAAGCCACTCGTTCATTAATTCGCCAAAAGTATGTTTTTCAAGTGTTTCGTAGGCATAACTTTTCATTCTGCCACTTATGTCCATAAGTTTCTTAGCAACTTCTGCTTGACTATTACCATAAACAGTTTTCTTTTTTTGTTGGCCTTTTTCATCGTGTCCAACAGTTATACTGCCAACCCATTTACCATCACTTTTTCTCTGGAAGATACTTCCTTCGTTATTGCTTCGTCTTATTCTGTGTTGTATTTTTTTAGCCATTTTGCACCTCGCTTTGAACATTGTTTAAAGTGAGCCAAGTAACAAAGTTTAGCACACTCACAACTTGACGCTTGCCAACTTTGGTTGTTGGAAAAGATTTGCTACGAAGAAGATTTCTAACATTATCTCTGCCAAGTCCAGTAATTTTTATTAGGTCTTCGCAATCCAAAAAATCCTTATTATATTTAGTTGAAATACGGTCAACTTCCGATTGTATTAAATTGTTTAAATTTAGATTTGTATTGTTTAAATTCATAGTTTAATTGTCCTTTCATAGTTAATTTTTTTCACTCCTTTCTAAACTAAATTTAATATTTCTATATATAAAAAACGAAAGTGGGTATCCCACTTCTCGTAAAAATAGGAGAATGGTTTGAGTCAGCAAATGTAACACTAAAAAAGTCTTGTAAATACAAGGCTTTTAGGTGTATTTGCTAAGCTCAAATGTTTCTCCGTTTATCCTGTATATAAAATTCACTATATCTGACTCATCACATTTCGTAATCGGTATGTCTAAAATTTTCATATTCGGTTTTCTTTCGCATATATTCTAGGTGCTCAAAATATGCTTTAAAATCCTGAATTTGCTGTTCTTCAAGTTTCGCATAATATGCTAAACAATCTAGCAAATAATCAAGCTGTTTTGCTCTAATTTTCTTTTCAAAATACCTTTGCCTTGAATTAAAAATCTCTTGATTTAAAGTCTTGTCACGCAGTTTCCCAATTTCCAATGCGGTTTGTATATTTTTGTTTCCAAGTCGTCTAAACATATCTTCTTTATACTTATTTGAAGACGCATAATCTCTTTCATTTTGCCATTCGTAAAGGCTGTTTAATTTGTCTTGAAAATCAATATAACTTTTATATGTTCTTGCATTTCCACAAAGCAAAAAATCTGTTATTTTATCAATCTCTTTTTGAAATGGTTTCATATTCTCACTATCGTATGAAAGTCTGCCAGAAGTAGGTAACATTTCATATAATCCTAAAAGCATTTTCTTTGCTTTTTTGGTTAGTTCAAACGGGCTTAATTTGTAGTTGTATTTATCATATAAATCTTTTCTTGCTTTAACAATTTCAGCGGTTGCATTGGTTAGTTTTTGTTCAAAAACTCGCTTGCTATCTATCAAAATTTGCTTTGGAATTGTGCCATTGTGATAACTTATCTTTCCACCATTTTTAAAATACTCGGGTTCTTTTTCAAAGAAAGAAATATGAATATGTCTATTATCTGTATTTTCATGCAAACCTGCATACCATATAATATTATTTTTATCTAGCCCAGCACGAGTAAAAAATTTTGGCAATTCAGATTTTACAAACTCATACGCTTGTTCATAGTCCCTACAATACTTTTCGCCAAAATCTTCTCTAAAAGATATAACGCAATCCCAAATACAACTTTGTGTTGTTCTTAACATCTCTTTCAGTTCTTTCTTTTGCTTGTCATTGAGAAGTCCATCTTGGTTAAATGTACCACAGGATTTTTCGTCATTGCTCACATATTCGGTGTAATCTTTTGGCAATTTGTTGCTTGCACCAGTGTCGACATAACTCACATAGTTATATGAAGAATTGCAACTCAAAAAATCTCGTTTTTTAATTTTATCTGCTTGTGTTTTTGCACTATATTTTTCTTTTGGCTTATAGTAAAAACACTTAAATACAACATTGTCTTTAACTGTCATACTTTTTTTACCTTTTCATAGATGGCGTTGGTTTTGTCTTCTAGTGCTTCTAACTTTTCAATAATTTCATCTTCTTTATTTTCTCTAAATACGACTTGCTTTAAAAGATAATTTAGAAAAGCATTGTAAGATGTAAAGTTGGACTCGTTAAACATTTTCTGCAATTTGTCCAGTAAGTTCTTATCTCTTATTCGTAGCATTGTTTCATTGTTTAATATTTGCATAAATTCTCCTAGTTTTTAAATTTAAAGGGCAACAAAAAAACAGCCCAAGTTAAAAGCTGTTTTTCTATTTAAAAAATTTATCTATGTTTTTAATTATACTTTCTATATTTTCTTTGTTGATTAAGTTATCTGGAATTTTGAATGTTTTAGTATTGTCGTTGTCAGGATTTAGTTGTTCAATAGTCTGTTTTACAACTCTATTTGCTTTTGAAAATTTATCTTTATATTCAATATCTTTATTTAGAATTGTGGATTTTTTGAAAACTTGAGTTGCCAATTTTGCAAGTCCTAAAACTCCATTCATTATGTATCCACCGATTTCTTCTGGTGTCAGAGATTGTGCAATTCTCTTTACATCTTGCATTTCTCTTTTGAAATACTCTTTATAATAATCCGTTTGCGTAAATTCTTTATCACAATTAAAGTGATAAACCAAATCATCTCGAATGGTGCTTAATAATTGAGATAATGCACTTTCAGTTATTCCTTTTTCGCAAGCAAGTTGCTTTTGAGATTTTCCAAAAACAAAAAAGTCCCAAACTAAGTCATATTTATCCTTATCTAGATTGTTAACCACTTTCCAAACAATGTTGTAAAACTTTAGTTTTTGTTTGCAAGTCTTACAATTCATAACTTCATCTTCTTCAGGTGCAGGGATAGTTTCTTCTAGTGTAACATCTTCACTTTCTCCAGAATAAACCACGGTATCAAGAGAAATTGTGCGATAGTTATATTCATTATGACTTCTTTGCCATTTTTTAGAACTAGACTGCAAAAACAAAGCAACTTCATCGGTTACTTCAAGCTCAATCTTTTGTCTATGGATTCTGTCAAAATACTCAATAACTCTCAATCAAAATTCGCTCCTTCATTCTTTTATATATTTTAGAACAAATGTTTGATTTGTGCAAGGTTTATGTGTCCTATTTTTAGCCCAAGGTAGCTGAAAGGAAAAATTAGGGATTCCAAATTTTCATTTTTATCATTTTAACATATAATTTTAGTAATTTATCACATTCGACAAAACTAGACAGCAAGCATTTTGCCCATTTTGTTCATCATATCTGTTTTGTAAGACATCATTGAGTGGGTATATCTTGTAAGAGTTACAACTGGGTTTTTATGTCCAAGAATTTCGGATAGAGTTTTAACGTCCATTCCCATTTCAATAGCACGAGTTGCGAAAGTATGACGAAGTGAGTGAAAGTTTTTATAACTAACTCCAATTTTGCTTAAAATTCTTTCATAAGTTCTTTGATATGCCCTTGTTCCAGCAATTCCACCAGTGCGAGTTGATATAACATATTTTGAATTAGATGTTTTCTTAATTTTTTTCAAAATATCCAATAATGCTTTTGGAAGTGGGATAACTCTGCTTGAATTTTTTGTTTTAGGATTATCTATCACAATTCTGGGCACACCATTCTCTTTAATTCTATAACTAGTTTTTGTAATGCTCATAATTCCAGTTTGAAAATCTATATCTTCCCAAGTGAGTGCAAGTAACTCTCCAAGTCTAATTCCAGTATAAAGGCAAATTACAATTCCAATGTAATTACTTTTGTTTGAAGCAAGGCAATATCTTTCAATCTTTTCTTGCTCGTGTTTTTCAAAAGCAGTGACCGGTTTCTCAGTTGGACTTGGCAACTTTATTTTCTTTATTTCATCTCTTTGCACTTTATCCAATGATTTAGCAAGTGCCATACTACCTTTCAAAACATTCACAATTCCAATAACCGAGTTGTTAGCAAGTTTTCCGTTTGTGTTCAAGTTTCCGTTTTCAAGTTCACTCAAAACAAAGTCTTGAAAAATCTCTCCATTTAGGTCATCTAAATCATAATCTCCAAGTTTAGGATTGATGTGCTTTTCTATGATGTATTTGTATCTATCATAGGTTCGCAGTTTTACAGTGTGTTTCGTGTATTTTTCTAGCCATACACTTAGCCATTCTTTAAGTTTCATATAAAATTCCTCCTCGTATATTTTAACTTGTAAAGGTTGCCCTTCTATCTTTATAAGGACATCTAAAGTTAAAAAATTAAGGGAGTAAATTCATATTTTGAAAATTTCTTAAAATTATTTTTTATAACCATAGAAAAAGACCGCCTACTTTTGCATTAGATGGTCTCTTTTTATATATTAACAAAGCCATTATAACATATATTTCAAAAATTTGTATCTAAATTTTAAAAATTAGTGGTCCATTTTAATTTAAACTCACTTATTTAAGTCAATAATTGCAAAAATAGTAGACCTTTTTTCTTTCCATAAAAACCATTAAAAAGTCCCTTTT